>CAZTGH010000001.1:0-2421 GCA_964612985.1 uncultured Pirellulales bacterium
CGGGCACTGGCAATGGGGGCGGACAAGTCTATCCGCATCGACCCGGCAGGTCAGAGGCTCGTCGACCAGACTGTGGCGCAGCATCAGTGAATGGCTGTACGCCTGCGGCAGATAGAAATCGACGATGTCGCCGACCAGCTCGTTCAGGTCCATGGTGACCAGTTGGAGATCGGGCTGACGCACATAACGCAAGAACCCGTCGACGATCTGCTCCAGACGGTCCGTTTCCTTCTGGATGACCGTGATTTTCCGCCGCGCGTTCGAAACGCCCTGCTGGCATTGATCCAGCGCGAGCTTCTGCGGCTCGTGAAAGTCCACGTCTTCCAGCGATTCCCTGGCCAGCTTCAGATTCACCTTGATCGTCGAAAGCGGGTTCTTGATCTCGTGCGCCAGCTCGCCGGTCAAGCGGGTCAGCGCCTCGTCGACATCGTCCGGAGGCCCGGGCTCCACCCCCTCCTTCTGCTGCACCCTGCGAAACAGAAACGCCGCTGCCGGCAGCATGATCAGAAGCGTCAGGAGAACTCCGCTGAGAAACGATTTCACGCCTCAATCACTCCGCCCAAATGTCCACGAAAACCCCAAAAACCAAGAGCCGAAAAATCAGACAGCCCGGCCCGGTGGATACCGACGTCGCGCCCTCTGATCTTCGGCTTTGAACGACCTTTGTTCACTCCCGCGGGCCTTTGGCCCGCGAACGAATCTATCGTTTTTCGTGTGGGGGCCGGGGCCGCTTTTCTTCTTTGATGCCCAGTTCCGCCATGGCGGCGCGACGCGAAAGCTTGAGTCGGCCCTGGTCGTCGATGCTGATCAGCTTGACCGGAATGATATCCCCGAGCTTGCAGACATCCTCGACCTGCTTGACATAGCCTTCGCTCAACTCGCTGATATGACAAAGCCCCTCGACGCCGGGCGCGATCTCGACGAAAATGCCGAAGTCCTTGATCGAGACGACCTTCGATTCTTTGTAGAGGCGCCCCACCTCCGGCGGCTGCGTCATCGCTTCAATGAGCGCCTTGGCCTGGAGATGCCCGTCCCCACCGACGCAACTGATGAACACGGTCCCGTCTTCTTCGATCTCGATGGTCGTGCCGGTTTTCTCCTGGAGGCTCTTGATCATCTTGCCGCCGGGGCCGATGACCTTGCCGATGAATTCCGGATCGATCTCGACGGCGATCAGCTTCGGAGCGTGCTGGCTCAGTTCCGGACGCGGCTCGCTGATCGCCTTGTTCATGACGTCAAGGATCTGGAGTCGCGCGCTCCTGGCCCGCTCCAGGGCCTCGACCATGATCTGATGCGGAAGGCCCTCAGCCTTAATATCGAGTTGGATGGCGGTGATCCCCTCGGTGGTTCCGGCCACCTTGAAGTCCATGTCGCCGAAGTGGTCCTCTTCGCCGATGATGTCGGTTAGCAGCTCCTGCCGACCGTTCTCGTCGCTGACCATGCCGATCGAGATGCCCGCCACCGCACCCTTGATGGGCACGCCCGCATCCATCAGGGCCAGCGAGCCGCCGCACACCGACGCCATCGAGCTGGACCCATTGGACTCGGTGATATCGGAGACCAGACGCACGGTATAGGCGAACTTGTCTTCCGGCGGCCGCACATTTTCCAATGCCCGCTCCGCCAGCGCGCCGTGACCGATCTCCCGTCGGCCCGGTCCGCGTATGGGCTTGACCTCGCCCACCGCAAATGGCGGGAAATTGTAATGGTACGTAAAGCTCTGGGAATACTCGTCGAGCAGCCCGTCGATGATCTGGGCGTCGCGAATCGTCCCCAGCGTGACACTCACCAGCGCTTGCGTTTCTCCCCGCGTGAATAGCGCCGAACCGTGCGTCCTGGGCAAAATGCCCACCTCGCAGGAGATCGGGCGAACGTCGCCGTAGCCGCGACCGTCGGGGCGCTTGCCCTCCAGTATCATCTCGCGAACGACGTCGCACTCGATCTTGCTGAGAATACGCTTGAACATCGGTGCGTCCGCCGGCGCCGCGCCCGACGCGGCATTTCCATCTTCCGTGGGCTCGCAATACCGCGCCTTGACCTCGGCCAGGAACTCGTTGACCGCGTTGTTGCGCTCCTGCTTGCCGGGGATGTCTTTCAGTTCGCGAAGTCGGCCCGAAATCTCGGCCTTGACCTTTCCGTACAACTCCTGGTCCATCTCCGCCAGGGGAATCTCTTTTTCGACGCCCACCTTCTGCTGAAGTTCTTCGATCATCTCGACGACTTCGCGGACGGCTTCATGGGCCTTGGCGATGGCCTCGGCGACCACGTCGTCCGACAGCTCTTTGGCGCCGACCTCCAGCATGTTGATCGCTTCTTTGCGACCGCCGACCAGGACGTTGATGTCGCTCTGCTCGGCCTGCGCGTGCGTCGGGTTGATCACGAATTCGCCATCGACCCGCCCCAGGCGGATCGTCCCGATCG
>CAZTGH010000001.1:2431-3586 GCA_964612985.1 uncultured Pirellulales bacterium
CGGGCCCAGAAACGGAATCTTGCTGATCGACAGCGCTGCACTGGCGCCGATCATCGCCGGCACGTCGGGGTCGTTTTCGCGGTCCGCACTGAGCACCGACGCCATGATCTGCACTTCCTGGAAGTATCCGTCCGGGAACAGCGGGCGGATGGGCCGGTCGATCATCCGCGCGGTAAGAATTTCTTTCGTGCTCGGTCGCCCTTCTCGCTTGATGAATCCCCCCGGGAACTTGCCGGCGGCGCTATGCTTTTCACGGTAATCCACGCTCAGCGGGAAAAAGTCGATGTCCTCAAATCGCGGAGGCGCCGTCACCGCCGCCACGAGAACCATGGTCTCGCCGTACCGCACCATGACCGCTCCATCGGCCTGCCGTGCGATACGCCCCGTCTCGATCGTGAGCGTGCGCCCCCCGATTTCTCTCGATACACTTACAACGTCCGACATAACTACCTCACTCGTCTATTGCGTATATGCGCCACCAGAAAGGCCGGCTGCCTTCCGTACGAGCCCCGTGCGCCCACGATGGCGCCAACGGTTGCACTCGCGGCAGTGATACACAGGAATATGCTATTTTCGCAGCCCAAGGCGGGAGATGACGGCCTGGTAGCGCTTGACATCCTTGTCACGGACGTACCTCAGCAGCGCCGAGCGGTTGCCGACCATTTTCAGCAGCCCGCGGCGCGAGGAGTGGTCTTTCGGATGGCTCTTCAAGTGTTCCGTCAGGTCGTTGATCCGCTTGGTCAGAAGCGCGATCTGCACCTCCGGAGACCCGGTGTCCCCGTCGTGCGTCTCAAAATCGTTGAGAATTTCGCCTTTTTGTTCTTTCGTCAGCATGCTCTTTCCTAATGCCCTTCCTGGTCCGCCTCATCTTGAGGTTAACTTTACACGCGAGTTATGAATCCTTTAATCTAAACCACTTGCGGCGATCTTGGCAAGCCTTTTTCCCGGGGATCGTCCAAAAATATCCCCGATCCGCGTTCCGGATTCGGCCGACCGGCCCTTCGGCAGGGTGGATGAGGTGCAGACCACCCGCTAGGGCTCTGTCCGGCTGGCTTTCGCCTCCAGGAAGGCCTGGAGGATCTCGGCGGCGGCCACTGCGTCGAGCCGGTCGCGTTTGCGGGCCCGGGAGTAACCCGCCGGCTCCAGCTTCTCCTG
>CAZTGH010000001.1:3596-6393 GCA_964612985.1 uncultured Pirellulales bacterium
CCCCGAAACTGCTGAGCCGTTCATCCTGGAAATGCACCGGCAAGCCCAGGTCCCGGCCGAGCCGCTCGCCGAAGGCCTTGGCCTTGGCCGCCTGTGGGCCCTCAGAGTCATCCATATTCAACGGCAGACCCACCACCAGGGCCCCGACGCCCTCGTCGCGGACAATTCGGGCGATTCGCGGCAATACATCCCTCCGCCCATCCAATACGCACAAGGGCGAGGTGAGGGTTTCACCGGCGTCGCAAATCGCCAGTCCGATTCGCCGGGTGCCGTGATCTATCGCCAGATACCTCATCTTCCCACTGCCGGCCCCCCTGCCGCCCGAGCCCTACAGGAATTCATGACGTTGATGCGATTCGATCAAGGCCAGCAGTTCCTTCAGCCGCTCGGTCTGGTCGGCTCGACAGACCAGGGTCGCGTCCGGCGTGTGGGCGACCACCACGTTGTCAAGTCCAACCACTGCGATCAGATGGCCTTGATCTTCAGTCACCACGATGCTCTTCTTGCAGTCCAGCAACTCGCTGGCGCCGGCGACCACAATGTTGCCCTGGTCGTCGGATTCCACGATATCGGCCAAGGCGGCAAACGAGCCCATGTCGAGCCACCGGCAGTCCAGTTGAATCGCACAGACCTGCTGGGCTTTTTCCATCACCGCGTAGTCGATGCTGATCTTGGGCAGCTTGACAAACTGCTCTCGTAGTACGACCTCCTGGCTCGGGCTGTCCCAGGCCGAGCCGATCCGGCGCAGCGGCTCGGCCGCCTCGGGCAGGAAATCGGTCAGGTTCTGCAAGATCGTCTCGACCTTCCAGACGAACATGCCCGAGTTCCAGAAGTATCGGCCGCTCGCCAGATATTCCTCGGCGGTCGCCACATCGGGCTTCTCCTTGAAGGCTTCCACCGAATAGACCGTGTTCTTGCACGACGGGCACGGGTGCGCATCGCCGCACTTGAGATAGCCTAGCTGCGTGCTGGGAAACGTGGGCTTGATCCCGAAGGTAATCAGAGCGTTCGGATGGGCGTCGACGAATTCGAACGCGTCGCGCAGGGCATTCTGGAAGACCTCCGCCGGCTCGATCAACTGATCAGCGGTCACGACTGCCATGGACGCCTTCGGGTTGGTCTTGGCCAGAACCGTGGCCGCCAGCCCGATCGCCCCAGCCGTATCACGCACCGCCGGCTCGGCAATCACATTTCCCGGCGGCAGTTCCGGAAGCTCCTCGCGCACCACCTCGACGTAGTCGGCATTGGTCAAGACGAGGATATTGCGATGATCGAAGATGGGCTCCAGTCGCGCGAAACAGCGTTCCAAGAGCGTCCTGCCGTCCAGGAGCTTCAAAACCTGCTTGGGTCGTTTCTGCCGGCTCAGCGGCCACAGTCTTTTGCCGGTGCCGCCGGCCATGATCACCGCATACTTCATTCACCAATCCTTCTCTTGCCCCAGGGCCCCTTGCCCTGTCTAGGCCCATCCTGTCTATCGCGGGCATTGTACCGCCGCCGGTCAGGAACGCAATACGCCGAAGCCCTATCGATGACCGGTATATGCCCTATTGTCTGTCGGGAACCTGCCGTAGGGCGACATCCAGGCGTCTGCCGGCGTCCTTGGTGAGGGAAAACCGCCCGGCAAGTCTGCGCCCATCCTGCTGCACGGTAACCTCGTAGTCGCCCAAAAACCCCTCAATCTTCACCCGACCGTCGGCTCCGGTCTCGGCCGTAGTCTGCGTCCACCACTTGCCTCTGATAAGGTCGCGGAGACCCTCGTAAACCGGCTTGGGCGTCATATCAGCCCGGATCAGACCCGCCGGCGCCTGCTGCCAGGCGCCCTGGTCACTGAAATCCCACCAGGTGATGGCTTCCACAGCCGGGTGCGAAAACAGCACCGTATAGAATTCAGCCGCCAGTTTGGCCTGTCTCTCTTCGCCATCGGCCGTCGTCGTCCAACGCGACTCGCTCTTCGGACCTGAGACCAGCGTCGTCTCCGTGAAATGCAGCGGTTTGCCGAAGCGGGCGAAACGCTCGCAGACCTCCCACGTTCGCGCCGCCCCCCAGGGGCCGCCGTGCATGTGGGACTGAATGCCAATGACGTCGTAAAGCGCCTTGCCATTCTCATCCACAAGCTCCGAGACGACCTGGTCCGCATAGGCCGGATCGGTCCGGTAGTCGTTGATCACCAGCGTCGCATCAGGGTTCGCCTGGCGCGCTCTGCGAAATGCGGCACGGACATAGGGTCCGACGCCCATCTCGGCAATCGCCCTCGTCAGCAGCGGTGATTCGCGCTTGCACTCGGCCCGGTCATAGTGCGTCGCCTCGTTGACCACATCCCAGATATCGATATCGCCCTCGAACCGACGGACGCAGCGCTCGATGCGCTCAAGCTGCAATCGCATGACCTCTTCCGCTGTCCCACGGAGCCAGGCGGGGTCACGGTAGTTCCAGGCCAGAGGATGTCCCTTCATCGTCATGTCGTGGGCGTCGCACCAACGCACGACTTCATCCGTGCGCTCATCCTGGGGTCGGCCCCTTTGCCGCTCGTAATTCCACCAGTAGAACGGCAGCGTGGCGTAGTTGAGCAGGTCGGCAAACTGGCGAGCGTAGGCGTCGTTCTGCTCCGGGCTCCGGCATCGCCCCAGCTTGAAGATATTGCACCCGAAAAGAAACTGGTGTCGGACCTGACCGATCTTCACACTCCGCCCCGGAGGCAAGGCTCCGCCATCCGGCCCAAGCAGTCGCGCCGTCGTCGCGGCCTTGCGATGTTGGCGGATCCGGTTCTCCGCCTCAGCCAGAACCCGCTCGGAATCGT
>CAZTGH010000001.1:6403-44787 GCA_964612985.1 uncultured Pirellulales bacterium
TTGCCGGCCGAGCACCACATAGGGAGCCATCATGCCGGCAGTCGTTCCCGCCACAGTTGCCTGAAGGAATTCGCGACGATTGATGGGTTGCGACACGGCCACACCTCTTCAGATAGACAGGTTGTCGATCCCGCTGAAACAGATCTTGCCCACGATCCACCCCTCGGGCCTGGGTGGCTTCGGCGCCCCCCGAGGCCGGACTCTCATACTTTCGAGAGGTTGGCGTATTGTAGGAGCAGCGACTTCGTCTGTCCAGTGTTGAACTGAACGGTCACGACGCTGTTGGCGCCCATGTCGGCATACTTGCGGACCCGCCCCAGCCCAAAGGTCTTGTGGCGGACGAGCTGGCCGGGAGCGAAGTCCGGCTCTCGCTGGGGCGCCGCCGGCGCCGTGACCGGGGCAGCCACCTGGTGCGGACGACGGTAGGCAGTGAAGATCTCGTCGTCCTCGGGCTCAGCCTCCGCCTGAACCATCGTATCGAGCCCCAGCTCGAAGAGAAACGGAGACGCCACGGTCCGCAGGAACTGCCCGCGCACGGTGCGATACCGTGCGTAGCTGAGATACAGGTTCGTGCGGGCCCGCGTGACGCCCACAAAGAACAAGCGACGTTCTTCTTCAAGTTCCTCCCCGTCGCCGTTGCCCCGCTCGTGCGGCAGCAGCCCATCCTCGAGCCCGATGACGAAGACGTGGTCGAATTCGAGGCCCTTGGCGGCATGCAGCGTCATCAGTGCCGCCCGCTCGCCGGTCGCCTCGTAGGCGTCGGTATCGCTGAACAGTGCGATCTGCTGGAGATAATCGAGCAGGGACGGTTCGGCGGTCTGTTCGTCGTAGGCGGCCGCGGCATTGATCAATTCGCCGATATTCTCCAGCGCGTCCTGACCATCCTGGCCGGTCCCTTTGAAGGAATCCTCCAGACCCGATTCACGGAAAATGCGTTCGGCCAGCGGAGCGACCTTGCCCACCAGGTCCTGCCGGAACTTGTCGAGCAATCGGGCGAAGGCCAGGAGCTTGGTCCGCGCTCCCCCACTCACCTGGCTGATCTGATCGGCCCGCGCCAGCGCCTGCGACATGGTCAGCCCATGCTGGACGGCATACGCCTTGACGCGATCGACGGTGACCTTGCCGATGCCGCGGGTAGGCGTATTGATGATCCGCAGCAGCGCCACTTCGTCGTCCGGGTTGGCCAGCACCTTCAGGTAGGCCAGCAGATCGCGGATTTCCTTGCGATTGTAGAATTCCACCCCCCGCACGACCTGGTACGGGACCCGGTGGCGGATAAACGCTTCTTCCAGCGCCCGGCTCATCGCATTGACACGGTAGAAGACGGCAATCTGTCCGGCCGGCACCTTCTGGGCCAGCAGCGCATCGACCTGACGGGCCACCGCGTCGGCCTCCGCCGCTTCATCTTCGTAGCCTTCCACCGAGACCTTGCCCTCGTCCGTCCGCACCGCGATCAGGGCCTTCTCCTTACGACTCGCATTGCGCGCGATCAGGTTCTCAGCCACCCTCAGAATGGCGGACGTGCTGCGAAAGTTCTCCTCCAGCTTGACGACCACCGCCTGGGGCCAGTCCTTCTCGAAGGCGAGGATGTTGCGGATGTCGGCCCCCCGCCAGCGATAAATCGATTGGTCGGGATCGCCGGTGGCGCAGATGTTGCCGTGCGGCAGGGCCAGGGCCTTGGCAAGCCGATATTGGGCGTGGTTCGTGTCCTGATACTCGTCGATCAGCAGGAACTGGAACCGATTGGACAGCTCGCTGCAGACGGTCGGATCGTTCTCTAACAAGAAGGCGACTTTCATCAGCAAATCGTCGAAATCCAGGCCGTTGCGCTCGGCGAGGATCTGCTGATATCGCGTGTAGACCTGGCTCAGCGTCCGGCTGAAAAAATCCTCCGCTCGCCCCTGGAACGCCTCGGCGTCGATCAGTTTGTTCTTCAACGTGCTGATCGCATCCAGCATCCGCGCCGGCGGGAAATTCGTCCCGTCGAGTTTGCAGTCCTTGACGGCCTGCTTGACGCATCGGCTCTGATCGCTGGAATCATAGATGCTGAAGTTCGGGCGAATCCCGGCTGCCTCCGCGTATCGGCGGAGAATCCGCACGCACAACGAATGGAACGTGCTGATGTGCGCCCCGCCCGAAGCCCCCAGATTGGCGGCACGCTGACGCATCTCCTCCGCGGCTTTGTTGGTGAACGTGATCGCGCAGATATTGTACGGCCTGATCCCGGAATCGACCAGCGCGGCTATGCGGCACGTGATCACCCGCGTCTTGCCGCTGCCCGGCCCCGCCAAAACCAGCAACGGGCCTGCCCGATGAGTGACCGCTGTCCGTTGCGACGGTGTCAGTTGTGCCAGAAGTGTTTCGTCCATGCCCCTGCCGGCGATCCTTATGGAGTTCCCTGCTCCTGTAGTTGCTCCTGCATCTGCTGCAACTGTTCTTCGGTCTGTTCCAGTTGCTTGTACAGTTCGGGTTTCTCGATCTGGATCCGGTTGAGCAGACCCTGCCGAACATAGGCGGGATACGCCCCGCTGTTGAGGAACTGACCGATCGCCACGTATCGTAGCACGGACATGGGAGGCAGGTCAATGCGAAACTCCGGCTCGTTGGACGCATTGTAGTAATCGTAGGCCTGTTGGGCCAATTCTTCCCGGCCGGCGGCGGCGTCATCGTCGCCGATCGCGTACAGGCTGTAGGCCCGGGTAAGCTGCAAGACGATCTGCTCGCGGGCGTCGTTGATCCCGAAGCTCTCCAGCTCTTCCTTCCAGCGGTTGAAGGCGTATTGTTCGAGCGAGACGTTGAACTCCTGCAGGGGGTACCGTTGGCGCAATTGATTGAAGATTTCCAGTGCCTCTCCCTTGAGTCCCGCCTGGAAGAACGACAGCACCGCATTCTTGAGCATGTTGCGATGACCGTTTTCCAGGGATTCCTGCGTGGTGGGTTCGTCGTCATAGCGGGCGATGATCTCCAGCACGGCCTGGTTGTAGGAGTCGAACATGCGCAGGTCCGGGCCGAGGAAGATATCGTTGTGCAGGATCGGCAGGCCGGGGTCGGCCGCTTCGATTTCCTGCTGGACCACCTCCGGCGGACGGGGCAAGATCGTGATCTTGCCGTACCGGAACAGATTCTGAAGGCTGTGCGCGACGATGCGCTGCGTGTTCGTCTCGTAGCGCTCGATTTCCTCGTTGTCGGTTTCCCTCGCGACGCTGAGCCCTTCGAGCGCCCAGTAAATGGCCTGGCTGTCCGGGTGCCGCCAGTCCATCGGATAGTGTACGTTCGGGTCCGAGAACGCGGCAGGACCATATTCCTGGTTGATCGCGTGCATCTGGCTGGGCTCCAGCTTCCACGTGTTCCGCAGCTCGTAGGCCTTGGCGAACAGATCGAAGCGTTTCAGCGCCTCGGTTCCACGAAACTGATCGATCACTCCAATCGCGGCTTCGGGGAACGGAGCGGCGTTGCCTCGCAGAGCCAGGTAGCTGCGGACGAATTTCTGTCCATCCGTGAACGGCTCGCCCACCGCCTGGAGCGCCTCGATGAACGGCGCGACGTTCGGGTCATCCGCGATCTGCCCCCATTGGGCGGGTGTGGCCATGAGGGCTTCGAAGAACGCATTCTCGTCGGGCGACAGGCCGTTGTCTTCCGAACCGAGCAACGGGCCCATCGCCTCGGCCAACTGGAGCTTGTAATACTCGTGGGCGTCGTCGCTGACGCCGCCCAGCTTGTGCTGGAAAATTCGGGCCAACTCGCGATAGAGCTGCACCGATTTGGGATTGATCGGGATGCCTTTGTCGCGCAGCAGTTCGTATCCGTTCCGGACCCACCGCCAGCGCTGCTCGGGCTGCGAGGCGGGAATCGCGACCGAAATGTTGTACGCCATATTCCACGCCTGGAACTCCCAGACCGCCGGAAAACGCGGCTGCAACGTCGTGATCCAGTCGGCCAACTGCTTGGCGTCGAAGAACTGCCCTTCCTCTTTCAACTTGTCGGCGCGCATCCACAGAATATCGACCACCAACCCGCGGAAGGCCCCCATCGCCACCGTCGCAAACGCCAGCGACGGAGGCGCATTCTCCAACGGGGCGTTGACGACGAGCCCCATCTGCTGCCGCTGCGCGTTGATATAGTCCAACTGGGCGCTCGCGGTATAGAGCAGGCCGACGGCGATTCCCACACTGATCACGATGATAAGGATGTCACGTCCACGCATAATCGATTTCACGGCCTCGTCGGCCGCCTTGGTTCGTCTTTGTCATCACACGATAATTCGGGCCAGTTCCCGGACACTGAAGATGATCAGCGCCAGCACCAGCAGCAGCAAGCCCTTGATACAAACCATGAAGAAGGCCACCTGCGCGATCAGCGACCAGGCGATCAGTCGACCGGGGATCAGGAATGTCGTCGGGTTGTACCGGTCGAAACGCGGCAGCAGCCGCACCAGCGCCCCGATCGTGTACGAATACACCTGCCCCACGCTCGCGCTGAGCTGGTCGAACGATTCCAGCACGAAACCGCTGACCGTGCCCGTCAGAAAGACCACCAGGCACAACAGAATTGCCACGGGGAACGACAGGAAACTGGCGGCCAGCACCCCCAGACACGCCAGAAAGACCAGCCGAAACAGGATCAGCAGCACCCCCCGGATGAAGTTGCCCGTGAACGTGTCGGCCTTATAAAGAAGCTCCAGGCCGTCCTCCAGCGGAAAGATCACCGTCGTATTGTTGAGCGGGACGTTCAGAAAGCCTACCGCCAGATACCCGTCGTCGGCGATCACGCGAGCGGGTACCTCGATCTCGCGGAACGTCCGCACCGGATCGGCCCGATCCTCCGGCCAGATCGGGGTCTTGAAATCCATCCCGTAGCGGACCTGCCGCAGATCGCCGATCCGCCAGCGCCCGTAAATCTGACCGCTGGCCGGCTCGGACGCGACGTCGTACTTGAAGCGAATGAACAGGCTCTGGTTCGGGTCCAGAGGCCGGATGTTCTCGAACTCCCACACCAGATCCTCGCCTACCCCCGCCGCACGCTTCTCCAGCATTTTGCGCAGCGTCAGCTCTCGAAGGATGGCGCCCCGCGGCAATGTCGGATAGGCCTCGCGAAGTTGTCCCGTCCTCTCGAGCTGGTTGTACAGCGCCATCACCTCTTCCTGTACCTCGGGCAGCGGAGGCGCCAGGCTGGCTCGCGCAGTGTAGAATTCGTTGTTGATCTCTTCCAGAGTAGCCGGTGAGACGTCATAGAAGCCCGGCAGAAACACCACGAATGCGTACACGATGCCCGCGAACAGCGTCACGAGGCCGATATCCAGGACGACTACGCCGAGGAGCTTGCCCAGGATAAACTGATACCGGCGAATCGGCTTGGTCGCCACCGTGTAGATCTGCCGATGTTCGAGATCGCTGGTAATCGTGAAGGTCGCGACGATGATCGTCAGCAAAGACAATAGCAGGCTCGTCAGCGATAATCCATAGCTGACGAAGGTCTGGAGCCTCCCCTTGAGCGTCCCGTCGCCGGTGGCCGTCAGTCCCAGAACCGGCAACAGCACCAGCAGCAGGAGCATGAAAATCACGGCGATCTTCATGCGCAGGGCCTGCCGGATCGTGTTGACTGCCACGGCCCAGACTCTACTCATGGCCCGCCTCGCCGTCCTTCGGTTCCTTCTGCGGCTCTTCCGTCGCCGAATCCGGCGCCGGGCCCGTCAGCTCGTCCAGGATGTTCCGCCTGACCTCCCGATCCTCCTCGGACTCGGCCGGTTCGCTGGGCTTGGTCTTGGGCGGCGCGTGCTCCGTCTGCACGGGGGCCGCCGGCTTGGACAGCTCGCTGAGCAGGTCCTGATTCGGCTGCGCCACCTTCGTCTCGGCCGGTTTAGCCTGTTCCGTACGCGGAGGTTCGCCCGGCCTTTCCTCGCTGACCGGAGCCGCGACCAGCTTGTCCAGAATGCTCGCCTGGGATTTCTCGGCCGTCAGGAACTCGCCGATCTGGGTCGTGCTGACCGCCCCGCTGGTCGGCTTGGCCTGCTGCTGCGCTTCGACCACCGTGTTGATGAAGAACGTCTCGAGCTTCTCCATCGGGCTGGTCACTTCGCACTCGGCGCTTTCCTCTTCGAGGATACGGCGGATCTTCTCGATCGCCCCGTCGCTGACGGCACCGGTGACGATCTGCCGCTTGCCGGTCTGCTGAAGCAGTTCGCCAACCTGGCCCTCCGCCTGGATCTTGCCTCCGTAGAGGATGGAGATGCGATCGCACACGTCCTCGACGTCGGCCAGCAGGTGACTGCACAGAAGAATCGTCTTGCCCCGTTCGGCCAGCTTGAGGATCAGGTCCTTGATCTGGCGCGTCCCGATCGGGTCCAGACCCGTCGTCGGCTCGTCGAGAATCAGCAGGTCCGGATCGTTGATCAGCGCCTGGGCCAGCCCGATGCGACGGGCCATACCTTTCGAATACATGCCGATCGGCCGACTGGCCACCGCTCGCAATCCCACCATCTCCAGCAGCGCCTCGATCCGCATCTTGCGGACCTTCGGCTCCAGCTTGAAGAGCCGCCCATAGAAATCGAGAGTTTCCCGCGCGTTGAGGAACCGGTACAGATAGGACTCCTCCGGCAGAAATCCCACGCGGGCGTTGATCTTGGGATCGGTGCCGTCGCCGCCCAGAAGCAACGCATGGCCCTTGGTCGGGTGCAGCAGTCCGAGCAGCATCTTGATGGTGGTCGTCTTGCCCGATCCGTTCGGACCCAGCAGACCGAATACCTCGTTGGGACGGATCTTGAGATTCAGATCGTCCACCGCGTAGACCTTGGCCCGTCCCCACCAGTCCGAGAAGACCTTCGTCAGCGAAATTGTCTCAATGGCGTAGTCCATAATCTGCCAGGTGCGATCCAAACGAGTTAGCGACCAATATTCATTCTTGCAGGGTCCAGTTCTTGACTGCGGAAACGTCGTCGCTCGTCTCCTCCCGGTCCTTTCTACGATGCCCGACTAGGCCGGGTGCGACTGGTGGTCGAGATCCTCGCCGTAGCGAACCAGCCGGGCGCTGTTGAAGACCACCACGATCGAGCTGGCAAAGTGCAGGAACGCCGCCACGCTCGGCGGAATGAACTTCGCCAGCGAGATTCCGATGACGATGAACGCAATGCCAAAGCCGAGATTCTGATTGATGACGCTGCGCGTCTTGCGCGAAACCTGAACCAGGAACGGGATCCGCCGCAGATCGTTGTTCATCAGGGCGATCGACGCCGAGTTGATCGCCACGTCGCTGCCGGCCGCCCCCATCGCGATGCCCAGATCGCCGGCCGCCAGGGCCGGAGCGTCGTTGATGCCGTCGCCGACGACCACGACCGTGTGCCCGTCGCGCTTGATCTGTTCGACGATGGCCAGCTTGTCCTGCGGCAGACAGTTTGCCTTGTAATCGGTGCAGCCCAGTTCGCCCGCCACGCGATTGGCCACCTCGCTGCGGTCGCCGGTCAGCATGGTCACACGCTTGATCCCGATATCGACCAGCTCTTTGACCGCCCGCTGGGCCTCGGGGCGCGTCTTGTCCTGGAGGCCGATCCACCCGATGCAGCGCGACCCCTTGGCCACGTACAGCGTGCTGAAGCCCTGTTCCTCGTCGAGGGCGGGGTTGCTGATGCCGCTGAAGTCCACGCCGATCTCCTGAAGGAACATCTCCCGGCCGACCCTGATCTTCACACCGTTGACGGTCGCGGTAACGCCCTTGCCCGGCGTCTCCCGGAAGTCCTCGGCGGCCGGCAGCGTCAGGTTCGCCTCCTTGGCTACCTCTTGAAGCGCCCGGGCCGCCGGGTGCTTGCTCAACTGCTCGGCGGCCGCCGCTTCGGCCAGCAATTCCGCCGCTTCGATCCCCTCGGCCGGCGTCAGCTTGGTCACGTACAGCCGACCCGTGGTCACGGTACCGGTCTTGTCGAAAACCAGCGCCGTCATCTTGCCCGCGATCTCCAGATCCGCCACGTTCTTGACCAGAACGCCCAGCCGGGCCGCAGCCGAGATGGCCGCCACCATGGCCGTCGGCGTTGCCAGGATGATCGCACACGGACACGAAATCACCAGGATGGTGATGGCCTGGTTGATGTCCCGCGTGAAGAACAGCACGATCGTCGCGATCATCAGAATCGTCGGCACATACCAGGTGATGTAGCGGTCGATGATCCGCATGATCGGGATCTTCGTGTGCTCGGCTTGTATGATCAGGGACTGGACCTTGCCCAGCGTCGTATCCTGGCCCGCTTTGGTCACCCGAATGTCCATCGCACCGGTCAGGTTGTTCGTGCCCGCGAACACCTGCATGCCCGGCACCTTGTCCACCGGCAGTGATTCGCCCGTAATCGTCGCTTCGTTGACGGAGCTGAGCCCGCTGGTCACCTCGCCGTCGGCCGGAACGTTGTCCCCCGGTCGAACGCGGATCATATCGCCCGCCTTCAGGGCGCTGACCTTCACCTCCTGCTCGGTCCCGTCGGCGGCAATCAGGTTGGCCCGCGTAGGCGTCAGCTTGATCAGCGACTCGATCGACGCGCGGGCGCCCAGCGCCGTTCGCGTCTCGACCAGTTCGCTGAGCAGCATGAAGAACCCGATCAGGCCGGCCGCGATGTATTCGCCCGTGGCAAACGCCGCTACGATGCCCAAGGCCGCCAGCTCGTCCATGTGCGATTCGCCTCGGATCAGGCTGACGATCGCATGGATGACGATGGGCAGACCGAGCAGCAGCGCCCCGACCATGGCGAAGATTTCCGTGTTGAAGCTGTCGGCGCCGTAAATGAGCCGCCCGATGCCGCTGTTGATCAGGAGGACGCCGCCGGCCAGAGTGCCCAGCAGCGCCACGCTGATGCGGAACTGCTGACCTCGGGTTTCGTCTGCGTCCTGTTGTAGGTGTAGATGCTCGTGAGCCATAGTTACGTTCTCGTCCTTTGACGGGGATGCATCCGCCTATCGTGCGTTCGGTGACTGTTCCCTTCTTGGTTTCAGTGTCTGATCCCGGTTGATCAGGATTCGAATCTCCTGCCCCTGTGAACCTTCCACCGGCTCGATGACGAACTTCTCGTCGGCGTTTTCCAGCACCCGCTCGATCGTGTCGAGATAGATCCGCTGCTTGACCAACTCCGGCCGTTTGCGGTATTCCGGCAGGATGCTCTGGAGATACGTCGCATTGGCCTTGGCGGCTTCGACCACCTTGGTGCGGTACGCCTGGGCCTGGGCGAGGGTGTCCTGTGCCTGTCCGGCCACCTGCGACCAGAGGTATTCGAGCCGGTCGTCACTGATCTCCGACGCCATCAGGGCGTCATACAGCGGTTCCGCCACCTGCCCGGCCGCATCGGTCAGCGTCTGCTCGGCGTAGTTCCGCGCATCGCTGATTGCCAGGCCGCTCTTCTGACTGGCGGCGATGTAGTCCTGGAACGCCTGATCCACCTGCTGGGGCCAGGTCGCCGCCACCAGTTGGACCTTGGTCAGCCGGATGCCGCTGTCGATCGCATCGAGTTTGGCTTGGGCCAGTTGCTCGACGTGACGCGGAATCGTATCGGTGCTTTGCAGCGCCTCATCGATCGTGTACTGAACCATCGCGGTGACGACCGAATCCTCGACGACGCTCCGCAGCAGCGGCGCGATGCCTTCTTCCATGACTTCGGAGTACACCTGTCCCGGCCTGGCCGCACGCACGTACACGTTCGTGTAGAACTGCTCGATGTTGCCAATCCGGTAATCGATCTGCCACTGCGTGTGCACGATGCTGTAATCGCTCGCTTCGTTGTCGAAGGCGATCTCCGACAGGCCCTCTCCCGGGGCGTTCTGCTCCAGGACGGTTGCCGCATCTTCCGTCCGGCTGCGGGTCAGACTGTACCCTTCCGTCAACGGGTTCAGCTTCTGGGGCACCATATTGCGAGGTTTCGGACCTTCGCCCAGGATGTCGTTGCGCGTCTGCCGGTACCAGAACGAGTTGATCGGCAGCCTGATCTGCGCCTCGACCGGAATCTTGACCAGCTCATCGATCGGATACGGGAACACCCAGTGCCATCCTGGGCCCAGGACGCGCTCTTCACCCACGCCCCGGATCGCGCCGAAACGCAGCACCATCGCCTGTTCGCCCGAGTCGACCGTCTTGAAACCCGAGATCAAGAACGCGACGACCAGCACGATCATAATCACCTTGAGGATGCCGAAGCTCAGCCGCAGGGCGTCTGACAACGACTTGCCCGCCGCGTCGAGCTCACGCGGCTGAAGGGCCTCCTGCTCGGCCGGCTCCGGATGTCCGGGAGCGTGTCCGTGTCCATGTGTATGTTTATGTGCCATAGGTCCTCAGAGACAAACGTGCGTCAGCAATGAATCCGGCGCGCCTCAGTTGTTCGGTTCCAGCGAGGGCATCTCGCGAAGGTACCGGAACGGCTCGGCGTCGGCCGGGATGACGATCGTCGCCCGCTCCTTCAGGGTCGCCAGTAGGGCTTCGAGATTCCGCAGGAACATCGCCAGTTCCGGCGCCTCTTCCAGCATCTTGTAGTACTGGGCCGCTTCGGCGTCCCCCTGGCCGCGGACGGCCTTGGCACGTCCTTCGGCCGCCGCCAGCAGCGCCGTCTTCTTGGCCTCGGCGTCGGTGCGAATCTTGGTGGCCTGAGCGTTGCCCTGTGCGATCGTCGCCTCTGTCCGCCGTCGCCGTTCCGCCCGCATCCGCTCGAACACATCCTGCGTGACGTCCTCGCTGATCTTGAGCTGCTTGATGCCGAGTGTCTTGACCTCGATCCCGTAGTCGGCACGCACGGCTTCCTGAAGGTCCGCCAGCATTTCGTTCTGGATCTCGGCCAGCTGGATCTGATCCGCGTCGCTGTTGACGAAATCACTGAACGTGTACTGGCCGATCACGCGGTTCTGCGCGTTGCTGAGCCGATACCGCAGTGCGTCATTGGCGTCGGCGACCGTGCCGACCGCGTTGAGGAACTTCAACGGCTCCGCCACGCGCCAGACAATGTAACTGTTGACGATGATGGGCACCGCGCCTCGGGTTGTCGTCTCGGCCGGTGGGGCATCGAGCACCCGCATCCGCGAGTCGAACCGGTGGACGCGCTCGATCGGCGTGGGCCATTTGAAATACAGCCCGGGTTTGGTGATCTCGCGGTCCTCCAGCGGCTTGCCGAAGCGCGTGATGAAGGCCGACTCCGTCTCCCGGACCTGGAAGGATACCAAGTACAGTGCCATAATGCCGAAGATGACGGCGATCAGTAAGGGAATAGCCAATTTCTTCATTATCTACTGGTCTCCTCTAGTCCGGCCATGTCCAACAGGTTGGTCGGGAGTCTCTCCTCAAGTTCCATGATGATCACCTGCCGGTCGTTGGGATCGACGGCCACGACGTATTTGCGAATCGTCGCAAGTGCTTCTTCCAGCACTGCCAGACGCTGCTCTTTCATATAGATCTCGGGGGCGGCCTCGTACGCCTGCACCTGCCCGGCGAAACGCTCCCCCGTCGCCCGCGCCAGCGTCGCCTTTTCGTACGCGTAGCTCTGGGCTTCGCGGAGCGTTTTGAAGATGTCGCCTCTGGCCTCGGCCAGGGCTTCATCGAACTGCTGGCCCAACGCCTCCGCCTCCTCGGCGCGACCCTCGGTCTGGGCGTTCTGATAGCGAGTCGCCAGGTCGGCCAGGTCGTAGGCCTTCCGCACCGAACCGATCAGCGTTCCGAGCGTCGCGTTCCGCTCGGCCTCCGCATTGAGGACCAGAGCATACTTCTTCTGCACGGCGCCGATCACTGCCTGGTAATCCGGCGCCACCTCGGGCGGCGGATGGATGCCCTGAACGCCCAGGAACACCACCTCGATGCCCAATCCCTGTTCGTCGGCGGCTTGCTGGATTCGCTCCGTGAGAATCTCCTTGGCCCGCGTGCGCCCGGCACCCAGGAGGCTCTCCTGGAGCCCCTGACCCGTGTCCACTTCAATCTCGGCACTGGCGGCAAACTGGGTTAGTTCGCGATAACAGATGTCTTCCAGCAGCCTGGCCGGATCGTTGTGTCCATAGATATAGGTATACAGGTCCTTGATCCGGTACTGCACCGGGATGTTGGCCTTGACCAGACTGACCGGAACCGCTCCCTCGTCCAGGGTCTCGGCACCCGATTCACTGGCCACCAGAAAACTGAATTCGTCCTCATAATGGCTCTGTCCCCAGAACAGCGACGGTTCGGTCATGATCCGCCCCGTCTTCGGGTCTCGCCGCGGAATGTATCCGATGTGAACCTGCATGATCTGCTTGGTCGGGTAACGGTAGGCAATATCGATCGGCCAGGGCAGTTTGGCGTGGATTCCCGGAGCAAGATGGCGAACCTCGCCGCCCGCGGTCAACGGGTCGCCGAACCGTTCGACGATGGCTTCCTCATTGGGTTCGATCACGACGATACAACTGGCCAGATACAGGGTCACCGCCGAGAACAGGATCAGCGGCACCACCGCCTTCTCCAGGAGCTTGTAGAACCACGTCTGGGAAACCTGGAACCCGAACTGATAGTCGATCGCCGCGGCCACGCTGCGAAAAACGCCGCCGGGCTCGTTGATGACCCCGAGGAGCCGGCTGTCGAACGCCGCCCGACTGTACACGCCTTTCACTCGCGGACGGTAGATATCCAGAACCGTGTTGAGCGTCGTTTCGATGCCGAGCACGATCAACAGGATGGGGATCACGTACCCGACGATGGTCAGCGGGACCTGGAACTGAAAGTGCGTCCCCGCCAGCGCCAGCGCCAGCGCAAAGCACACCACCGCCACCCCGAGCAGGTGACTGCCCCCGGCCCGCAGCGGCTTCCACGCCGGTTCCGCCGACATCCCCGTCGCATACCGCGACAGCAGGAAGGTCACGAAGGCCACCACCGTCAACAGGATGGCCGCGACCAGGGGCTGCTGGGTCGCCGCCGAACCCGACACCCTCAGGGCACGCCACAGATACACACCCAGCCCGATTTCGTAAAGGGCAATGAGCCCGCCGAAGATCGGGACGAACCACTTTTCCAGAAGTTCGAGCCGGCGCTGGGCCGCCGCAAACAGGGTCGCCCGTTCGCCGGTCCCTTCGAACAGCTTCGACCCCCCCTGCTCCTCGGCCATCTGGCGCATATCCAGCCGCTCCTGCTCGGCCAAGCTGCGCTGATGGAACTGAATCCCCAGCACCAGCCAGACCAGTGCGGCGCCCAGGATCTGCCAACTGACTGCCGAAACGGCGAAATAGCCGCTCCATCGACCCAGCAGGAAGGTGATGCCAAAGAAGATCAGGCTCAAGATCAGGCAAATCCAGGCCACGTGCTCCGGGCGTTTGGACGATGCTGTCATTTCGTGCTTTGACTCCCGACTGCGAACAAAAATCCACTCTTCCAGTATCTATTCTTCAAAGACCTTCGCCCTTTACAAACGGGAAACAGGGTACTATAACCCCTAAAGTGACGGTCGTGTAGTGACAATCACGAAAAAATGTGTTTCACGCTGCAGGCCGCAGGAACGACACCGACCAACGCACGGAAACCTCAGGACTGAAGATGCTGAAGAAGCTTGCCGCCATTGCCAAAAATACCTTCGTTGAAACCATCCGCCAGCCCGTGTATGCCGTTATCATCGGAGCCGCGCTTCTGCTGTTCTTGCTCAGCCCGTCACTCGCCATGTACACGATGGACGACGACAATAAGCTCCTGCGCGAAATCGGTCTTTCTACGCTTTTCCTGATGAGCTTGTTCGTCGCAATCTTCTCGGCCTCCGGCGCCGTGGCCGTCGAATTGGAGAACAAAACCATCCTGACGGTGCTGACCAAACCAGTGCAACGTCCCATATTCATCGCGGCCAAGTTCCTCGGCGTCCTCGCGGCCGTGGCGGTGGCCCACTACATCGGCACCATCGCCCTGCTGATGGCCATTCGCCACGGGGTTCTGGAGACGGCCGCCGATACCCACGACTGGACCGTCCTCGGGGCCGCCGGCGCCATCATGGGCATCACCGTATTGCTCAGCACGTTCTTCAACTATACCTACGATTGGAAGTTCACCTCGACAGCCGTCATCGTCCTGGCCGTTCTGAGCACATTCGGAATCGTGTTTCTCGCGTTTATCGATCCCCACTGGCAGTTCAATCCCTCCGACAACGGCATCCACCTCCTGGACGTCTACGGGTCGGTCCTGCTGTTGCTGGCCGCCGTGATCATCGCGGCGGTGGCGGTGGCCGTTTCGTCGCGGTTCAATACCGTCGTGACGCTCTCGGCCTGCGTCGGTCTGTTCCTGCTCGGACTGACCAGCGACTATGTGTTCGGACGCTTCGCCGATGCGCACCTCTGGGCCCGAATCGGACGATTCCTCGTGCCCAACCTTCAGGTCTTCTGGATCAGCGACGCCATCTATGAAGGCAGCGCCGTGCCGGGCCGCTATCTGCTGATCGGCGCTCTCTACGCCGTCTGCTACACCGCTGGCATCCTCGCGCTGGCGGTGGCCGTCTTCCAGAAGCGCCAGGTCGGCTGAGACCGCCCCGACTCAGGCCACCGCCGTCAGCGACCGGGCCACCGCCACCTCGTCACAGTCCTGCTGTTTCGGGCACCGCGCACAGTCGCTCCAGACCTTCATGGGAAGGTCTTCCTTCTTGACGACGGCAAAGCCCACCCGTTCGAAGAACCGCGGCTCCAGCGTCAAAGCGAATACCCGCGGCACACCCAACTGCCGCGCCTGCTCCACCGCCGCATCGACCAGAGCGCGTCCCACCCCCTTGCCCTTCTGTCCCGGAGCGACCGCCAGCGACTTGATCTCCGCCAGATCCGACCAGATGATCTCCAGCGCGCAGCAGCCGACCACCGCCTCGTCCTCCTCGGCCACCAGAAACATCTGAAGGTTCTCATAGATCTCCGCCAGCGACCGGAACAGCATCTTGTCGTGTTCCGCATAGCAGTTGATCAGGGCCGCGATGGCCGTGGCATCCGAGATTTTCGCGTTTCGTATCTTCATATGACCGCGCAGTATACGGTTCGCGACGCGTTTTGCAATCCCGATTCCACCCGAGGGGTCCCTACGCAAAAAAGCAAAAAAAGGACTGGCAAAAGCGCCCCGGGCCACTACAATAGCGCGAATTTGGGGCCGGATGACGTTACGGAAATGAAGTTCATACTGATAGATAGAATTGTATCATTAGAGATGGGCCGTCGCCTTAGCGCGGTCAAGAACGTCTCGTTGGCCGAGGAGTATCTGGCCGATCACTTCCCCACGTTCCCGGTGCTGCCGGGCGTGCTGCTGTTGGAAGGATTGATCGAATCAGCCGGCTGGCTCGTGCGAACCCAGCACGAGTTTGCCCATAGCATGGTGCTGCTGAAGATGGCCCGCAACGTCAAGTACAAGAGCTTCCTGGCCCCCGGTTCCCAGGTGGTCTATACCGTCGAGGCCAAGACCATCGAGGAGCGCGTCAGCAGTTTCTCGGGTTACGGTACGGTCGACGGCGTCACGATTCTGGAGGCCCGTTTCGGCCTGAGGCATTTCAACCTGGCCGAACGAGACCCCGCCTGGGCGGCGGTCGATACGCGCCTCCGCCAGGAAATGAAGAACCGATACAAACTGCTGTCGGGACAGAACTGAACCCGGCGTTTGGAATATGGACGTTCACTATAGGATTGCAGGACCGGAGGTATCAGAAACCATGGCCATGAGTCGCGATGAGATTTTTCAAAAGGTCCAGGAGGTGTTGGTGGATGCCTTGGGGGCGGACGAGGAAGAGGTGACCGCGGACGCCACGCTCATGGGGGACTTGGGCGCTGAGAGCATCGACTTCCTGGACATCGTGTTTCGTCTGGAAAAGGCGTTCGGTATCAAGGTGCCGCGCGAAGAACTCTTTCCCGCCGAGAGTCTGCTGAACGATCCCGACTTGGTCAGCAACGGCAAACTGACGGACCAGGGACTGGCCGCGCTGCGCGACGGTGTTCCCCATACCGATTTGACCGAGTTCGAAAAGGACCCGGACATCAATAAACTGGCCAATCTGTTCACCGTCAACGCCATCGTCAATTACATCGACGGCAAAGTCAACGCCGCCTGAGCCTCTCTCGTGAAATCGCGGACCGCCGGCAGGACCGCGTGAGACGATCCTGCGGCGGCCCGGATCATAGGTCACCCATGCGTTGGATCTGGATCGATAAATTCCTGGAGTTTGAGCGGGGTCGGCGTGCCGTCGCGGTCAAGAACGTCACGCTGGCCGAGGAGCACCTGCACGATCATTTTCCCGGTTTTCCCATCATGCCGGAATGTCTGATGATCGAGGCGATGGCCCAGACCGCCGGCATCCTCGTGGGCCACGCCAACGATTTTCGTGAGAAGGTGGTTCTGGCCAAGATCAGCGAGGCCGTCTTCTTCGATTTCGTTCGGCCGGGCGAGACATTGCACATCGAGGCGATGATCAATTCCTTCGCTCCGGAGGCGGCCAGCACCGGCGGGACCATCCGACGCGGCGAGCAGCTCATCGCGGAAATCGATTTGATGTTCAGCCACGTCGACCGGAACCTGGCGGGCAAGAGATTCCCCGAGGAGAACTTCGTGTTCACGGGACTTCTGGCGTCGCTGTTGCGGGACGTCGCGTTGAACGGGGCCGGCGTGCCGGCGGAGTCAGGCTGATGCAATCGGCGCGCGTAGTCGTGACGGGACTCGGTGCGATCAGCCCCCTGGGGCTCAGCGCCGATCAGATGTGGGCGGGCCTCAGCGAAGGACGTTGCGGCATCGGTCGCATTCAGGCGTTCGATCCGGCGCACCTGCGCTGTGAACTGGCGGGCGAGGTTCCGCCGTACCGCATTCAGGACTACGTCCCACGCAAATACCGCAAATCCTGCAAGTTGATGTGTCGGGACATCGAGCTGGCCATCATCGCCGCCCTCGAGGCCGTCACCGGCAGCGGGCTGATCACCCGCGGAATCGATCCCGAGAAGGTCAACGTCGATCCCACGCGGGTCGCCGTCAACTTCGGCGCGGGTATGATCAGTTGCGACATGGCCGAACTGGCCCCGTCCGTGGCCCTCAGTGTCACCAACGGAGAATCTGACGTCCGCAAGTGGGGCCGCGATGGACTGGAATTCATCACGCCGATCTGGCTGCTGAAGTACCTGCCCAACATGCTCGCCTGCCACGTCGGCATCATCCACGACATCCAGGGCCCCAGCAACACGATCACCTGCGCCGAGGCCTCCGCTGGCCTGGCGTTCGGAGAAGCGGCCCAGGTCGTCGCCCGCGGCGCGGCCGACGTGGCCCTGGCGGGAGGAGCCGAGGCCAAGGTCCTCCCCGTCCTCATGGTCCGCCAGGTCCTGCTGGGTCGGGCCAACACGAGCGGCGCCGAACCGCCCGACCAGGCATGTCGGCCCTTCGATGCCGACGCGCACGGAGCCATCTTCGGAGAAGGCGGCGGTGTGCTCGTCCTGGAAAATCTCGACCACGCCCGACAGCGCGGGGCAAAGATCTTCGCCGAAGTGGCGGGCATCGGTCAAAGCCACAATATCGCCACAACCTATGAGAGGCTCGAGCCGGAGGGGGAGGCAATACGCGTTGCTATCGAGAATGCGCTTGAGGACGCCGAAATCGGACCCGAAGATCTCGAACTGATCATCCCCCACGGGACCGGGGTCCCTCACGACGATCGGGCCGAAGCCCGAGGCATCGAAGCCGCACTTGGCTCGGCGGCAAGCAACGTGCCCGTCTGGCCGACTAAGAGCATGCTCAGCGTCACCGGCGCCGCCAGCGGCGCCCTCGACCTTATTGCGGCGGCCAAGGCCATCTCCACCGGTACCATCCCGGCGGCAAGGAATTTTCATAAAGCCATCGACGGCTGCCAACTGCGCATCGCCACCGAGCCCGTTCAACGCCGGGTCGATTACGCCCTGTGTTGCAGCTATACCTACGGCGGACAGACTGCGGCGGTCGTGTTGAAACGCCTGAACGAGGGGGCGACCGAATAACATGAAGACGCCCACCACAAGAGAACGCGTCGTGATCACGGGAATGGGCATCGTCTCGCCATTGGGCCACGACGTCCAGAGCGTCTGGGACGCCATCCTGGCCGGCCGAAGCGGCGCCGCCAAGACCACCATCTTCGACGCTTCGACGTTCCCGACGACGTTCTCGGCCGAGGTCAAGGGCTACGACTACCGACCGCACACCCGACGTCCCGAGCGACACGAAGGGTGCAGCCGCAGTTCGGGTTTTGCCGTCGGAGCCACCATCCAGGCCTGCCGCCAGGCTGGCATCGACACCGAATCGGACGCCCCTGGGGACGGGATCGCGCGCAGACGTATGGGCATCTATCTCGGTGCCGGCGAGGGCTCCATCGACAACGACGCCTTCTTTGCGGCCATTATCGCCGCCTGGGACCCCGAACGCCAGCAGATGGATTGGTCGGAGGTCACTCGGACCGTAATGGAGATGATGCACCCGGTGCGAGAGCTTCAGCAGGAGCCCAATCTGGCAGCCGCGCACGTCGCCATGCTGACCGGGGCGCGCGGACCGGCCCGAAGTTGCCTGACCGCCTGCGCCGCCAGCACCCAGGCCGTCGGCGAAGCCATGATGCTGATCCGCCACGGGCACGCCGACATTATGATCAGCGGCGGCGCTCACTCGATGATCCACCCGCTCGGCCTGATGGGTTTCAACCGGCTCACCGCCCTCTCGACCCGCAATGACAGCCCCGAGACCGCTTCGAGACCCTTCTGCGCCAGTCGCGACGGCTTCGTGTTGGGCGAAGGCGCTGCCATTGTCGTCCTGGAATCGCTCACCTCGGCCCAGAGACGCGGCGCAACGATCCTGGCGGAACTGGTCGGCTACGGCAGCAGTTCCGATGCCCACCGCGTCACGGATATGCACCACGAAGGGCGCGGCGCCGTCCAGGCGTTGCGGGCCGCTTTGGCCGATGCCGGCCTGACCTGCGAGGACATCGACTATATCAGTACCCACGGTACAAGCACCCAGGAGAACGATGCGATCGAAACCCTGGCGATCAAGACCGTCTTTCAGGACCTGGCGAAGAAAGTCCCGGTCAGCAGCGTCAAGAGTATGCTGGGCCACTTGATCGGCGCCGCCGGCGCCGCCGAGCTGATCACCTGCGTCCTGGCGATGCGCGACAGTATCGCCCCGCCCACGATCAATCTCCACGATCCGGATCCGCAGCTCGACCTCGATTATGTGCCCAACACCCCGCGCCCGATGCCGATCGATATCGCCATCAACGAATCGTTCGGGTTCGGCGGTCAGAACAATGTAGTTATCCTCAAGAAATACGCTGAGGCCCAGGAGAAACCGGTCGGATAACTCCGACCGGTCCGGGCGGACCGATGTCTCCGGGAGGAGAGATTATGATCGATATCAAGCAACTGCGAGACCACCCGGAACGCTACGTCCAGGCGGCCCAGGACAAACGCATCCCAGCCGACGTCCCGAAACTGCTCGAAATCGACGCCGAACTCAAGGACGTTAAAGCCCGCCTCCAGGAGATCGCTACCGAGAAGAACCGCATCGGCAAATCCGTTCCCAAGCTCTCCGGCGCCGAGAAAGACGTCGCCCTCGCCGAACTCTCGCGCCTCAAGCAGCAGGAAGAAGACGACCAGAACCGCACCAAGGAATTGCAGCCGCAATTCGACGCCCTCATGCTCCAGGTCCCCCAGCCGCCCGACGCCGACGTCCCCGTGGGTAAGGACGATACCGAGAACGTTGAGCTTCGCCGCGAGGGCGAGGTGCCCCAGTTCGATTTCGATCTCAAGGACCACGTCGAACTGGGAATGGCACTCAATATGATCGACATCGAACGCGGCGTCAAGCTGGCCGGCACGCGCAACTACTTCCTCACCGGCGACGGTGCCCTCCTGCATTGGGCGGTGCTCCGCTTCGCAATGGACTTCATGGTCGAGCGGGGCTACGTCCCCATGTCGGTGCCGCTGCTGATGCGGGACGAGGCCATGCAGGGCACCGGATACTATCCCGGTTCCGAAGAGCAAACCTACCGAATGGAAAAGGACGAACTGAGCCTCGTCGGCACCGCCGAAGTCCCGCTGACCGCCTACCGTATGGGCGAGATCCTCCGGGACCAGGAACTGCCGCTCAAGTTTGTCGCGCTGTCGAGTTGTTTTCGCCGCGAGGCGGGCTCGGCCGGCAAGGACACCTACGGGCTCTACCGCATTCACCAGTTCGACAAGGTCGAGCAGGTGATCGTCTGCCACAACAGCGACGAGCAAAGCGCCGCCTTCCATGAAGAGATTCTCGCCAACTCGGAGGGCGTCATGAAGGCCCTCGGGCTGCCCTACCGCGTCGTCGTGGTCTGCACGGGGGATCTCGGTCGGGGCCAGGCCAGGAAATATGACATCGAGGCCTGGATGCCCTCGCGCGGAAACTACTGCGAGACGCACAGCGCCAGCAAGTTCTACGACTTCCAGGCGCGCCGGATGAATCTGCGCTACAAAGAAACACAGACGAAGAGGAACCTCTTCTGTCACACCCTGAACAACACGGTGATCGCCTCGCCGCGCGTGCTCATCCCGCTGATGGAGCTCTACCAGAACCCTGACGGCTCCATCACGATCCCCGAGGTGCTCCGGCCCTACATGCAGGGGCGCGACCGCATCACCGCCTGACAGGGCACTCTCGCGGCAGAGTCCAGGGCATTGCCACACAGCCCCGGGCTGATCCCATCGGGCACATCATTCCTCCTCGAACTTCTGTTGGAGTCGTTCGGTCGTCTGCTCCAGGTCGTTGCGAATCTCCCGCAGCGTCTCGCGCGGAGTTTCGATCTGTGCCGCGGTCTCGGGCGAAAGCTCTTTGCCGTCGTCGATCACGAACGGCGTGATGAATACGATCATCTCGTTATTGACTTTGCTCACGTCGTAGTGGCGAAAAAGCGGGCCCATCAGAGGCAGGTCCCCGAGCAAGGGCACCTTTCGCTGCGTGTTGCTGTCCGTCTGGAACAGGATACCGCCCAGCATCAGCGTCTGACCGTCTTCGATGATCATGTTGGTGGTGCTCTCCATAACGCGTCGCGTGGGTTGCCCGTTCACAACATCGCCCGTCAACTGCGAAAGGAGAACGGTGAGGATCATGTCCACGTTTCTTTCCGGCGTGATGCTCGGGCGAACCGCCAGCGTCATCCCCACATCCTGGAATTCGAAGTTCGTCGTGACCCTTCCGCCCTGCTCCGACACCGAGAAATTCGTCTGGAAGGCCACCCGATCGCCCTTGAACAGACTGGCCTCCTCGTTGTCCTGCGTCCAGAGCGTCTGCTGGTTCAGAATTTTGGCATTGACCGTCTTGACGAGGAAGTCCAACAGCGCCGTGATGTCCGTTCCCGCGGCGATGGTCCCGGAACCCCGCTCCTCCAGCAGGTTCAGGCTGGCCATCGCCGTAACGGCGTTCTCCCCCATGTTCCCGAAGATCTCGGACGGATTCGAGGACAACTGAACGCCCAGCGACGTCAGATCGCGGTGGTCGACCTCCACGATGACCGCCTTGATCATGACCTGCTTACCCGGAGTGTCGAGATGGCGAATCGTCGCTGCGAGGTTGTCCTGAAACTGCGGCGGCGCCAGAACCAGGATGGACTTGCTGCGCGGATCAGGAATGAACCGGACCCGGCCGATCACGTTGCTCAGCGGCTCCTCGTCCGTCCGCTGCCTTGCCCCGGCCGACCACCACGGCGTGTACTCGTTCGCGCCGCTGCCCTCGCCGCCTTGGCCGCCCTGGGGGCGGCCGGCATTCTGGTTCTGGCCCTGGCCCTGCGTCCGATCGTCCATCGTATATTCACGGAGCCCCTGCGGTGTCCGCCGAATCCGCGCCGTCGTCCCCGCCTCGTTGAACATCGCGTTGAGACGCTCGGCCAGGTCCTCGGGATCAGCATACTGCAACTGCACCACGTTGGGCACCTCCGCCATCTCCTCCCGATCCAGGTCGTAGATCAACTGCTCGATCACGTCGTAGGCCTGCGGGATCTTGCTGATCACGATGATCTTTTTGGTCCCGGGAACGTCCTCGAACGTGAGCTGCCCATACAGCGGGCCCACGATCTTCTTGCGCTGGTCGCCCGAACTGCCGTACAGGATCATCCGGATCAGGTTGGTGCCGCTGCCGGTGTCGTCTTCGCTGAACAGCCTCGTCAGCAGTTCCGTCATCTGCACCGGATCCGAGTTCTGCAGCTCGATGATGCGCGGCTTGACCGCATCGACATCCAGCGGCACGTCCCATTCTTCGATCTGCTTCTCGATCTTCCGCATGTTCTCCGGCGAGGCGATCACCGTCACCTGGCCCATGGTCGGAAACGCGATCACCTTGACGGTGTCCGAATCGGGCCCCCGGCTCCCTCGGCCATAGCGATAGTAGTAGTAGGAATCATACTGTGACGCGTCATCGCCATAAAGATTGTCGATGTTGGTCTTGATCTGCTCCGGATCGGCATATTCGAGAGTGAACTTCTTCGTCTCGAACGTTCCCGCCGGGATGTCGATCTCCGTGATCAACTGCTTGACCATGTCTCGCAAGTCGGCCCGACCGAAGATCATGATCTGTTTCGATTGCTCCAGAGGCCGCACCAGAATGCTCGGCGTCAACTGCGTTCCCGGCATCTCCTGAAGGGCATCCTCGATCCGCATCGCCACTTCCCGCGGATCCGCGTAGGCGATCGAAATCGTCTCGTACTCAGCGGCGACCGGTTCCTCGCGATCGAGCCTCTCGATCCAGTCGCCGATCTGCCGGATGTCTTCCGCCGAACCGCGCGCGATGATCCACTTGGCCTTCGGAACCGGAATCAGCACGATCGGCACATCGCCGGCGCCGATCACCACGCTCGTCGCCGCGTTGCTCTGCGACCCGCCGCGACTGCTCGGACGCCGGTTGCTATAGACATTCCGATTGTAGCCGCCCCCCCTTCGATTCGGGGTCGGCGCCTCGCCCAGCAGCATCCGCAGCATCTGTACGATTTCGGCCGGATCGCCGTTCTCGATCTCGAAGAACTGCTCCACCGCCCGCCCCGCCTCCGGGACATCGAACTGATCGATAATTCGCTCGATCGACATCAGATTGCCCACCGTGTCGATGACCAGGAGCATCCCGGTGGTCTCGTCGACGCTCACGTGCCCGTATTCGCCCACCAGCGGCTGGATGATCTCACCCATCTGGGCCGGAGGATACGTCTCCAGCCGGAAGAATTTGCGAACCACCTGGTCGCGGTTCTCGACCATCGCCAGAGGCTCGTCGGGTCCGACCGTGGTCACCACCCCCAGTTTGGCGTCCGCAATCGGCTTGAGGAAAATCATCTCGTCGATCTCCTCGACCACGAACCCTTTCATGCGCAGAGCGCTGTAGATCGTCGCCAGCGCCTTGGCCCGCGGCAGTTCCCCCGGCGCATAGATCGTGATCTTCTGTTGCATCGCCTCTTCGTGCGGGATCACCGTCTTGCCCGTCCACTCCGCAATCTTGTCGATGATCTTCTTCATCTCGACGTCTTTGAGGTTTACCGCCTCCATGCCGTCGTCGTCCGCCTCGTTGGGTTCGCCCGCCCCCACCTGGCCCCGAGGCTGTCTGCCGCCACGCTCCTGCGGACCGTCCGCCTCGGAGGCATCAGACGCCCCGCCATCGCCGTCGGCTTCCTCCCCTTCCTCGTTGGATTCTGCCTCCGGCGGCACGTTGGGCTCCTCACCCTCAACCGGCGCATCGGGCTCAGCATCGCTCTCGGATGTTGCGGCTTGCACCGTCTGCGCCATGGGCATCAGACGCGCCTCGGGAACCGAGAAGCCAACCCGCCAGACAATCCCCCCCGCGGCGGCAAATACCAGTACCCACAAGATGATCTTCGACCGTTCCACTATTCTCTCCTCTTCTCAATCGCGGTGGACTACCCGTTCGGTTCTGAATTCGCCCCGCCGGCGTTCGGCTCGACCGCTGGATCGCTGGGCAGAGCGGTGGTCGTCCGCTCGTTCGGCGCTGCGGGATGCAACCCACGGATCGCCGCCCGATATGCCGCCCTTTCTTCCTCGGACATCTGAGGCCAGCGCTCGCGGATCTCTTCGAGTTCCTGCGGCGACAGATGGGGCACTCGACCGGGTTGCCGACTCCCGGTCCGCAACTGCGCCCCCAACGCCTCACGACGTTCCTGCCGCTCGGCCTCGGTCAGGTTCTCGACCTCGACCAGTTCTTCGGCCTTCTCCTGTTTTGCCGCCGCCAACGGCTCGGGCGTCGGTTTCGCCCGCCCGATCCGTGGATTCGGCACCTGCGGCTCGGTCGAGGCGCTATCATTGGATTCGGCTGTCCCCTGCGGCGCGAACGTCTCGCCCCCCGTCCGAGCCTGCCGAATCAGCAGACCCAGACCGTAGGCGCCCAGGAGCACGCCCGCGATCAAAACCACGGAGACAATCCCCTTACGTTGAAACATGTTTCTGATCCTTCTTCTGACCACAACGGTGTACGGCTCACTCTGTTTCGGTCGTCGCCTGCTACCGACCTCCCCGTTCTATCTCTTGCATGGCTTCCCGCTTCTCTGCACTCGACATCTGCCCCCACCGTTCCTTGGCTTGGGCCCTCTCTTCTTCCGATGCGTTGTTCCACTTCTCAAGGATCTTGTCCCGCAACGCCGGGGGCAGTTCCGCCCCCATCCACGCCAGAGGATCGCCCGCAGCCGGGCCGGTTGGCGCCGCGACCGTCACCCTCTCCGGCTTGGCGTTGCGCGTCGGCATCGGCCCACGCCCGCCCCGCATCTTCCTCGCCATCTCGCGTGGCATGCCAGGGGGACCCGATGGTTTCTCGTCGTCGCCTCCGAGGGGAGTGAAGACCTTCTTCTGCCCGTCCCATTCGATGGTCGCCTCGGTCGGCTCGATCGTCAGGATCTTGGCGTCGCCGATCTTGTCACCCACCTTATACCACTTGTCACCCACCAGGACCTCGGAGCCGAGGATCCCGTCGATCTGCTTGACCGGGTGTTCTTTCGGAGGTTCCTTGCTGAAGAGGTTTTTCTTCTTCAAGGCCTCAGCCGTTTCCTTGGCCTTGTCCAGGCAGGCCTTGATCTCGTTCGCATCCGGGACGTGCTGATTCAGGGCCTGTGCCACCGTGTTCTCGGCGCGGGCCGGTCCGGTGAGGTACCCCGCGACGCGTGCCGCCGCTCCCGCCGCGAGCAGCACCGCCGCCGCGAGCAGGACAAACCGCACGGAACTCATGTGCTTCTTGTGGGTCATATCCAATGCCATAATTCTATCGCCCTCCCGACAGGGTCGCCTTGAGGGGCGGCCGCTGAACGAACGTCGAGACCACCAGATCGATCTCGACCTCCTTGCGCTGCTCCGGCGGCTTCTTCGTATCGCACCGAATCCGCAACTCCTCGATCCCTACCAGATAGGGATTCTCGGCTGCCGCTGCCAGAAAATCCAGCAACTGCCCCAACTGACATTTGCCGGTGCACTTGACCCGCAGCACGTCGTACGGCAGGCTCTGTTTCTTTCGCACCGGCAGAATCGTCAACGGATCGGGGCGGATGCCCGCCTTCTTCAATTGCTCGTACAACCGGTCCCGAAAGAGAAACTGCTGCTCCTGCTCGGGCTTGGGCATCTCCGCGACCGGAACGATCGACAGAAGCGCCGCCTGCTTGACCGGGTTGACCGCCACCGCCTCGACTTCACTTCGCGCCGACTTCAAAGACACACGCACCGCCCGCCAGCGGTCCAGGCCCTTGAGCCCGAAGTGCAGGCCCGCAATCGCCACCGCCGCCACCGCCCCGGCGACCAGCATCCGTCTCTCACGTTCGTTCAGTGTCCTTGCCATGGTCCGCCTCGGTTCCGCTTACAATGCCGCGGCCTTGCTGGTAAAGTTCTTGTAGTGGAACACCATCGTGAAGTTGATCTTCTTCGTCTTGCTGTCCGTCGAGGTGTTCGTGATGTCCACGTCCTTGATGCTGCTGTTCTCAAGCAGGTTCGCCTGGTACTTCCACATCTGTTCGGAGTTGTCCGCCTGCCCCGTCACCGTCACCGTCTGGCCCTTTTTGAAATGGAACGTCTCCAGCAGGATCCCGTCGTTGGCCCCGCTGTGAAGATCCGTGAGCAGCCCGAGCAAATCGGGCCGGTGCCGCGCGACGGTCTTGAGCAGCGTCTGACGTTCGCTGGCGTCTTTGAATTCCGGCCGGCTCACCTGGGCCGTCAACCGCCTTTCGCTGAGCACGTCGGTCGTATAGGAGATCCCGATGAATGCCGCCAGCATGACCAGCGCCGTGATGGCCGCCAGCGAAATCGAATACCGGCTCGACCGAGCCTTCTTCTGCTTTTCGGCCGCGCGAATCCCCCCGAGCAGGTCCAGGCCCTGGGCGGGCCCGTCCAGCGCCATCAACCCCAGCCCCAGCGGTTCGCGATACCGATGGAGGTCACTCGGCCCCAGACCCACGGGCATGCCCAGCCTCTGCGGTCGCGGCACGCTGACCTGGCTCTCCACCCCGGCAGCGCGCAGCGCTTCGGCCAGACGCTCGTACCCCTCGTCCCCGTCGGAGAGAATATACACCGGCCACGCCGCCGATTCGCTCCATCCGAACGACGCCAGTACCGTTCGCATGTCTTGCGCAAATCGCTCGAGCACCGCCCGTGCCTGCGGCGCCGTTTCGCCCTGTGCGTCGATTACCGACAGATCGGTCTTCCCTGTATCCAGCACGGCGCTGTTGACGATGGCGCCCTGGACCACCAGGCAGACCTGGGTGTGCTGGGCGCCGATGCTGACGATCGCCGCCTGCCGCTCGCGATCGCCGAACAACTCGTGCCACGTTCGAGCGGTTCCCTCGCAGGCCGGTACAATGCGCTGCGGCGCAAACGCCCGCACCTGCTGCGCGAAGCGACGTAGATAATCCCGCCGCGCCGCCGCGATGGTCACGTCCGTTGTGCCGTTCGTCGACGAAGCCGTTCGCCAGGCCACCTCGATCTGAGAGGCCGGTAGCGGCAACAGCGATTCCGCCTGCATCCGCACGATCGCGGCAATCTCCTCGCGCCCCACGTTCGGCGCGCCGATCCGATAGAACGCCACCGCCGTCGCGTCGAGGCCGACGACCGAAACGTGCCCGCCCTGGGCGTCGCCGCGCGCAGCCTTCGATCCGGTTCCCAGCCCGCACTCGGCGGCGAAACGCTCCCAATTGCCCTCTTGGGCGGGCATCGACCGCGTCCAGAGAACCTCCACGACCTCGTTGCGCTTCCGCAGCGCCACGGCCCTGTACGCCGTCTCGTCTCGAACGGCCGCTGTCACCGTATGTGGGCTCTTCACACTCCTGCTCATCAATAATTCGCTCCCCGATACCAATAAAGAACTTTGCACGGCGTCTCGCTACGATCCACCACGCACTCGGTCTGCATCACCGCCCCGCTGATATCGGCGGTGGCGTAGCAGCGGATCGTGAACACATTCGAACGCACGGTCACGTGGCCCGCGACGCTCTTGAATCGGTCGATCGTCATCGACGGCACGCTCAGCAGATCGCCTACGCTCGCAAATCCATAGAGCCGACCCGCCCGTTCCGTGACGATGCTCTCGGCGATCTGTTCGGCCTGGTCACCGCCCTCCAGTAGCGCCACCAGCACCTCTCTCGGCGCCGTATTGACGTTGACCGTCCCTTGCAGAGTATCCTCGCCCGAGGTGGTAATCTTGTCCGCGATGCTCTGAAACGTCTGCACGTCGATCGGGTCGGCGCGGTTGTTGTTGTCGTCGCCGCCGCCGCGCGAGTCTTTCGGCGGTTCCTTCGGACTGTTCCGGTTGATCAGTCCTGCGATGTTCTCGTAGCCCTCGCCCCGATTCTGCACGATCCAGCGCGCCTGTGCGGCGCTCAGCCCCAACTGATTCTGCAACGGCCCTTCGTCCGCCTCGTTGATATTGATCCGGTTCTGGCCCTCCCCATCGACGTTTTTCTCATACGAGTAGCACGTCAGGTAGGCGATCCACCCCTGGTCGAGGTAGTCGTCTCCGTTATCGACCGGAGGGCTCAGCTCGCCATCCGCCTCGGTATAATCGAGCTGACCGTTGAGGTTGAGGTCCTCGCCATACAGCAGGTCTTTCGTCATCCCCTTGACGCACAGCAGCTCGCGAATCGTCTTGAACGGGCCGTTGCGAATGGTATAGGGAAAGGCCACGTTCTCGTAGTACCCCGCCTCGGCTCCCTCCGCCCGGGGGTTCTGGTCGTTGTCCCGCCAGTCCAGAATCGCATCGGCGATCGGCATCTCCATGTACGGCAGCGCCATCAACTGCTCCCGCGTGGCGGTATTGACGTTGAGCTTGCCCGCTTCATCCGTCACGTATACGCTATAGACGCACCGCTCCAGCGGCACATCGTTGTAGTCCTCGTCGTTGTCGCACCACAGGTCCAGCAGGCAGTCGGTGTCGCGCAGGTCCTCGTTGAGCAGACCGATCGCGGTCTCCGTCCCGGCGCGGCAGGCCCACTTGCAGCGCACCTCGTCCGTAGCACCCATCGCCATCTTCATATCCAGCCGGCTGGTCTGGCTCAGAATGGTTGCCATCGCCGCCATCAACACCGCGATCCACAGCACCATCACCAGCACCAAACCCTTGTTGTTCCGACGCGAATTCATCTTACCAAAGCAGGCCTAATGTCCATTTCTATAAAACCCTGATTGCCAAACCCAATCCGCTCCACTGCATGCCAACGATCCTATCTTCCGGGCCCCGGCGGGCCATTGGGCCGCGATCCTTGATCTGATCCACTCACTCCGTTCTGCGCACCGCCCGGCAGGCTCGAGGCCGCGTCCATCGCATCCGCCAGCCTCGGAAAATTCACCGTGAAGCTCTCGACGAGGGGACGTGCTGTCCCCAGCGCCAGGCTCACCAGCGTCACCTCCACCAGTTCCGGCAGCCCCTGCATCTCTTCGGGCCAACTCGACGTCCATTCCCGCCCGTCCGAGAAACGCACCTGGAACACGTCGATATTCTGTGACAGCGGCGTAAGAATGCCGCCCGGCTGCCGATCGATATCCGGATTGGGCCAGAGCCGTCGATACAGCGCCGACGAATTGATCTGATCCTCGGCCACCCCGTCGATACTGGCGCTGGGCCCCAGGAAATACTCCACCTCGTATACATCGCCCTCCGGCTGGCCGAGCCGTGCATTCGTCCGTCCGGTCATGTAGAAACGCAGGAACGAGACCGGACTGTCGTCGCCCTGCGACGCGCCCACCAGCCGCATGCTCCGCACGTCGGCGTCCCGATATAGATTGTCCAGATCGCGCGCGATCATCCGCGCCGCAAACCGCACCTCCGTCACCGCCTCCGTGTGTCGCGTCACCGTTGCCGTACCATCCGAGACGGTCTTCAACGCGCCCACCGCCACCACCGCCACGAAGGCACTGATCGTCGAAGCGACCAGGATCTCCGCCAGCGTAAACCCTCTGTGTGTGGCCGTGCGCATCGTTACCGTTCCTCTGTCGCCTGCGGCATCACCGTCGAGACGCCGTTGAGTCTCGTCTGGGCGCTCACCTCGTGCGGCCGATTCCCCTCCATCCACCGCACTGTCACCGTCACCAGATAGATGTTGTCGATTCCTTCATATTCCGTGCTGACCGCCCACGTATACCCTGGCTCCAACTCTTCGATCACCCCTTCGCTCACACCCAGATCGATGAACGTGTCGATCCCCATCGCGTCGATCAGGGTCAGTTGCTTGTCGAGCACCGAGGCCGCCATCTCGTGATGCCGGTTCAGACGCGTGCTCGTCAGTCCGCGCGAGCTGATCGCCCCCAGCGTCAGCACCGCGCCCGAAAGGATCACGCTGGCTACGAGCGTCTCGATCAGGTTGAATCCCGAACGTCTTGTGTCCGTCGTAGAAATCACTGTTCGTCCAAATCGATCACCGCCATGCTCACGTCCGCCGCCGCCAGGCCGGCTCGCAGCGTCGCCTTGCCGGTCGCCGCCACCACGGTAATCGTATAATGCGTCTTGCCGTCGCCGATCTGGATCACCGCCGACTCGGCCGATCCGTTCGGCAGAAACACGATCCGCTGCTCGGCAGTCACGCCCGACACCTGTTCGGCCATCAACGTCAGGATCTTCACATCTTCGAACTGCACGTCGCCTTCGAATTCCACCGGCTTGGCGTAATAATCGCGAACCACGGTCGATTCGCCCTCGCCGGTCTGCTCGTTCCACTGGGTCGTCGTAATCGCGAACCCCCGGTTGCCGCCGTCCAGACGCAGTTCATAGGGCCGCCCGTGCTCGACCGCCATGATCCGCGCGTACTTGGCCGACAGCAAGAACTGCCGGGCCGCACGCTCGACCAGCAGCTTCTTGTACGTACCCGCGTACATCCCGCCGCTGAGCCCGCCCACCACCGTGATGATGGCCAGCACCAGCAGCAGTTCCGCCAGCGTGAAGCCCCCGCGTCGGCAGGCCCCGTCAATTGGGTGTCTCCTTCGTGACATCCGGCCCCTTCTGCGACAACTCACAGGTTCAGGATATCGGCGTTGTCGCCCTCGCCGCCCTCTTGCCCGTCGGCGCCGAGGCTGATCAGATCGAAGCTGCCCGGGTTGACGGTCCCCTCACGGATGTAGATGTACAGGTTGCCCCAGGGATCGAGCAACTGGCTCTGCTTCAGATACGGCCCGTTCCACTTCTCCTCGAGGTCCGCCGGCGCCACCAGCAAGGCTTCCAGCCCCCCTTCCGACTCATCCGGCAGACGCCCGCAGTCGTACTGGAAACGCGCCAGCGAATCCTCGATGATCGTCATCTTCGCCTTGGCAATGTCCGCCTGTGCCTTGCCCAGCCCCTTGAACATCCGAGGGGCCAGCACCGCCGCCAGCATCGAGATGATCAGCACCACCACGAGCAGTTCGACCAGCGTGAACCCTTTTCGTCTTCGTCTTCTTTGCCGCATGCACTTGCCTCCCGATAGGAGCGAAACATCTTTCGCCCATAACCTGCACGATACCCATTTCCATTCGCCGTCCGCTACACCGCCCCGGCGCCCAGCGACATCATCACGATCGGCAGCAGCGCCGCCGCGATGATGAAACCGATCACCAGCGCCAACACCAGGATCAGCGCCGCCGGGAAGATTGACATAAAACGGCTCAGCGCCGCGTCCGCGTCCGTATCGAACGTATCGGCCGCGTTGAGCAGCAATTCATCCAGCTTGCCCGTCTGTTCGCCGATCGCCACGATCTGCACCAGCAGAGGGGGAAAATATCCCGATGCCTCCAGCGGATCGGCCAGCGATTCGCCCCGCCGGACCTTCTCCGCCACGTCGTCGATCTCCCGCGCCAACACCTCGTTGCCCAGCGTATCGCGGACCACCGCCAGCGCCTCGAGGATGGTCACGCCCCCCTGGGTCAGCGCCCCCAGCGTCCGAGCGAACCGCCCCACCGCAATCGTCCGCAGCACCGAACCCAGCACCGGGATCCGCAGCTTGAACGCATCCCATTCCGCTCGCCCGACCGTCTTCGTCCACCGCCGAAAGGCATACAGCCCTGCCGCCAGCGCCGCCAGCGCCACCCAGCCGCCGACGCTGGTAAACAGCACCCGCGCGAAACCGCTGATCCCCAGCAGAATCCGCGTCGGCATCGGCATCGCCGCCGCGCCCACGTTGACGTTCTCCAGGATCTTCGGCAGGATCCACGCCACAATCACCACCGCCGACACCAGCCCGATCGTCAGCACGAACAGCGGATACGCCGAAGCGTTCTTCATATCCGTCCGCACCTTCTCCTCGCGCGCCAGGATGCCCGCCAACTGAGCGCTCGTCTGCTCGAGGATGCCGCCGGTCTCGCCCACGCGGATCATCGACAGATACAGCGGACCAAAAACCTGCGGGTGCTCGCTCATCGCTTCCGACAGCGCCTGGCCCGCATTGACCCTCTTGACCAGATCATCCAGCAACCGTTGCATCGCGGGCTTGCGCTGCTGCTTGCGCAGCAGTTCCAGGCAGTTCAGCAGGGGCAGCCCGGCGCGAACGGCCGTGCTCAACTGCGTCGTCATCGCCAGCACGTCTCGTCCACTGACCCGCCCGCTCAGCGCCGAAGAGGCCGGCCACTGCAACGCCGCCCTCCCCTCGCCAACCGCCTCGCCCGCCCGGCTCTTCTCGATCAACTCGGTGACGAAGTGCCCCCGGTCCGTCAGCGCCGCCACGGCGCTGCGCCGATCCACCGCCTCCACCGAGCCGGTCACGTGGGCCCCGCCCCGATCCACCGCCTTGTACGAGAATTGTCCCAAGGTCTACTCCCCAGGTTGCCGCGACCCCGTCGCTAGCCGTCGACGCCGCTCAATCATCTTCACTGATGCTCTTGGCCACCCGGAACACCTCCTCCGCGGTCGTCACTCCCCGCATCACCTTGGAGAAACCGTCGTGTACCATACTGATGTGATCCGCGGGCGCCTCGCGGGCGATCTGTTCCGTCGTCGGTCGCGTCGCGATCAACTCCCGCAGCCGGTGGTTGATCCGCAGCAGTTCGAAGATCCCCACGCGCCCGGTCAGGCCCGTCTGATTGCACTCTTCACAACCGCGGCCATGATGGAAGTGGCGTCCGGCCGCCATCTCGGCCGATGCGCCGAGGTTCTTCAACAGGGTCGCATCCGGATGATACGCTTCTTTGCATTTCGGGCAGACCTTTCGCACCAGGCGCTGGGCCAGAATCCCTTCCAGCGAACTGGCCAGCAGGAACGGCTCGACCCCCATGTCGATCAGCCGCGTCACCGCCCCGGCCGCATCGTTCGTGTGCAGCGTCGAGAACACCATATGGCCCGTCAGGGCCGCCCGGATCGCGATGTCCGCCGTTTCGCGGTCGCGGATCTCGCCGACCATGATGATATCGGGATCGTGCCGCAGGATGTGACGCAGCCCCGTCGCAAACGTCAGCCCGCGCTTGGCATTGACCGGCATCTGGTTGATCCCGTCCAGTTGATACTCCACCGGGTCTTCGATCGTGATCATCTTCACCGCCGGCGAGTAGATCTTCTTCAACGCCGCATACAGGGTCGTGGTCTTGCCCGACCCCGTCGGGCCCGTCACCAGAACGATGCCGTGGGTCTTCCGCAGGCACTTCTCGAATCCGTCCAGCGTATCCGGATTCATTCCCAGATCGCTGAGGCTGATCAGCGAGGCCGTCCGGTCGAGCAACCGCAGTTCGACCGCCTCGCCGAAGACCGTCGGCACGGTCGAGACGCGGATGTCGATTTTGCCCGTGTTGCCCATGAACTCGATGTGCCCGTCCTGCGGAACGAACCGCTCGGCAATGTTCATATCCCCCATGATCTTGATCCGGCTGACGATCGCCGCCTGGAGCCGCTTCGACGACGGTGTCTTCTCCACCAGCATCCCGTCGATGCGGTACTTGATCTTGACCTCGTGCTCGAACGGCTCGATGTGGATATCGCTGGCCCGCGCTTCAATCGCCTCGAATATGATCAGGTTGACCAGGTTCACCAGGGACGGCTCGCGCGCCAATTCGTGCAGCTTGGCCGGCGAAAAATCCCCGCTGCCGCCCTGCTCCTCGCTGCGATGCTCGACGGGGGCCAGATCATCCAGCATCCGCGCCACGTTGCTGCCATAAAACCGCAGCACCGCGTGTTCCAGTTGGGCCGGCTCGGCGTAATATCGCTGCACCAGACATCCCGTGACCAGACGCAAGTCTTCCATCACCTGCGCCTGAAATGGATCCACCATCGCCACCGCCAGACGCCCGTTCTCCCGCCACAACGGCAGAATCGTATATTTGCTGACCAGCTCGGCCGGAACCAGCGCGATCACTTCGCTGCCGATCGAGACCGCCGACAGGTCGATCTTCTCGATCCCCACCTGAATCGACAGCGCCTCGTTCAGTTGCGCTGCTGTCACGTATCCCAGCTCGAGTAGAATCTGGCCCAGACGCCGATGCGTGACCTTCTGCTCAGCCAGCGCCACCCCCAGATCTGCCTCATCCAGGTACGCCTTCTCACATAACAGCTCACCCAGCCGCTTTCTTTCCATCTTGCCAGCCGCGTCCATCTGGTTCTCATGACCTCATTTCGTTCGTGGAGAGCCCCCGACCAGGCAGCTTAGTCCAATCCGCTCGATGCGTCAAGCACCGACCGTCACGCGAGGCTGCCACATCCTTATTAGACGCTTGTCATTCCCGTTTTGTTACAGGAAAATGGGTTCTTGTCGCTTTCTTCCTTCTCCGTCGTCCCAATCGCCGACCGACCGTGCGGAATTGACCGAGCGACGAAAAAAATGATTTGACAGTCCCCCGCCGACGTATCAGAATCGAGTACAGAGCAGGAGTTGTTGCGGTGATGAGCACCGGGATGGCCGTGGATTGACTGGCGGACAAGCAAGGATGCCGATATCCAGCTAGAGGACGGGTGGCGATCGGACACAGACCCGTCCCGTTTGGGGCTGATCCGTACCGCTTCGCTCGACCGTCCTTTTCCGGGACCTCGCAGGGGGGAAGATCCTGCTGCCCGGAATCGTAAGCAGGATCGCCGTGAATCATTGGAAGCTCCTTGCCGATTTCACAAGGAGGTAGCCCTATGAGGCTGGAGAAAAGAAAACCATCCGGGCGGGAGAGGGATGAAGAGGCACTGAAGCTTCTGGCGAAGCTCCGCGAACAGTTGTACAGTCCCAATATCTCCGTCGTCCGCCAGAGTGCCTTCAATCTCTCCTGGATGCAGGAGGACGGACTGGAGATTCTGGCCGAGGCGCTGTTGGGCAATTCTCCGCGGCGCACGAAAGGCGCCGCCGCGTATGGCCTGCGGAAAATGCGCGGTCGCATGCGAAAACAGGCCGAGGAGACGCTCATCGAGGGGCTCAAGCACCCCGACGCCAAGACGGCCGAAATCTGCGGCAATGCGTTGATCGTGCTCAAGCGGGGCAAGGCCGCCCCAAAATCCGGTCGAGCCGCCCGCAGTAAGAAACCGAAATTCCAGATACGAGAAATCTCCAATAAAGGCCGCCCGCGTCATGCCGGCCCTCCATCCCGCCGGCCCAACGACCGCCCCGCTCCGCGACGCTGACCGGGACCTCCGTCCGGTATCGCCTCGGATGAACCGCGCCCGCAACGGTAGGCCGCGCCCCACAGACAAGCACACCTCTGCCCCCCTCCTTGATCCATTGTGCCCATCGCGCCCAATTTCCCCTGGTTTTCACTTGACAGAGAGACCCTGCTGTGGTATAGGGAGGCGCATTGGCGTTCCCTCAATAGGAGGAGGGCCCCGCCGAAAGCCACCAATTGGGAAGGTGGTCTTCTCATGGACGAAGACGCAACCGGAAATTGCGTCCGATCGCGGTCGCTGGGCGTCTGTCCAGTACGCCCGCGAGGCATCAGGGAGACATGGAAGTGGATTGTCAGCAGGCATGTAACGGACTACACCGACCGGTCGTCACCACAGACCAAACCGCGTCTGTGCGGCCCTGTGCCGTGGGGGGCACTACGGGGGGGCCGCGAATGGACACCTTCGCCTCCGGACCAAGCCGTTCGCTGCCACCGATGCCCTTTGCCCGTGCGCATGCTCCCCAACATCCCGTGAGATTCTCCGATGCCGGCTGGCCCTCTGCCCCGTCGGCGTCGCAACCGCACAAACGCAATCATACGCTCCTGGCAGCCCGGAATCCCCGGGACGCCGGCGCCACTACGGTACGCACGGAGGACACGCCGATTGGTACACGTAAGGTGCGAGTGAGACGGACGATGGAGTGGTCCCCTGGCAACGGCCATGGGGCCGGGATCTCAACTCACGATTTCTGTTCCCACAAGACAGCGATCGATATCTTCCTTTCCTGTTTCATGACGCTCGCGTCGAATTGGGTCCATTGGCTACGGAATGCTGAATGACCCGCAGGGGTTGGCGCCAGAGTCTTCGACCCCTCTGACGCCAACCCAACGCTAACGCCCCCGCCAGGGCCCAGAGGAGACACAGAGAGGGGTCGAACCATGGAAAATGCCCGTTCCTCGCGGTACGCGAGGCCGGATGGAATTGCGATCGTGGACGTCTGACCCCAGACAGGCCTGATATCCAGTTTTTGCAGGACTCCAGTCCGATACCAGAGGCCTTAAGCCAATGACTACAGGGTCCTGACCCGATCCCGACGGCGTCAGGCATACCTTGAGCAATTGGCCTTTACCATGAAAGGGCGGATCCGACCGGGTCCGCCCTTCTCATTTTTGCTGGGACCGCTCGCCAAATCACGCCACGTGCTCGTTAGGAAGTGTAAGTCAGGACGACGGCACACACGGTGCGCCGGTGCCTGTATCGCTCATCACGTCCGGCGAGCCGTTCTTTCGCGGCGGATGCTTGGTCGTGATCTGAAAATGCCCGTCCTCGAACGCCATGTCCTCGATGTCGATCCCGCGAATCCAGCCCCGCACGATGTGATTCACGTCCACATAGAGCGTCGGATACTCCCAGCGACCCCCGTGCCGCGACAGATCCAGGGAATCGACCATCTTCTCCACCAGCCAGTCGAACGTGTCGATCAGCCGGTTCGTCACCAGTTGGAACGCGACGTGCCCGTCATCAAAACCGCCAAACCGCACGCCCACCCGTACCGACTTGAGCACCGGCCACGACGTCTTGACCTTCAGCTTGATTTCCTCGCCTTCCGCATCGATCTCGCTGACCTGCTCGGGGATCAGGTCGTTGGCGTGCAGAATATCCAGAAGCTCGTCTGCGGATAGAACGATTTTTGCCATAACGATTCATTCCTAACATGCCAAGTCGTATCTTATCACCTCCGGGCGAAAAATGAACCCCGAACCCGATGTCGACTCGGCCTTGGTGCCCTCCGCCCACCCCCATAGAGCCTGACTGCCGGCGGCACGCTCCAGTATGTCGCTCCTTGCAGATAGACGCACGAAACGACCGATTATTCCCACCGTCTTGAAGAGCCCGGCCGTCAGCTCACCAGACGTCGGCGCAGCCGTTTGACCGCCAGCGTGCCGAAGACCCCCACGAATACGAGAATGTACACCAAATCCGCCAGCAGCGCGACCTCATACCGACGGACGCACGCCGCCCGCACCAGACGCACCGAATGCGTCAGCGGAACCACCTCCGCCAGCACCCGCACCGGCGCCGGCAGATTGCTCACCGGGAACACCACCCCCGAGAAGAAGAACATCGGCGACAAGAACCCCGTCATATAGAAGTTGAAGTGGTTGATCGTCCTGACGAACGAGGTGACCAGAAGCGACATCGAGGCGAACATCACCCCCGTCAGGAGCCCCACCAGCGGGGCCAGCAGCGCCTCGGGCAACTGGACGATCCCGAACGGCACCAGGATGGACAACACCGCGAACGAGAAGAACAGGCCCTTCGTTCCCGCCCACAGGATCTCGCCCACGATCAGATTGTTGACCGTAATCGGCGCCGCCAGCATCCCGTCGTAGGCCTTCTCGAATTCCAGGCGGATGAACGTCCCGTACGTGCACTCGAACGATGCCGTGAACATCGCCGTGGTCACCAGCAGCCCTGTGCCCAGGAAGGTAAGGTACGGCATCCCCTCCATCGACTCGGTGATATACCGGCTCAGCCCCATCCCGATTCCCGCCAGAAACAGCAGCGGCTCCAGAAACGGCGGCAGCCCGTTGCTGACGAGGTTCTTCGTGTAGACGCGCATGTGCCGATACCACACGCTGTACAGCCGCCAGGCCAGGTGCGGATACGCTGCCGCCTCACTGCTTCTCATTGAGCCCCCTTCCGGTCGCCTTGAGGAACACATCTTCCAGGTTCGCCTGCCGCAGATAGTAGGGATGGCCGTCCAGCGCCTCGCTGAGGGCCTTGAGCGGGTCCAACTCGTCGCAGTAGAACCGACGGATGCCCTGGGCGTGGTCGGCGCGGACCCCTTCGGATGGCCGAAGCCGCCCGAGAGCGCCCCCCGCCTGCTCCTGTGGCACCTCCAGCACGTACCGCTCGATGTTCTGCTCCAGCAGCCGCTGCGGCCCATCCTCCATCACCTTGCGCCCCTTGTCCATGATCAGCACCCGGTCGCAGATCTGAAACGCCTCCTCCATGTAATGCGTCGTTAGCAGGATCGTCGTCCCCTGCGTCCGCAACTGCCGCAATTTCTCCCAGATCAGGTGCCGCACCTGCGGGTCCAGCCCCGTCGTCGGTTCGTCCAGGATCAGCAGCTTCGGACGGTTCAAGAGCGCCCGTGCGATCACCAGCCGCCGCTTCATCCCGCCCGACAGCTCCCGGATCTTTGCCTCGACCTTCTCCGACAGCTCCAGAAACCCCAGCAGCGAATCGATCCGCTCTCGCGCCACACGCCTCGCCAATCCGTAAAACTTCGCGTAGACCAGCAGGTTCTCCACGACATTGAGCTCTTCGTCCAGGTTGTTCTCCTGCGGCACTACGCCGGACAAATACTTGATCGCCAGCTCATCCCGGGCCGGGTCGTACCCGAACACCTCGATCGTCCCCGTGCACTTCCTATCCCGGGCCGCCTTGCCGTAAATCATCTTCAT
>CAZTGH010000002.1:0-16571 GCA_964612985.1 uncultured Pirellulales bacterium
AGCCGGTGCCACAGCGGTGGGTGAAACCGAAGAGAGCGTCAAAGGCAAAAAGTGTTACAATCTGTTTAAAACTGAGCACTGTAATACTCCTGAGTGCTGCTGTGCACAGGCCATGCAGAACGACCGTGTGGCCTATGGCGAAACCGTGGCCAACCTGCCCTCCGGTGAGCTGCCGATCACCTATACGGGCGCTCCCCTGAAGGATGATGACGGAAAGATCGTCGGGGCAGTGGAATACGTAGCCGACCGCACCGAAACCAAAAAGGCCCTGGACGATGCCCAGGCCAAGGTCGATTTTCTTGACAATATTCCCACGCCGGTCATGGCCATCGACAAGGAGATGAATGTGAAATATATGAATCCGGCCGGGGCCAACGCCACCGGAAGGAGCCAGGCGGAATGCATCGGGCAGAAATGTTTCAACCTGTTCAACACCGAGCACTGCAACACCGCCAATTGCCAGGTTGCCAAGGCGATGAGCCAGAATGGTGTTTTCACCAGCGATACCGTGGCCAAACTCCCCGGCGGTACCCTCCCCATCCGCTATACCGGTACCCCGCTGAAGGACGGGAACGGAAATATTGTGGGAGGCCTGGAATATGTACTCGATATCAGCAAAGAGATGTCGGTTACCAACGGCATCCTGGACCTGGCCAAAGCGGCTGAAGAGGGATTGCTCAAGGAACGTGCCGATGAGGATTCCTTCGAGGGTAACTACAGGCGGATCGTCGAGGCGGTCAACCAAACACTTGACAACCTGATCAATCCGTTGAATGTGGCTGCCAACTATATCGAACGGATCTCGGTCGGCGATATGCCCGAAAAGATCTCTGATGAGTACAGGGGAGATTTCAACCAGTTGAAGAACAATCTCAACATGCTGATCGATGCCCTGAACCTGATCACCAGCAGAGCGAAAGAGGTTGCTGACGGAGACCTGACAGTGAGCCTGGAAAAGCGGTCGGACCAGGATGACCTGATGGAGTCCCTCTCCAACATGGTTGCCCAGCTTCGGAATGTGGTTGAGACGGTCACCACCTCTGCCGAGAATATCGCCGCTGCCAGTCAGCAGATGAGTTCCGGCTCACAGCAGATGTCGCAGGGTGCCACCGAGCAGGCCTCTTCGGCCGAGGAGATCTCCTCTTCCATGGAAGAGATGGCCTCCAGTATTCAACAGAATACCGACAATGCCAAACAGACTGAGAAGATCTCCATTACCGCATCGGAAAGCATCAAGGAAGGGAATAAATCGTCGGAAAATGCTGTTCATGCCATGAAGCAGATCGCCGATAAGATCACCATCATCAATGACATTGCATTCCAGACCAACATTCTCGCCCTCAATGCTGCCGTGGAAGCGGCCCGTGCCGGTGAGCATGGCAAAGGATTTGCGGTGGTGGCCGCCGAGGTCAGAAAACTGGCAGAGCGCAGCAAAGAGAGTGCAGATGAGATCGATCAGCTCTCCAAGAACGGAGTCGGTATTTCCGAGACCGCCGGCAAACAGCTGGCCGCCATCGTACCGGAAATCGAGAAGACCGCCAATCTCGTTCAGGAAATTGCCGCTGCCAGCGAGGAGCAGAACTCCGGCGCCGACCAGGTCAATAATGCCATTCAGCAGTTGAACCAGGTGACCCAGCAGAATGCATCCGCCGCGGAAGAGCTTTCCACCAACTCGGAAGAGCTGGCCAGTCAGGCCGAACAGCTCAAAGAGGTGGTCGGTTTCTTCAAGCTGGGCGACAACGGCCGGACCGTTCACCATGGCGGAAATCAGTCTGCAGGTTACTCTTCGGGAAACCGTTTCCAGGATCACGGTTCCAATCAGCCGCCTGCCTTCCAGAACAGGGGGAACGGACACGGCGATACCCAGAGAAATCCGTTAGGCAACCGTTCGAAGACAACGTCTCAACCGGAACGGGCCGGGTCGAAACAGTCAGGACCCAAAATTGACCTGGGTAAAAAATCAGACAAGGAGGACGAGCAATACGAATCCTTCTAGCCAATGAACCCGATCAGCTGTCCCCCGCCGGGGGACAGCTGATTGTAACATTCATTACCCCAAAACACATGGAATGCAGACAGTGCGGACGGTGTTGCACCTTTGAGATACCCCTGACACTTCTCGACCTGCACCGGATCGCAAAATTCCAGAACCAGCAGGAGGAGGAGGTTTTTTCGAGGTGTGTACAGAAGGGACATATTTCCAAAAAGGCGATGCTGCTGACTATTCAAAAAAGGGCTGACCGGAGTTGTATTTTTCTGGACCGGAACGGAAAGTGCAGTATCCATCCCGCCAAACCCAGGGCGTGTGAAGTATACTACTGCGATGAACAGAGGGGCGGAGCAGAGGAGGCCTCCCGGCAATCCCCAGACGGATTATGTCCCCGAACCGCCATTTTATGGGAACATTCCATTGCGGCACTGTTTACCAGAGTCTATGTGAGAAAGAACGGAACCTCTTGGAATGTCAGGGACTACCACAAGGCCATCAGGAACATCACCGCACACATCCCCACCCGACCCACAGAGAAACTGAAGCTGGCCCGTGACGAAAACCAGAAGCCGGTGGGCATGGTCTACGACTGTTCCCGTTGCCGGCACAGGAGAAGCTATGCTCAGGAAACCATCATCACACTTCTGGATATTCAAAAAATCACGTCAGAAGAGGAGATCCCGTGGGAGCGGTTTTTCGCTCTGTATGTCGATTCTGCCTGTTCCTCTACGGGCGCCCTGAAACTTAAACGGCAGGAGCATTGCGTCTTCTTCAGTGAGGAGCTTATGGGTTGCTCCATCGAAGCGAATAAACCGGTTCACTGCAGGTTTACCCCTTGTCCCGCCCGGTCGGATAGTTGCAGGGTGTTCGATCAGTTCTACCTCGCTTCCGGAACAGTGGAGGAGCAGTACCGCCACCAGGTGGCCATTGCCGTTACAAGAAACTATGTGGACAGGTTCGGTACGGGTTACCATGAGAAAGGGATCGGGGAGGCTCTCCGGAAGTACCGGAATCTCACTTCCGGGGGGGTCGGATTCAGGGAGGTATGTGATGATATCGCCTCCTATCGCTATATCGACGATACCAAAGGGTCCGTTCAAAAACCGTGAGATGATCCCGAAAGACACCAGCGGAGCCGCCCTATCCTATCTCGATCAGAAGCTATCCGACAGCCAGTTCAGGAAATTATCGGATTTCATCACCCGGGAGTACGGGATCAAGATGCCGGCCGAAAAACGGATCCTGTTGCAATCCCGGTTGCAGCGGAGACTCAGGGCGCTGCACCTTCATAGCTTTAAGGAGTACATTGAATATGCTTTCAGCCCTGCCAACAGAGCCACAGAGGTCATCCATATGATGGACGCTGTAAGCACCAATAAAACAGATTTTTACAGAGAAAATGAACATTTCGGTTACCTGGAGAACGTGGCGCTGCCGCAGATCATAGCCTCCAGGGGATACGATAAGGAGATCAAGGTCTGGAGTGCCGGTTGCTCCAGCGGTGAAGAACCCTATACCATCGCCTTCGTGGTGGCTGATTTTCTCCGCAAGTACCCCTCCTTCCGCTACCGTATCCTGGCAACGGATATCTCCTCCAGGATCCTGGAACAGGCCAATGGCGCCGTATATAAAGAGGAGCGGGCAAAGATCATTCCCATGGAGGTAAAAAAAAGGTATTTACTGAAAAGCAGAGAGAGGGTACAGCCCACTGTGAAGATCCGGAAAGAGATCAGGGATCATGTGCAATTCATGCGGTTGAACCTGATGGACAGGATTTACCAGGTGCCCGACGGGTTTGATGCAGTTTTCTGCCGAAACGTACTGATCTATTTCAGCAGAGAGCGGCAGGAGGAGGTGCTAAACAAGCTTTGCGGGAAGTTGAAGCCCGGAGGCTACCTGTTTATCGGTCATTCAGAATCCATCACCCATATGGATTTGCCGGTGACACGGATGAATAAAACGATATTCCAGAAATATTGCGATTTCGGATGAAAAGGGTAAAAACACTGATAGTAGATGATTCCGCGGTGGTCAGGCAGGCTCTGACAGAGATCCTGGAGGAGGATAAAGGGATACAGGTGGTTGCCACAGCCCCCGATCCTTACTATGCGGTAAAGAAGATCAGCAAGTTCAATCCGGATGTGATCACTCTCGATATTGAAATGCCCCGGATGGACGGCATTACCTTTTTAAGGAAGATCATGTCTCAGCACCCTATTCCCTGCGTGGTCATTTCCAGTCTGACCACCAGTGGCGCGGAAACCTCCATCAGGGCCCTGGAATACGGTGCGGTGGAGATTATCACCAAGCCGGGCATGTACACCAATGCATTCGATTTCGAAACCAGGATCCGGATCATCGACGCGGTAAAAGCTGCCGCATGTGCAAAGATCAGCAGGAAAATGGTGGATACCGAGATCAGGGTTACCCCCAAGTATTCGGTCGATGTGGTCATTCCCAGCCGGACAGTCGGCAGCAGCATGCTCCAGACCACCGAAAAGGTGGTGGCCATCGGAGCCTCCACAGGCGGAACCGAAGCCATCCGGGAGTTGCTGATGGGGCTTCCGCGCGACTGCCCCGGAATTGTGATCGTTCAACATATGCCGGAGGAGTTCACAAGGTCGTTTGCAGCCCGCCTGAACGAACTGTGCAAAATCACGGTGAGGGAGGCAAGCAACGGCGATTCGGTCCTGCGGGGACATGCGCTGATCGCCCCCGGCAACTACCATACCCTATTGAAGAGGAGCGGTGCAAAATATTACGTGGAGGTCAAGGAGGGTCAGTTCGTGAACCGGCACCGTCCATCGGTGGACGTACTTTTCAGATCAGTGGCCCAGTACGCCGGTAAAAATGCGGTAGGGGTCATCCTGACCGGCATGGGAGATGACGGGGCGGCGGGTCTGCAGGAGCTTTTCCATGCAGGTGCCCATACGGCGGCGCAGGATGAAGAATCCTCCATTGTATTCGGCATGCCGAAGGAGGCAATCAAACGGGGTGCGGCCCAAAAGGTGCTGCCGCTGGCGCAGATGGCCAAATTTATCATGTCTCACCAGGAATGAAACACTCTGGCAACCGGAGAAATCAATTGAAACATGAATTCATGCAATTATTTAACTTTAGATTACTAATTAACTTAAAAAGAGGTATTATGAAAAAGCAAATTACTCTGACAGTTCTTATTTTTTTATGGGTAACCGCATTATTGAATGCTCAATCGTTACCTGCGGATTTTGAGGAATGGACAGAAACAACGGTGGAGCAACTGGCAGAGCCGAATGATTTTTGGCATTCCAACAACTTTGAAGCAGATTCCTTTTTTTATGGAGGAGGACCTGTAGAAAGAACCTCAGATAGTTATTCAGGAGATTATGCGATACGGCTTGAAACGATCGTAGATTATGATGGTGATACCATACCGGGTTTTGTAGGTTGTGTTCCGGAAGTATGGGGCGATGGAGTGCCATTTTCAGGGAATCCTGATTCACTTATCGGATATTTTAAATGCCATATCATGCCCGATGACACAGCGAACATTTATGTCAATCTTTCCAGGAACGGCTCGTGGGAAGGATATGGCAGTATATTGTTTTCTGAAACTGAAAACACTGATTTGTATAAACGCTTTGCCATGAAAATCGACACGAATAGTAATGGTCTTTTACCTGACAGTTTAGAAATTATTCTGGCGGGGGCGAAGTATTGGGATGGAGCTGTACCCGGCACATGGATACAGTTTGACAGCCTCCATTTTAAAGGATCCGAACTCACTCAAAATGACACACTCGGCAACCATGATTTTGAAAGATGGGCTGTGCCGGATTCATACACCTACAGTGAGCCTTTAAACTGGAACACCTATAATGCTTATACACAGTATAAAGGAGATACCTCCTTTATTTTTAAATCTGACGAAGCGCATTCAGGTTCATCCAGTGTCAGCTTAATCAGCGACAGTGTCACAGGCCAAATGGAGAGATTCGGAGTAATCAATATGCTACATAATGGAAGTTTTACCAGTTCCGCTCCTTCCGGAGGTCTGATTACCAATCAGTGGCCCGACTCTGTTGTTGCCTGGTGCAAGTATTCACCGGTGGGCAATGACTCTGCATTTTTTGGAGTAATTAATGGCGGTGCAGATTTAAGTGAAGAGATGCCCACCCCACAAAATTCATCCATCTTAAAAATTCCGTCCACCCCCTCATTTGAAAAGTTTGTGTTTGATTTAACTTCCATCAGAACAGATTCATCCGAACCTGATTCGGTACTGATTGTCATCTCCTCCAGCAATATTCTGGCAGGTTCTTTTGAAGTTGGCAGTCAGTTATGGGTGGACGATATCGCCCTGTATCCTCAGGTTGTAAATGCAATTCAGGTTACCTCAGCAAATGAGGTGTCTGAAATCTATGCAGATTCTACGTTACAGATGTATGCCGAAGTATTTCCTGATTATGCGTTAAATGACTCAGTGACATGGAGCGTTGATCAAGAGAATGTGGCAACTATTGATGAGAATGGGCTTCTTACAGGAATATCTTCAGGCACTGTTACTGTAACTGCCACATCAAAAGATGGAACAGATGTTACGGGGACCCTAGATATGGAGGTGTTGTCTGAGACCTCTGTTATTGATTTCAATCATCAGCAAACAGAAATCTCAGTGTATCCTGTTCCTGCAGAATCGGTCATCCATATAGCGTCTGCGAAAGCAATCAGTGGTTCTCTCAGGCTCATTGATATTACAGGAAAAACGTTCATCGAAACAGAGCTTAGCGAAAGTAAAATCAAAACCATGGATGTTTCCGGGCTCCAGAGTGGTTTATACTTTATCCAGCTTACAATGAGTGAGAATACCATTACCAAAAAGATCATCATTAAATGATCTGCTTGCAAGAGGTTTAGCACCATAGCACGGTTGGCCACATAATATATACGCCATGCGGGGATACCATGAATTCAACCGGTCCTGAGATCCCGCATGGCGTATTTGATGGCCCTTTGGTAATCATAAATCAGGGGTGCCATCACACCCCCGACCCACTCTTTCGACTTTACAACTTTACAGACTTTATGGACTACTATGGACTTTACAGACTTTACAGACTATTATGGACTTTACAGACTATTACGGACTTTATGGACTCTTACGGACTCGCTATTGTGGCCTTTTCCACAATAGCGTTATATCTCCCGCCATCGTATCGGGCGAACCGTTCTTATACACCAGGTTCACCTTCCAGAGGTAGACCCCCTGGGCGGCCAGGGTGCCGTTGATGTAGCCGTCCCATCCGATATTGATGTCGTGGCTCTGGAAGATCAGCTCGCCCCAGCGGTTGTAGATGTAGAGGTGGTATTCCTCCACCTGCCGGTTCACACCCGGGAAGAAGATCGAGTTGGCCACGTTGGGATCCAGGTTGGGATCGTTGGGATCGACCGCTCCGCCCGAGGGACCGTTGGGATCGGGACGGAACACGGTGGGGAACTGTACATCTCCCGCCGGGATCACCTTCACCGCCTCGGGAATGATCAGACTGTCGATGCAGTTGTCGTTCCAGGCCACCAGCTTCACATCCTTCCACCCTTCGGTGAAGTAGATGTGCGAGGTGTCGGCTGTGCTGGAGAAGTTGTAGGGTGCCGGCGAACCATCCTCGTAATAGTCCCCGAAGTCCCACAGGTAATAATCGGCACCGGCAGTCAGGTTGAAGAACCGCACCGGCTTGTCCTTCACGAAGACCGAGTCGGGGGCCGAGTTCCAGGCGATGTTCGGGGTCTCGTAGATGTTGATGGTCCACGAAGCGAAGTCGGTTCCCCCGGGCCCGGTGGCCTGCAGCCGTACGGTCACCTCGCCCACATCGTAATAGGTGTGGGTGGGGTTCTCCTGGGTGGAGACATACCCGTCGCCGAAGTCCCACAGGTAGGTGGTGGCCCATTGCGACTGGTTCACGAACTGGATCTCCAGCGGGTTGCATCCGCTGATGGGTTCCTGGAAGGAGGCGACGGGCACCCTGGGATTGATCACCACGGTGGTCCCGATGCTGTCGATACACGCCCCGTTGTTTACATAGAACACCACCGGGTAGGTACCGGGCTCGTCGTATACATGCACCGGGTTCTCCTCGGTGGAGGTGAGCGAATCGCCGAAGTCCCACAGGTAGGTCCACGGACCGGGACTGGTCTCGTTGGTGAAGGTCACCGTGGCATCGGGATAGGTCTGCACCAGCGGCACCGCAGTGAAGCTGGGCGACGGGATCGGCTCGATGGTGATATCGATGGTTTCCGTATCCTGGCAGCCGTAGAACGAGGTGGTGGTCAGCTCCACCGTGCGTGTCAGCGGCGCGGTGCCGAAGTTCTCGAACCGGTGGAAGGTAAAGTAACCGCCCTCCTCGGCATTGCCGTCCCCGTAATCCCAGAAGTAGCTGGCCCCACCCGGCTGGGTCTGGAAGTTCACCATCAGCGGATGGCACCCGCTGGTGGTGTCGGCATCGATGGTGGCGGTCACCTTGGGATAGATGGTGACAATGCTCTGAGCCGTATCGGTGCAGTTGTTCTCGCTGTAGGCCACCAGCTTCACGTTATAGTAGGCCACGGTCCCTTCCGCACTGAAGTTATCGAATCCGTGGACCGCATCTTCTGTGGTCGCCGTGGTGCTGTCGCCGAAGTCCCACAGGAACGAGACCGCGTCGGCCGTAGAGGTATTGGTGAAGTTCACCTCCATGTATCCGCAGGAGGGAGCCGCATCGGAGACGAACTGCGCGGTGGGCCGCTCGTTGGTGATGGTCACCACGTCGGAGCCCATACATCCCCTGCTGTCGGTCACCGTGTAGGCCAGGTTGTACTGTCCCTTGATGATGGTCTCAAAATCGACCACCCGCGTGCCCACTCCGGAGAGCGGACCGATATCGCCGGTCCACTGATGGATATCATAGGTTCCCGATCCGCCCGAAGGCGTTCCGTCGAGGGTGAGCAGCTGTCCGCCGCAGATCTGCGGATAGTTGGGATAGGCCTGTACCGGGGTGATGGCCGGTACGGGGTTGGGCCAGACCGTCAGTTCCACGGTATCGGTGGAGGCCGGCAAACAGGCACTGTTGATGGAGAGGTAATACTCCCATCCGTCCATATCGACCGGTACGCTGCTCAGCGACAGCTGGTCGGTCTCCGCACCTGTGTGCACCGCATCATCGAGCAGAGTCACAAAGCCATTGCCGTCCCTGCGGTCCACGAACCACTGGTAAGCCAGTTCCACACCGGTGGCTGCCGCTCCCATGGTGGTGGTCCCCTCCTCGCAGATCTGCCTATCGACCGGCTGCGAGGTGATGACCGGGTTCGGATTCACGAACATCAGCACCACATCGGTATAGGTGGCGGGGGTGCAGGTACCGCTGATAAAGGCGCGGTAACTGTACCCTGACATGAAGTTCTGGGCACTCAGCAGGGTCAGTGAATCGGTGTCATACCCCGTGTAGGGATCGGCGGCTCCGATATCCCGGAATCCCGCTCCTTCGTTGACCTGCCACTGGTAGGTGACGTTGGTGCCCTGTGCCTCCAGCTGGAACACCGCCGGGGTGTTTTCACAGGCGGTCAGCGGCACGGGCTGGGTGATCACTTCCGGAGCCGTCTGGACGGTCAGCATCACTTCGGCCGTGCGGGCCGGAGCGCCGCAATCGCCGGTGATCACCGCCCGGTACATGTTCCCGTCCATGGAACGGTCGACACTGAAGAGAGTCAGGGTGGGTGTCTGGGTTCCGATATAGAACCCGGCATCGCTCAGCGCATTCCAGCTGCCGCCTCCGTCGGTGCTCTCCTGCCACTGATAGGAGAGCCCCTCTCCGGTGGCGGTCACCGAGAAGACCGCATTTTCAAATTCGCAGAGGATCTGCTCCGTCGGCTCGAACTGGATCTCGGCCGGGGTCTGTACCCTGAGGATGCCCAGGTTCGACAGGGCCGGGGGCACACAGGTGCCTTCCACCCGTACCCGGTACTTGTTCAGATCATAGCTCCTGCCCACACCGGTCAGGGTCAGCGTATTGGTATCCCAGCCGCTGTAGACTCCGCCGTCGGAACCGGTGATATCGGTATATCCGCCTCCTTCGTCCACCTGCCACTGATAGGTGATGTCGGTGCCGGTGGCAAAGATGCTGAAGCTGGTGTTGTCGTTTTCACAGATGGTGGAATTCTCCGGCTGGGTCCAGATATCGGGGGCCGACCGGACCGTCAGGGTGGCCGGGCCGGAGATCACCTCCGGATCGCAGGATCCGGTCACCCGCACCCGGTACTCATAGCCGGTCATGGCCGAATCGACCGAGAAGACCTTCAGTTCGGTGGTGTTGGCTCCCGTGTAGTTGCCGCCGTCCACCACCGGCTGCCAGCCCGACACCCCGTCGTCCACCTCCCACTGCAGGAAGGGAGCGTCGGTATCGCCCGTCTCCACGGTGAACGACACATTGGTCAGCTCGCACGCGGTGGTATCGGAGGGCTGGGTGGAAATCTCCGGCAACTTGTAGACCACCAGTTCGGCCGAATCGGACATCACAGGCGTCCCGCATGTTCCGCCCACCTCGGCCCGGTAGTGCCGGTTATCCATGCTCCAGGGCACTCCCGACAGGGAGAGCGTGCCGGCGGCGGCTCCGGTATGGACCGCATCGTCGGTCACCGGCTGCCATCCGCTGCCGTCGTTATAGAACCACTGGAAGTCCGGGTTGGTGGTCACCCCGGGATCCACCGTAAAGAGCGTATCGCCGTTCTCGCAGATGGCCGCATCTTCGGGCTGAGCCACGATCTCCGGGTTCTCCTCCACCGTGAGCACCACGCTGTCGGAGACCACGGCCGGATCGCAGATGCCCAGGACCGTCACCCGGTAGGCATAGCCGTTCATGGCCGAGGTGGGATTGATCACGGTCAGCGTATTGCTGCCCTGTCCGCTGTACTGCGCCCCGGTCACCGGCAGCCAGGCCACTCCGGCATGGTACTGCCACAGATAACCCGGATTGGTGGTCACCCCGGCATCCACCGTGAAGGAGGCGGGAATGCCCTCGCAGGTGGTCGTTGAGATGGGTTCGGTCACGATCTCGGGCCTTTCATTGACCACCAGGTCCACCACGGCTGTGGTGTCATCGGGTCCGCAGAGATTGCTCACCACGGCCCGCAGTTGCGTGCCGGTCCACGTGGAGGGCACCGCGGTCAGCCGCAGGGTGTCGCTGTTCCCCCCGGTGAAGAATCCGCCGGTGGCCGCATTCCAGCCTCCGCCGTCGTTGTACTCCCAGGCGTAGACCGGTGCGGTGGTCACCCCGGCACTCATCCCGAAAAGAGCATTATCGTTCTCGCAGATGGTCACATCCTCCGGCTGAGAGGTCACTTCGGGACGCTCGTTGACTGTCAGGATGGCTGTATCGGAGATCACATCCGGAGCGCAGGTCCCGCCGAGCACCAGCCGGATCTGCAGTCCGTTCAGTCCCGAGTGGATTCCACTGATGGTCAGCGTGTCGCTGTTCACTCCCGAATAGATATCGGGCGGGGGAACGATCCAGGCGGCCCCGTTCCAGATCTGCCACTGGAAGGCCGGCGCGGTGGTCACTCCGGCATCCACGGCAAACTGCACCGTATCGTTCTCGCAGGCGGTCACATTATCGGGCTGATCATCGATCTGCGGCTTCTCGAAGACCGTCATCACCGCCGGATCGGAGGTGACCGGAGCGGTGCACTTGCCACTGACTGTGGCATGGAACATATAACCGTCATAAGAGGAGGGCACCGCCGAAAGGAACAGGGTATCGTTGGAGCCATCGGCGATCTCCGGCAGGTCGGTGGCCGGATCCCAGCCAACTCCGTCGGTGCTGTACTCCCAGAGGATCACCGCCTGGGTGGTCACCCCGGGATTCACCACAAAGAACAGATCGCTGTCCTCGCAGATCGCCTCATCCTGCGGCTGGAGCGTAATCTCGGGCCGCTCGTCCACTACCAGCAGGGCATCCTGAGAGATCACCGCGGGCGTGCAGGTGCCGCTGACGATCACCCGGTAGCGGTAGCCGTTGAAGGCGGAGACCGGATTGTTGACGGTCAGCACATCGGTATCGGTGCCGGTATAGTCCACTCCGTCGCTGATATCTTCCCAGGCTCCCACCCGGTTCACCTGCCACTGGTAGGCCACCCCGGTGGTTACTCCGGCATTCACCACAAAGATCGCCGGATCGCCCTCGCAGACCGTATCGCTGACCGGCTCTCCGGTAATCTCCGGAATTTCATTGACCGTCAGCAGCACATCCGCAGAGTTCACCTCGGGGGCGCAGGCGCCGCTGACCACCACCTGATAAATATATCCGTTGTGGGTGGAGGGCACCAGGGTCAGGAACAGGTTGGAGGTCCCCGTGCCGCTGTATACGCCCGTATCGGCCCCGATATCCACGAAACCCGATCCCATGTCCACCTGCCACTGGTACTGTGCGTTGGTGGTCACCCCGGCATTGACCGAGAAGAAGGTGTTCTGCTCCTCACAGATCACCTTGGGCACCGGCTCGGTGACAATCTCCGGCAGTTCGTGGACCGTCAGGGTGGCGGTCGAAGAGGTCAGAATGGGCGAACAGGCACCGGTCAGGATCACCCGGTACTGGTAGCCGTTGAAACGGCTGGCGGGACTGAGGACCTGCAGCACCGGCTGGTCGTATCCCGAATAGATCCCTGCCGAGTCGGTCCCGATGGACTGGAACCCGTTGCCGTCGTTCATGTTCACCTGCCACTGGAAAGCAGGGGAGTCGGTCACCCCAACATCCACGCTGAACTCGGCCTGGATCCCCTCGCAGACGGTGGTGTCTTCGGGCTGGGCCAGGATCTCGGGCCGCTCCCTCACCGTCATGCTTACCTCATTGGATCTAACCGGCGGAGCGCAGATCCCCGAAACATCCACCCGGTAGAGGTTGCCATCCTGGTCGGAGGGAACGCCTGTAAGGCGCAGGGTGTTGGTGGCCGTGCCGGTGTAGATGGCCGTATCGGCCAGGTCGAACCAGTCGGTCCCACCGTTATAGCTCACCTGCCACTGGTAGGCGGCCACGGAGGTGGCCCCGGCATTCACGGTGAAGAGCGGGCTCTCGTTCTCGCAGATAATGGTATCGGAGGGCTGGGAGACAATCTCCGGCACCTCGTAGACATTCAGCAGCGCCGTATTGGAAGTCACCGGCACCGGACAGGTACCGCCGACCACCACCCGGTAGGTATAGCCGTTGAAGCGGCTCACCGGGTTCAGTACGTTCAGCTCATCGGAACCGGTTCCGGAGTAGATCCCTGCCGTATCGCCCAGGGCCACGAATCCGGAGCCCATATCCACCTCCCACTGGTAGGTCACCCCGGTGGTCACCCCGGCATTCACCCTGAAGGAGAGGGGCTCGGTCTCGCAGACCGCCGTATCGGAAGGATGCTCCAGGATCTCGGGCCGCTCGTTGATGGTCAGCAGGGCCGGATCGGATTCGATGGGTGTTCCGCACTCACCGGTCACCACGGCCCGGTACTCATATCCGTTGAACCGGGAGACCGCGGAGATCACCCGCATGCTGTCGGTGGAGGTACCGTTATATACCGCCGTATCGGCCAGGTCGAACCAGTCGGCGCCGCCGTTATAGCTCACCTGCCACTGGTAATCGGGCGAGGTGGTCAGCCCGGCATCCACCCCGAAGCCGGTCCCCTCGTTCTCGCAGATGGTCTGCGAAAGCGGCTGTCCGGTTAAATTCGGATCGTATTTCAGCACCAGCTGCACCGTATCGGAGTAGGCAAATTCCGGGCAGAGCGAGCTGGAAACCAGCACCCGGTACCAGGTGCTGTCGATGGCCCCGGAGGGTGCGATCACATCGTACACCGGTCCGTTGGCCCCGCCTATTGCCGCAAACCCGGCGCCCAGATCGGAAGTGCTCTCCCACTGATACAGCAGTCCGTCGCCCGTGGCGATCACCGAGAAGCTGGTGTCGATCCCCTCACAGACCAGCGCATCGTGGGGCTGGGTGAGGATCTCGGCCGTATCGCGGATGGTCACCGTGGCCGAGCCGGTCAGATTGGGTGCCGAAGGAGTGAGAATAGCCGAGGTACAACCGTTGGCATCGGTCACCGAAACCAGCGAGTAGGTGGTGGAAAAGACAGGGGTGACCGGGACCGGGTCCCCGCTGTTGTAGTTGGAGATGGTTCCCACCCCGTTGTCGATGGTCACCTCGTAATCGGCCAGTCCGGCTGTCACATTCACACTCAGGTCGGTGGTATTGCCCGGGCAGATCACCGCATCGCCCGAGATTTCCGCCACCGGAAGCTCATTCACCGTGGTGACGATGGTATCGCTGGCCCCCCGGCAGCCGAAGCCGGAGAGCACCTCCACGTGGACCCCGTCGCCGTCGGCCAGCGAGGTGGTGGACCAGAAATTGAGCGGACCATTCCGCACTTCGGTCCCGTTCCGGTAGAAGGTGTAGTTGACCGCAGTGGCCGAGGTGGCGGTGAAGTCCACGTTCTCCCCGTCACAGATAATGTTGTCGGCATCCGAGGAGGCCAGGGTGACCACCGGCGGATCATAAATGGTGATCTGCACTACCGGGCTCAGCTGCTCGCATCCGTCCGGCGAGGTCACATTGACCGTCACCTGATCGGCATTGGCCAGGCTGTCGGTCTCATAGATTTCCGACGGACCGCTCTGGGCCGGCACTCCGTTCACGAAAAATTCATAGTTCAGTTGTCCCGCCGGACCGGCCGTGAAGGTCACCGTATCGCCCAGGCAGGCCGCGATCCGGTCGGCATTCAGCGTGCTGATGGGCAGCTGGTTGACCGTTACCGCCAGCGGGTTGTGGGTGGTGACGCAGCCTCCCGAGCTGGTCTCGATCACCCGCACGTTCCCCGAGATCAGTCCGAACTGGATATCTACGGTGTTAATGGCGGGATCGCCCGAAACGATGCTGGCTCCCGGCGGGATGAACCACTGGTAGGTGCTTCCCGTATTGGCAGGCACGCTGTAGGTATGGGTGGTGAGAGCGCAGACCGAGGCATCGCCGGTGATGTTCTCCTGCACCGGGAAGGGGATGACGGTCATCGGATGATAAATGGTATCGTTGGTGCAGCCGTACTGGTTGGTCTCGAAGACCCAGAGCGAATCGGTGGTCCGGACCGCCACACTGGCTGCCTGCACGATGGCCGCGTAACTGTCCAGCCCATCGCCACCGAAGGTAATGTTCCCGATGGAGGCCGGCACATTCCAATCATAGTAGGAATCGGCCGTATGGGTCACCGAGAAGACCAGGTTGGAGGTTCCCTCGCAGACCGTATCCACACCGGTGATGGGTGAGGTGTTGGGCAGCGGGTTCACCGTCACATCCTCGTAGACCGCAGCACCCGGACAGGCCGTGGCTCCGGGTCCGACCGGGATGATCTCGTAGGTGATGGTCACCGGGGTCTGGGTGGCATTGGTCAGTGTCTGGGAGATTTGATCACCAATCACACCGGATCCGCCCGTGGCTCCCGTTCCCTTGGGATCGGCCACATTGTAGGTGAAGGTGGTCCCCACCACATTGGCATTCAGGGTGATGTCGGTGGTTTCTTCGGAACAGATCACCGGGGCGGCATTGGTGCTGTTGTCCACCGGTGTGGGATCGATGGTCACATCCACCGGCACCACATCGCCCGCACAGAAGGTGGGTCCCTGTCCCGTGGGCAGAATGTTGTAGGTCACCGTAATGGGGGTGGTGCCCGGATTGGATAGCACCTGGTAGATGGAGTCGCCCGTATTCAACGATCCGGCCGATCCGGTGGCTCCCGAGACCCCGCTGGGATCGGTCACCGTCCAGGTGAAGGTGGTTCCCGCCACATCGCTGTCGACCAGGATATTGGCCGCACTTCCGTTGCATATCTGCGGCTCCCGGCTGGTCATCAGTCCCACCGGCTTGGGATAGACCACCACATCGATGTTCTGGGTGGCCCCCACGATAAAGGTGGGCGCCGGACCGGTGGGGGTGATGTTGTAGGTCACCGTAATGGGCGCATTGGTCGCATTGTTCAGCGGCTGCTGAATCGTATGCGTGGTGGGTCCCCCGTTCCCCGCAACGGCACCCGCCCCGCCGGGATCGGTCACCGTCCATGCGAAGGTGGCCCCCACCACCGAACTGGAGATATCCAGGTCGGAGGAGCCGCCCGTGCAGATAAAGGGTGCATTATTGACCACCGTCATATCCACGTTGGGGTCGATCTGTACCACCTCGTCCACCGAGTCGCCCAGACAGCCATTGGCCTCCGGTCCGATCCGGTAAGTCACCGTAACGGGAGTCGCCCCCGAATTGGTCAGCGTCTGCTGGATGCTCTCTCCGTCGGTCAGACCGCCGCCGTCACTGGCCCCGGTGGATCCCGGGTTCAGCACCCGCCATCCGAAAGTGGTTCCGGCCACATCGCCGTTCAGCACAATATCGGTGGCCTCACCCGTGGGGAACGCCGGCTTGTTGTTGGTGGTGATCACATTGGGTTTGGGATAGACGATCACAGTCGTGGGCACCGCTACGCCGCTGGCGCATCCGGCCAGTTTGGGCGTCACTGTGTAGGTGACCGTGATGGGCGCATTGGAGCTGTTGGTCAGGTTGCC
>CAZTGH010000002.1:16581-43019 GCA_964612985.1 uncultured Pirellulales bacterium
GCCTCGCAACTGCCAGCGCCGTCCGGTGGGATTGGTCAGGTTGCCGTTGATCACATGCCCCACCGACACATCATTCAGGTCGAAGGAAGCCGCACCCCCCAGATTGGCATCATCGGTGGAGGTCACCACCACATCAAAGGTCAGGTCGGCCGGCACCGAAGGCACCGTGGGCGAACCTACCGTCAGGTTGACATTGCCGTCATTACAAACCGAGGCGGTGGTGTTGGTCCAGGATACGAGTGGCGTGGGTTCCACGGTCACCGTCAGATTGGCCGGTGTTCCGTTACATCCGTTGATGGAAGGCTCCAGCAGGTAGACTGTATTCACATCGTTGTTGGTAGAATTGTCGAGCACCTCGTTGATGGAGGCGCCGGTGCCGGAATTGAACCCGTTGGAAATTCCGGCCACGATGTTGCGGCTCCAGTCGAACTGCAGCGCTCCGTCGGCCGTGGAGCTGGTGATGGTATACCCCAGAGGCACATCATCACACACGGTCAGACTGGTGGCGCTGGTGATCACCGGGGTGGGATTGACCGTGACGGTCAGGGTGAACGGTGTGCCGTCGCATCCATTGATGGTGGGGGTAATGATGTACTCCACATCCACCGGCTCGGTGGAGGTGTTGTTCAGCGATTCGTTGATCAGCGTTCCGCTTCCCGATCCCGCACCGTTGGAGATCCCGGCCACCGCCGCCCGTGTCCAGTTGATCTGCAGGGCCCCGCTGGTGGTGGAACTGGTGATGGTGTATCCCAGAGGCACATTGTCACAGACCATATCGGTGGCCGGAGAGGTGATCACCGCTGTGGGGTTGACCGTCACTGTCAGGGTGAAAGGCGTTCCGTCACATCCGTTGATTTTGGGAGTGATCTCGTACTCCACACCGATGGGCTCGGGCGTGGTGTTCACCAGAGCCTCGTTGATGGGATTGTCGGTCTGTCCGCTCACCGCCCCGTTGGTGATCCCCGGCACTGCATCGCGGCTCCACTCGAAGGAGAGCGCCCCGTCGGTGGTGGAACTGGTAATGATATATCCCAGTGCCGTACTGTTGCAGACATTGGCCGTAGCCGCACTGGTGACCACCGGGGTGGGATTGACCGTCACCGTCAGGGTGAAAGGCGTTCCGTCGCACCCGTTCAGCCGGGGAGTGATCACATACTCCACATCCACCGGCTCGGGGCTTGTATTGTTCAGGCTTTCGTTGATGTAGCTGCCCGTACTGCTGTTGGCCGGATTGGAGATGCCGCCCACGGCTGCCCTGGACCAGTTGAATTCCAGTCCCGGATCGACCGTGGAGCTGGTGATGGTGTAGTCGATGGCCTCTTCGTCGCAGACCATCTTGGTGGCCGCGCTGGTGACCACCGGGGTGGGGTTGACCTGAACGGTGAGGGTGAAGGGTGTACCCGGACATCCGTTAATCTCCGGGGTGATCTCATACTCCACATCGATGGGTTCGGTGGTGGAGTTGGTCAGCGACTCATTGATCACATCGCTGGTGGCACTTCCGGTGGCCGGTGTGATGCCCGCCACAGCTGCCCTGGTCCAGTTAAAGATCAGTGCCGGATCGGTAGTGGGGCTGGTAATATTGTATCCAAGAGGCGATGTGTTGCAGACCGCATCATTGGCCGGGCTGTTCACCGTGGTGGTGTTATTCACCCTGACTGTTAAGGTGAAAGGAGTACCGGGGCATCCGTTGATCTCGGGGGTGATAATATACTCTACGTTGAGTGGCTTGGAATCCGCATTAATCAGCGTCTCATTGATGGGATTGGATGTCTGCCCGCTGACGGCAGGATTCGTAATACCGGGAACTGCTGCACGGTCCCATGTAAATGAGAGCCCCGGATCCGAAGTAGAACTAGTGATGGTATATCCCAGTGGCGAGTTATTGCATACATTGATGGAGTTCACACTGGTGATCACCGGGGTGGGATTGACCGTCACGGTGAGGGTGAACGGAGTTCCCGGACATCCGTTGATCTCAGGGATGATCTCATACTCCACATCGATGGGTTCCACCGTGCTGTTATCCAGGGTCTCACTGATCACATCTCCGGAGCCTGATCCGGTGGCCGGGGCGATCCCTGCCACGGAAGCCCTTGTCCAGGTGAAATCGAGCGCCGGGTTAGTGGTGGGACTGGTGATGTTATAGGTGAAGGCCGCATTGTCACAGGCATTGGCGGTATTGGGACTGTTCACCGTGGTGGTGGGATTCACGGTGACTGTCAGGGTGAAAGGCACCCCGTCGCATCCCAGGATCTTGGGGGTGATGATGTATTCCACATCGACGGGCTCATCGGTGGTATTGGCCAGTGTCTCGTTGATGGGATCGGCCGTCTGATTCAGTGCCTCCGGATTGCTGATCCCTGCCACAGCCAGACGGTCCCACTCGAAAGAGAGTCCCGCATCGGTAGTGGAGCTGGTGATGTCATATCCCAGGGCTGTATTGTTGCACACATTCACCGAAGCCGGGCTGGTCACCACCGGGGTGGGGGCCACGATCACATCGGTGATCACCTGGTTGCCCGGACAGGCCGGCCCGCCAGGCCCTCCGCCGGTAATAGTGTAGGTCACCGTCACCGGTTCGGTCTCGGTATGTTTCAGGTTCTGGGCGATCACCTGCGATCCCACACCGTCGGTGATGGTCCCGCCCACCGGAGCCTTCCCGGCATCCCAGGTGGCCCCACCGTCGGCGATGGACCAGGTATAAATGGTCCCGGCCACATCGGTATTCAGCTGAATATCGGTGTTCCCGTCGTTACAGATGGGACTGGCATTGTTCACCGTCCCTGAGATATCGGGCAACCCGAATACCTCCAGTCCATCGGGACTTCCGTTGATGGACCCGGCCGGATTGCCGCAGGCATCCACCGCTGAGACCAGGGAATAATTATGGACTCCGACAGCCAGACCGGCGATGGCGATGGTAGTATCATTCGTAACTGCATCGAATGCAGCCGGGGCATTGTCCCCCGCCAGGGTGTATGTATAGGGAGGTGCCCCTCCCACCGATTGCAGCTGCAATGTACCGTTCGCTCCAAAACAGATATCAGGTCCGGCCGTCAGCGTGGCAGAGGTATAGGCCGCTCCCACGGTAATGGTAATATCAGTCCCCAGGTCTTCGACCGGGCATCCCAAGTCGTCCACTGCCGAGACCAGGGTAATGGTCACATCCGCTCCCAGGGGACCGGTAGGGATATTGGTACCGCTGACATAATCATTGAGAGCTACATTTCCGGCTCCCTGATTGTAAACAATATCGTACGGTCCCGTTCCTCCGGTCATATTCACCCGGAAATTGTAGCTGTCATTGATACAGACACTGGCGTTATCGGCCAGCTGAGCCAGTGAGAATTGAGGATTCACATCGATGATGACCTCATCTCCATTCCTCCGCTCACAGGTGGTCACCGTATTCTGAGCGATCACATAGAATGTGTAACTGGCATTGGTCAGATTACCGGTATTGACCGTCACATTGCCCCCGTTCCCATTGGCAGAACCGATAAACACATCCCCGTTGGAATCATAGACCGAATAGAGCACATTCACATCGGAATTATTGATGATCACATCCGTCGATGTATTGTAGCAGATATCGTTATCCGCCGAAGTGATATTCTTTTCGGTGGGAAGGGGATTGACTGTCAGGGATACCTCATCGGACAGAATATCACACCCCCCCGGAGAGGTCAGTCTCACCCTGTAAAGATTTCCGTCTTTCCCGATGGCCACTCCCGTAATGGAAAGCGTTGCACTGTTCTGACCGCTGTACTCCCCACCAGCCGGCGGATTCCAGGTCGATCCGCCGTTGGTACTAACCTCCCACTGATAATTTGTCACCACCGGATTCCCATCTGTAGCCACCGAAAATGAGGTATTATCGCCCACACAGACCTCCTGCGGATCGGGCTGATCGGTGATGTCGGCCAGGGGGTTTATATTCAGGTCTACATAAGGTGTAACCGTCGGGCAATTCTGATCACTTCGGACAATCACCCTGTAAATATTGCCATCGAATGAACGGTCTGGGTTGTTTACTGTAAGGGTATTGGTGCTGAATCCTGTGTAGGCACCTCCATCGGTTGCGGCATCAATCACCACACCTGTCCTTTGCCACTGATAGCTATTAATGGAGCCAGCAGCAATATTGGCTACAACATTAAAAGTGGCATTTTCGAATTCGCATTCTGTCTGCTCTGCAGGAGGAGTAACAATATTTGGAACAGGATTCACTGTAAGGGTGGCAGGATTAGAAATGGTTTCGCAACCACCAGCTGTTGTTGTCAGTTTTACACGATAGAGATATCCATTGATTGTGTAATCGGCCCCTGAAACGGAAAGTGAGTTTGTTGTAAAACCAGCGTAGGTACAGCCATCATTTGGAGTGGAAGCCCCGGTAATATCCACCCAGCTTCCACCACCGTTGCTGGACCTCTGCCATTGAATATTGCTTGCAGCCCCTCCGATGGTCACTGTGAAGGAGGTATTTCCCGTCGTCATAGTTCCCTCGGCGCATATGGTCCTGTCCGGTGGATCGGAGGTGGTAGCTAAGGCCCAAATGTTAATTGTCTGAGGATCCGATAAAGGACCTTCACAATTCGTAGGAGCTTCTCCAAAGCTTCTCACCGTATATGAACCGGATTCTGCAACATCATCCAGAACCAGGGTATTGGAAGTGGCCCCACCCACCGGCGAACCGTCCCTGTACCATTGATAGCTGGTCACTGTGGGAGGTTCATTGGGGTCTGCTGTCAAAGTTACACTGGTAGTTCCTCCGTCAAAGCAGAAATCCGCAGGTCCGGAAACATTAATATCCGGTTTATTGGGAAGCGGATAAACGGTCAGTGTAACCCTGGTGGTGTCTGAGGTACATACCACAGGTCCTCCGGTACTCTTTGTTTCATTGATCCACCAGTTATATGCTCCGACGGCTGTTTCACCATGAGTAAAAGTAGCTCCTGTATGAACCAGGTCCTGCGGATCTCTTAATTGAACATCATCAAACCAATTAATCGTTCCTCCCGTTCCGGTGGCAGTGATAGATGGGGTTACGGAACCGAAACACTCATCCGGAGAGGGCGCTGTTGGGGGTGGCGGGGCAGGAATAAGCCTCAGTTCATCATATGTTGTTATGGGAATATCTGGAAAATCAGGATCCCAGGGATTACAGGGTCCCCAGTTTTGTAGGGTCACTCCAAAAACATCATCGCCTTCATCGGTAGCATAATTCCCCGTATGATGGATTGGATACGTGGAGGCAACCGGAGCTGTGGCCGGATCAGGCACTGTAAACACCTCGCTTTCAAAGAATCCACTGGGGGTGTTATATGGTGCGATAGCTCCCCCTGTGGCCGGATCAACCGTAAACGGACCAGTGATCGGATCCCCATTGGCATCGGTCACATAAACCGGAGTTCCGTAGACATCGATCCAAACATCCGGAATGCCAGCTGTAGTATGGGTCCCATATATAAATTTCATCCAACGCTGTCCCTCGTTCGGCCGATCGGGCTCAACGGCAATATTACAGTTAAATGTGGTTACATCATTGAAGATAAATCCAGTTATATCTTCGCCAACACAAAACAGGGTGGGATCAGAACCTAATGGCGGATCAATTTGAAGATTTCCGTCAAGTTCCTCATTATCAAGTCTATATGCCGGAATTACGTAATCCTGTTGATTTACTCCACCTCCGCAAGACAAGATAGGTTGATCTGGATGGGCTGAAAGCATAATGGGCCATGCGGTTGGTGAATAAGTGCAAACATCTTCTTCAGGATAAACAAAAAGGGGAGTAATTACAGTAAATTTCCCAGATCCGATTACGCTTTCTGACATAAGATAGGAACCATCCTGATTATTTAAATCTCTCCACCTAATTCGAGCCCTAACTCCATTGGGATTGAAATAGATACTATTTCTCGCTATTGGAAGCCAATTCCACTCGATATAGAGCTGAATATTTACTGGTTGACAAGGGCCTGTACTGGCAGCAGTTCCAATTTGCTGGACCGCCGATAACATGTCACATCTGATTATGACATCGTTTATAGCATTTAGATTGACGAAAGCTGCAACGGGAGTATTGGGTGCTGCACTTTGCCGCAGATCGCCTGATCCATCATAATCCACTGATACACCAGCAACCACGTCTGAATATTCAATGTGTGTTTTGGGTAAACTGAACAATAGCCTGATATCTACTCTGTTTCCTGTTGTTCCTAACAGAGACATTCCTGCTGGAGCAGGTCCTTGCGTATGAATAGTTCCTCCAACATCAATACTCCATCCTGTGAGATCACTTAAGGTAACAGGTTCACTAAAATATACAGATATAATATCCTGGCTCGGGGAAATATATTTTGCGGAATCTGCAGTTGGTTGCGAGAATAAGTTATTCGCAACAATCAAAAGAATAGCAACTAATACTACTTTGAAATGATGATGGGAGCAACTATCCATTTTTGTATCAGCTTCGGTCACCTATACGGATTATCAAAACAATGGTTGCCAGATTGACTTCCAATATCATTTTGATTTTCTGATATTGACTACATCAGGACGACTATGACACGTATTATATGGTTGCATAATTCTAAAGATATTCCATATTGTCACTGATACTGGAATTAGTTATGAACGAAAAAAAACGTGAGGAAATACTTATCGTAGAATAAATGAATTAGGATTTGAACCTATTTTGATAATCAGGTTCACTTTCAATTATTGTTTTACTTTGAGGATACTCTTCAATAAACCATGCTAAGAACTCTGTAGGATCGATCTTCTTCTTAAGAAAACTACTCCTTTTCAATTGCATTTCTTTTTCAAGATCTGGGTTACTTAATAGTTCTGTTCCTTTTTCGATAGAATATAATTGATCCCTGTTTGAGGTCGTAAAGCAAAAAGCAAGCCCTGCCTCTTTTTCTTCTTTTATATAACCTAACCAGTGATCGTTTACGAAAATAGCAGGAGTTCCAAGAATTGCACTTTCCGAGGCCATAGTTCCGCTTTCCCCATAAAATATTTTTGCACCAGCCAATGCAAAATGCATTTTTTCAGGAGGAATAGATATTTTATATGGTTCAAGTTCTGCAGGAAGGTCTTTTTCAGAACTGATGTAAACATTAGCGAATTTAGAGAATTCCTTTACAGCTTTGATTTTATTTTGATCTGATATCCCTTTAATGCCCTTATCATGGTGCGCTTGCCAGCTAACGAATCGGATAATAATATAGGGTCTTTCTGCTATTTCGAACAAAACATTCGGAATATTTTCAATATGAAATCTATTTGGATGTAAGTAGAAAAGCTCAATATTTCCATTGAAACGGATTTGAGTTTTTTTGATATTACGAAAATATGATTTAGGGGTTATCAACACATCAACAAATTTGGCAAGAACGAGATCATATACACCAGAGGACTCTGTGTCAACTAATGCAATGTGAGGAATCCCTTTTAACCAGCCACTTAATGTACAGTATGGTGATAATCGAGAAACAATCAAATCAATATCATATTTATTTAAGAATTTAATACATTTTATTGAATTACGGATAAGTTGGATGATTTTGTTTACTAGGTTTTTCTTAGGACGAGGCATAAGTATGTGCTTAATGGAGAAACAATTGAGCAAATAACGACTAATGTCCTTATTCGTCGCCATCCAGAATACTTGATGTCCTTTCTTTTCCAGTTCCTCTTTCACATACTTAAAATTATGAACTTGAGCGGGATGACCGGAAGCAATTAGAATTCTCACTTGTAGGCGCTTTAAAAATTATCGCTTCTTAAGAAAACGGAACAGTAGAAGCATATATACTATAAAAGGTTTATTGTCCTTCTCCTTTCGAATTGCATCTACGATCTGAACGTTTCTGATACTTGAGAAATATGAGGTCAAAGTAACTCTACCTCTAATCATTGTAATTATGCCAAAGAAAATGTCGGTAAAGGGATTTCTCCAGTATATACCTGTTTGATAATTATTTGGAAAAGTATGAGGTATTCTGTTGCAATGGTAATATATCATTTTGGCGAAATTAATACCACTCTGTTTTGCTAGTTCAATCCATAACCAGGTACGTGGATTTATCTCAATCAATTTGAAAGAATTTGTTGCATCATCTAATATGAATTCGATTTCACATACCCCTGTATATTTCAATTTTCGAATTAGAGGCATCGAATGACTGTGACATTCATCATAATGCGAACTTTTAGCAAATGTGGCAGTACCAAATCTTTCAGGATGTTCACGTATTTTCTCTCCCATCCAGTATGATTTAATAACTCCTTTGACACAAAAGGCTACGTATGAGACTACTATTTTCGATTGTATAGATTCTTGAATGATTATGCTATCTAAATTGCATTTATCTTTAATTTCAATAAGTTTTTCAAGAAGTACTTTTCTGGTTGATGCATGGAAAACTTTACGCCCAAAAGTCTTATAAAAGGTAAGTCCATTTCTTCCTTTGATGACCACTGGAAAGATTATACTTTCAGGTAGCTCATCCAGTAAAGAAATATGGGTTGTTGAGGGAACTGGAATGCCTATTTTTTCTGCTATTCTTAATAATTTAAGTTTATCGTAAATATTCTCAATCACTGACAAATCTGGGGTAATGATTTCATAATAGTTCTCAAGTAAAGGTTTTTGTTTTGATATTGTATAAACTGCATGATCATTGGAAGGTATTAATACCCAATTATTTAATTTTTCCTGGATAGAAAGATCAACAAGGAATTGTGTAAATTCATTAGATTGGAAGCTCGGGCATTTGAAAAATTTTATACAGTACTTAGAATATCGAGCAATGCAGTTACCTTCATCAATCACATATACAGGGATACCTATTTCTCCAAGTGCTCTGACATTAGAAAGTCCTTGAACATGTCCCTCTATAATGACAGCACCATTTGATTGCTTTGGACCACTCATTGAACCTATTCTTTCAAATTTGAATAGATACCTATAATCCGGTCAGCAATTGTTTCAGAATCAAGCCCGAGTTTTATAAGTCTCTTCCTACCATTGGTGTTTTCATTTTCACGGGTAAAATTATAGGCCAGAGCGATTTTATTTGAAAGATCAATTGCATTATGAGAAGCTAAATAGTGACCAGGTTCATTTCCGAATAACCATTCAACATCTCCTACTCTTGTGGATACTATCGGACGCTCGCATGCCATTGCCTCCTTAATAATATTCGGAGATCCCTCCCAACGGGATGATAAGAGGACAATCCCTGCACTTTTCATTTCTTTAATCACATCCTTATGACTTTTTGAAAAGACTACTTTCAATTCGATATCTTCATCCACGAGGGCTACTGCTTTCTCAGCTAGAGAGAAATTCTTGGACTTTCTGTAGGGATCGGCAGGAAATAGTATTGTCTCTTTATTAATTCCATCTGAACCTATTTCAATACTATCTATTTTTGAAAGATTTACCCCATTTGGCAGAACAATTGCCTTTTTGATTCCTGTTTGAGAACGCATCAAATCAGATTTTACTATAACCGTATTCCAAAGGAAAAAGTAAGAAACCCGTGTAAAGGTTTTCAAAAAGTAATTCGAAATTGAGTCACTTCCCATCAATGAAACAACAAGAGGTTTACATCCTGCAAGAGCTGCAACAATGCCAGAAAATGAATAGTGAGCGTGGGTGAGGTCGAATCTGTTCGCTCTTATGAAGTCCTTTAATTTTTGTATGTGTTTTAGGTATGAATTCAAACCTCCTCCAATTATCGGGAAAAAGTATACTTGAATACCTTTTTGCTCAATGGACTGGGCCTGATTCTGAACAACAGTTCCGATTTCTCCATCCTTGTTACCTGAACAAACAAATAATACCTTCAAAGTTTGCCTGAATTATATAGGTCAAGGGCTACTTCTAAACGCAGGTTGTATGATTCATTTTGATTGAAATCACCCTCTTCAAACTGCCAATTGCCATTAATACTGATAAATCTGCCCGGGACACCATTGTATTCTAGCAAGTGGTCCTGCACGTGGCCGAAGATGGTTTGCATCTCATTTACCAAATACCCACCATTCCCATCTTCAAATATATCTATTGCGATAGAATGAAAGTTTTCCTTTTCACAAATACTCTTCGCAAAATCTAAGAGTTTGAAGGGTGGTGGATCATATAGTATACCTTTGGATCCGCTGGCTTTATCGCCAATCTTGATTTTCTTATGTCCGAAATATGAATGACCAATTTTGACTATCCTCCACTCGAAATCATGTTGGATATACTCCTGAAGAATGACATACCCCTTTTCACCCTGTCGATATATCTGCCAATACTTTCTCAGCTTCTGAATGAAATATTTTGGACTTTTTAATGCTTTAAAGAACCATTTTTTTGGAGAACCAATTACTCTGTTGGGGCCTGACTTTCTTTTTATTCCTTTTTGTGAAAAGGCTTGGTTGATGTATGATTCGAGTTTTTCTTTAGTTCTTAAGATTCGAACGCCAGATCCGGAGGCACCAATGGCAGTTTTCGCAACAATAGGAAGAGACAATTGCTGGATAATAGATTTGCTATCGATTTTTTCGTAAGTAACCCAAGTTCCTGGATGTGGGTATCCTGTCGCTTTAAGAAAATCAAAAAGCATCTTTTTATTTTCGTAAATCAAACACTCTTTGTAACTGGGAAAAATCTTATATTCCTGGATCAGTGTTAATATGGCAATACGATCCATATACCACCTATTATAGTTTTCAAATGTCCCGGGTGGCCTTAATAGAAAAAAACTAAATTTCTCTGAACGGATAATATCTAACCAGCTATTAATAAAGGGATTGATAATAATATATTGGATGTTTCTACAATCACAAGCCAAGGCCCATTTCCTGGCAGAATTCGGATCTTCATTTCTTATGATCCCAACTTTTATTTGATTCATTGTCAAATGATTAGTATAGCATCTAGAGTGAGGCAGATTAAGTATAAAGATCAATTAAAAAGCGCATCATGATTGGATTAGTATATTTGAGCCAGAAAGCTTCAGTGCTTTTTACGTTTTCGGATTCTAAATCACTGATCAGTTTTTCTATATCGAATACGTCTTTTATTGTGGGATAGTCGGAACAAATCTTCAGATTGTTTTTTACAAATTGTAACATCCAAGAATTTAGGGGAAAATTACTAGGATATTTCCTGCTCAACTGCATTCGGATTCTTTTCGCAAGGGCAGCATAGTATTTATTGTAAAGAACTTCTGAGGGCATATGCTCACCAGAATACGTGAAATAAGTAAGTGATGGATATACCTCTTTTAGAAAATGTGCCGCAAATACTGGATTTTGAGTCTTTCGAATATATTTGTTTTTTATATTCTCTTTGTTGTTAAAAGAATACTTTGAGGAGAAAAGCATTTCAAGATAGTCAATATCCATGAATGGAGTATAAACCTGACTAAATACAGTATTGTATAGATTAATATCTTGGGCATCATGCAGATGGGCGGTAATAAAGGATAAGGCATTGATTTTCCGATTGATAGAATTCCCATACATGTAGGGTTCCGATTCAAGTACTGTCTTTATATCACTGATTATTCCATTATTCTTCTTAATTCTTTTTAAAAGCAAATAGCTGGAAAGGCTTTGAATATCAATTTTACTACTGTTCCAGTTTTCGTATACAATAGGTGAAATAATATAGTCATCTTCGCTAACACCTCTAACAAACTCTCCTCCTAAGGTTCCAAGGTACATGATATCCGCAATTGAAGACTCCAATTCTACTGACATCAATCTATGCACTCTGTGGATCGATGCAAGTCCTCCGCTCAGGCTGAGAATTCTTCTGGCATTTTCCTCAAATACGGAAGGATCGATTTGCAGGTCATAAATGCTGTGTTCCAGATCTAGTTTATCAGCTATGGTTGAGGCTCTCATACAATCCCTTGAATCCGGATTGCCATAAGTATATACATGAGGCTTTTTTCCAAGTGATAAGAAACAGGCCAGCAGATTTCGAGTATCTGCCCCACCTGTTAATGATAAACTTATATTTGAGACGGTATCTGATGCAGTTATTTGAATGAAAGATTTTATTTCTTCTGCTAGCATCCTTATTGAAACAGGTTGACTTTCAATTTTTAATAAATCACTTGGGTTCCAATAATGAAACTTCTTTATTCTTTCTTTGCCAAAGATTATTACCTCACCCGGCTGATTATGCTCAACATCGTTGAATATCGTTCCTCCATTAACAAAATGGTATGTAATCCCATATAGAGCCATGTTAATGGTCGATGGACTCAGCTTTATTCGCTTGGTAATTTCCTCAAGGTGATCGGTAATTATAAACTCATCGTTCTTGACATGCATGAAAAATTTTCTGATAGCAAATCGGTCGGAGTATACCGTAAATCCTTTCGAATCTCCGATAATGATGATAAAGTTCCCTTTTACATATTGTATGAAGTCCTTTTTAAATGTTTGATACAAATTATAAATCTCACTACATCCAATAATACCTTTCCCCCCTGAGGTGATAGAACTTCTGGGTAATACATACCCGTTAAACAATATAAATATCTTATTGGTCTCGAAATAATGAATTTCCTGATCTGTTTCCAGAAAATAATCATTGAAAGACAATGATTTAGATCGATTCGAATTAAGTGACAGAAGATTTGATAGTACCCACATGAGTAACAGGGCTATTCCTATCTTAAGAATCTGATTATGAATAGTTTGAATTTACTTAATGAAATCTCGGATAATTTCTTCAAGAACCTTCTATTGTAGCCGAAGAAATAAAAGTGAATTGGTTCAATTATGTTATGAAAAACAGTATAAATAAGGTGAAATGGGAGTAGTTTTATCAGTTGGAGCGCAAAATTTCTTTGGTTAATTTTCGCATTAAAATCCGGGGCTTGTTTCAAATAGTAATTCTCATTTGTAATGGGTATAAGAAATTGCTGTAAGGACTCTTTTTGAAGATCAATTCCTACTATTGCTGAATTAGATCTCAACTTATGTCTTCTCCCGCCTTTATATACCGTATCTGAGCAAAAGTTACCCAAACTGTAAAAAACATACTTGTCGTTGATTGTTTCGAATGGTTGAAAAGTATGGCTATGATGACCAATAATTAAATCGGCTCCGTTCGAAATAAAATCTTTCGCATCTCTCCATTGATATCTGTCTGGAAAGATACCTCCTTCAAATCTTCCACCCCAGTGGAATAATAGAATCCGAAAGTCGGTATCATTCTGATGATCCTTTAAATCGTTTATTATCCTCTCCTTATCATAAAGAGATACTTGAAAAGGCGGTGTATCTGAAGCAGCAGGCTTGGTGTCTTCATGTAAGTAATTGAATAACAACACACTAATGCCTTCATTTTGATAAAAATACTTATTGTTAGTCATCTCATTATTTTCCCAAGCTCCAATGAAGTTAATGGAATGATGCTCAAGTGATATACGTGTTTTCCGAAAACCTTCTATTCCTTGGTCGAAAATATGATTGTTGGCCAGTGTAACTAAATCTACATGAATTTCATTTAAAAGATTAAGTGCATCTGAAGTAGTTTGAAGCTTACCAGGTAATTTGCTGTCCTCCCCAGAGCCAGAAGAAATGCACTCTAAATTCCCAACAAGTAGATCAAAATTATACAAATTAGATATATATTGAAATGGAGATGAACCTCTTTCAGCTAGCTCAATGTATCTGCCATTTAAGCAGATATCTCCTACGAAACCAATTCTCATAATCTATTTGATCCTTGGTTGAACATTATGACTGAAGCTGAAGCTCAGGTATCAATATTTCCTCAACGATGTTTTTCCAACTGTACCGCTGGTAAGTGTTTCGGATTTTTTCAGAATTATAGCTACCTAAGTTTTCAATAATTCTCTCTAATCCAATGTAAAACGAATGAGGGTTATCTTCAACAAGTACTCCGCATTTAGGATTGACTAATCTGGCATTTTCGTACGTTTTTGTTGCAAGAACTGGTACTCCCGATAAAAGGTATTCAATTGTTTTTGTAGGAGGTTGAACATCGTAATAGGGTGTTATTGGAATATAGGATACTCCTATATTAGCGGCCTGGAAAAAGGAATCAAGTTCCCGGTGGTTTTTCCGTCCAACCAGAGTCACATTATTAGCCAGTCCGGCATCTGAAATTACAGACTTTATATTCTGAATGTTCAGAGGCTTTCCTGTGCCCACGATCGTATATTGTAGACTCTTATGTTCTTCATGGTGTTCTAAAAAAGTTGAGATCCCCCAGATCGTATCCTCAATTCTTCGGTCATCCAGTGTACCTATGTAGAGTAGATGTATGGTATCCTTATGCATATTCTTTTTAGCAAACACCTCAGCACCAACTGGTAAAATAAAGATTTTAGATTTCGAGATCCTTAACCTTATAGCAAGGCTTTCAGAAATTACACTTACTTTCTTATAGAATAAAGCATTGAATTTTACTACTGAGTCATTCTTGTACCTTTTCCATTTCACTTTAGATACTCCTCCCGATCGAATGTCATAAAGAAATCTAGTCCTGGGAAACAGAATAGGAAGCATGAAACAAACAGGAAATTTAAATACGAGAATAATTTCCGGTTTCAATCTCTTTATAATGGAAGAAATCGAGGCCAGTGCTCTGACCTTTTTAAAAATTGAGTTCCTACCTTCTTCAATCTGGATTACCTTTACATAACGATCAGATATATCAGTATATCCACGATGTCTTTCTGCGAATATGACATTATAATAGGGTGAGAGATACTTAGCAATATAATAAGGATCAGAATGATAGCCATATTGAGAATAGGCTACTACTAGTAAGTCTTTCAATTGTTATCGGGAATTAAATAGTCCTTTTTGTATTGCTTAATCAGCTCCAGACTTCTGCTAAGATATGAAAGATGGTGATAATTGGTCGTTTTGGATTGCACGGTTGTTTTTCCCTTTCGTATGGCAGAACTTAATTGCGATATCAGATCAGCCTTGTTTGAAGGTTTATAATATTGTACATGATAATCAAGCGGACTTAAGATCTCTTTATTTACCTGGAAATCAGGAATTATTATAGGTTTTCCTGATTTGATGGCATCATAGGTTTTGATATGTGGAATCATTTGATTATAAATATTTTCAAGATCCGGAATTACAATATAGTCTATGCAATATATTACTTTAAATAGTTCATTATATGGAATATGATCATACAAGCTAACTCTATTTTCCAAATGATTTGATCTAATGATGTTTTCTAAATGTGATCTACATTGACCTGTACCAGCGATTATGAGATTAGCCTTATCAAACTCCCTGGTAATTTCAACAAATGCCTCAGCTAATAGCAGTATTCCTCCTATTTTCTTAAGAGAACCAAAAAAGAAGAAGTTCACTTGCTTCATATCAATATTATATTTCCGCTTCATGTTCTTTAAATCATTATCCTTATAATCTTCAATAGTGTCTCCATAATATATACCATCCGGTGCGCAATAGGCTTTACCACTAAAATTCATTTCATTTTTTATGTATTGGGACATCTTATTGCTAATGGAATTAACCTTGTCAATATTCTTAAATGTGAGGGCCTCATTTACTAGTGATATCCGGAACCATATCCTGTTCCAGGCTTTCATTCCGTCTAAGTACTCTTTTTGAATCCTCAGTATTCCATGAATGTCATAAATAGTCGAAATATTGTATTTTAACTTGAGAAGTAATGCGACAGAACTATCCTGATGAATAATTGTGATTGCTTGACTATTAATTTGATCGACAAGCCTTACAACAGGTTTTAATCTTTTAATATATAACCACAATAGAATAGAAAGTGGTTTGCTAATTAATGAAGGGAAGAGGATATTATGCAGAAGGAATATTTTCTTTATAGAATGTTTTAATGCAAATAACTTAAAACAATCATTTGGAATATACTCCGGTCTGGAAGGGGCAATAAACAGGAAATCTATTTCAGAATCTAAAAAAGCTTCTGAATATGCTTTGATTCTAATGTTACTGCCAGTATTAGGTGTGAAATCAAATCGGAATGGGCATAAGAATTGAATAGCCATTAAGATTTTGCAAATAGATTTACTACAGAATGTCTTAGCTTTCGCAAGTGTCCAGTAGAATTTTTCCAGTAAAACAAAGCCGAATCCACTTCGATGGCCATCCGTTTGATTTGTGATGCGAGTTCAGTTTTTCCCGCATTCTTAGCTTGAGCCAAAGCATATAAATATGCAGAAATTAGATATCTCTTCTTCTTATTTAGCAATTTAGGAGTTAGTTGATATATGTTGGAATGAAATATTTCTTCATATAGTTGAGGTATCTCTATCGCCCATGCATTTGCATTCGATACTGATTTAGATAGTTCATGATTTCTGAAGAAACCAGATGAGCCAGGTAAATAGAGGACCTTAAAGTAGCGGCTTACTCTCAAGAAAAACTCCCAATCTAAAGCTACTTCCCATTTCGTTTCCAGATAACCAACCTCGTTATGAACCCTGGATCTCCACACAGCACTTTGCTGAGGAATTGGCACATTCACTCTATCAAGCATCTGAAAGAAGTCAGTCTGTTTACCTTTCCTTAGTCGAGTTTCACTTATGCTGGTTCCCTGATCAACGTCCCCATATATCAAATCAATATCAGGATTCTCTTTGAATTGCTGCATTCTCATACGAATGAAATCAGGGTATAAAATGTCATCAGAATTCACCCAGCATACAAAGTCTCCAGTTGACTTAACTATTCCTTTATTAATTGCATCAGCTTGGCCAGCATCGGGTTCAGAGACCCAATAATCAATGTTTTTTTTATATGTTTTTATAATTCCAAGCGTCTTATCGGTTGAACCTCCATCAATGATCAAATACTCAATATTTGAGTAGTTTTGGTCAATTACAGATGAAATGGTCTTCCTAATAAAATCGCCCTGGTTGAACGAGGGCGTAATGATAGATACTCGTGGCTCTTTCTCCAATTATATTTCAGGTTGTATTGCTCTTGATCTTGATCTGTATCTACTAACCATAATACCTAAGGATATAAAGTAGGTGAAAGAAAGGACAAAGACAGTATTGAAGAAACTACCTGAATACGTTAAGTAATCAATAAGGATAACCAAAGTACTGACTGCCCCACCTAATGCAATAGCTTTCCAAAACAGTTGAGTTTCTGATTTGGCTATTCTGAAAAAGATACGAAAAGAATAATAGAAGACTAGTAAGACAATGAGGGAACCAACTATGCCAATTTGAACCAAATTTGCAGTAAGTCCAGTAACTGGCCCGTATATCCCAAATGTTTCCCAAATACCTCTTCCGTATGTGGAGGATCCCTTCACAGCATCGGGTCCATATCCGAATAATAGGTTTTGCGGCTTTGAAGAAAACATCCTCTGACCGGTGCGAAGGAAATTTGAGCCTCTACCTTTGGATATATTCCCAGTTTCACTTTCAGCAAAGGTGTACTCCAGAGCATATTCTCTCATATAATCCGGATCGAATTCACCTCCAACGACATTCTCTGGATTAAGAGTGCGGCTAAACCTACCGGCAAATACAATTGCACCAATAGAGAAAAGAGCTATTAGAATTGTGAGTGAAATGTTTGATTTTGAAAAAACTCTTGTATCTGAAACCTTAAAGTATAACAATATAGCAATAAGAAAAGCTATCGGAGTATAGAACCAGATTCCACGCTTAGCTCCAACGAATCCCATGAAAAGAAATCCCACTATAAAAATTAAATAGATTGGTTTTCTGCTATAAACTAAATACAATGAAGACAAAAATGAGATGGCAAATAGGGGGATGGTTGTAGAGTAGGCTCCACCTGTAGTATCAACGGTTCCTATAAGCACTTTTTCAGTTATTCCAACAAAGAGGAACTTGTAGACACTTGCTACTACCTGAATTGCAAAAAGTATTGTAATAAGTCTGTAGAATTTGAAGTGTGATTCTTCGGATAGTTCAATTGAAGAGAAAATTGCAAAGAATATAAAAGGATAAAGATAAATCCTCATAAAAGTCATTGAATGATATAGATTAGAGCCATTTATTATTACTGATACTATTATTGTTAAAATAAGTATCGAGAATATAGATATTCCTAGTATTCGATTCCTGGGACTTCCTATAAAGGAAAAAAATGCTATCACAAATAAGAAGTCTATAGTAGATTTTAAAATGATATCAGGGATTCGTGTAACTTCCAATAGACCAAAGAAGAACACATAGATAACTATAAGCTTTAGAATGTTTAGCAATATACTCTTAGAGAAATATCGATATATAATATATATTGCTGTAATAAAGGAGATTAGATTGAGTATCACTTTTAGTCAATTTTCCAAAAATCAAATTAAAATCTTTTATGTACGCCCCCGGGAATGCTAAAGCATTTAATCTATTAATTTATTTGAGTAAAATCCGTAATGTTTTCTTTGAGAAGAGCAGATCGGGTTTTTTGGCTAGAATTTTGAGGAGCTCTTTGATTGTATGGGAAAAAGAGACTCCTTCTTTATCATCATATATCTTCTTTAGAAATAAATCATTCAGAAACCGATCTCTTTCATTATTCAATTCTATTTTATGATTCTTATCAATTGTATCTAAAAGAGTAGTGTTCTTTTGATATATATATCTTAGAATATTAATAATCTTAGTTAAACTCTGATTCGAGATTCCTTGAGTATGCTTTCGATATGCAGATAAAGACCTACCAATATGAATACTTGAAAATTCTTTTGAGAGTCTTAACATCATGTCTAAATCTTCAAATACTTCAAGACTCTCATCATATTTCCCAATCTCTCTCCAACTTCTAAGATTTACCAAAGGATATCTGAATGGTCCACCTTTAGGCCATCGGAATGCCCATAAGCGATCGAAAAGATCACCTTTAAATTCCTTTAGTTCCCAATCATATAATGCATTTCCATCTTGATTTATAACTGTAAAATTAGAAAATACAATATCCGCATTGGTATTTGTTTTCAGAGCTTCAGATTCTAGTTTAAGTTTGTCTTTATAATAAAAATCATCACCATCCAAGAAACTCACATATTCACCATTTAGAAGTTCTAATGCAATATTTCTAGATTTTGATATTCCAATATTTTGACTATTGAAATGATATTTTATAATTTCTGGAAACTTAATGGCATATTCCGAGATCAAGTCTTGAGAACCATCTTCAGAGCAATCGTCCAGAATAAGAATTTCATCGGGTTTAAGACTTTGATTTAGTACACTTTCGATAGAATGAGCTAAGTATTTTTTTTGATTAAAAGAAGTAATATAGATGCTAATTTCCATTTATTGTTCGAATTTCATGCGATAAATAATATCCCATTTTGATAGATAGTTTTTTCCATCTGGAATCTTGATTATTGTTAAATGCTTTTAATACCTCTTTATCAAAGTAATTCTTATAGTCACCAATTACACCTTTTCTGTAGAAATCATCGCTGTTTTCTAAGCCAGGAATTCGTCCTGTTATAGTGCTAAATGAGTTTTTATCAATGACTTTTCTAAGTCTTGAAGAATTTACTCTATAATTCAGTTGATTTAGTAGATTTATCAATACTGTTTCTGTAGAAATTACGAGGTCCTCATATTTAATTTGAATAGCATAGCTTGACTCATACCACTCATTTAATAGTGAAAATAATTCATTAGCATCATTAATTAGTGTAATGATTTTTTCTTTTTGCGTTAGATTGGAGAATTCTGTTCCTTTTCTGCCTGCGAATTTAGGCTCCAGATTAGTTAAATAATAGGATTGTGAAACCAATACATCTCTAGGATCACGGTAAATGCTTATGAAACAGATGTTTCTATAATTTTGAACGATACTATCCGGTAATGGATGCGAATGGCTTTTAAAAACAAAATTTCCTTGAAGATTATTTAGATATTTCAAGGTTTCAATATTATCTATATTTATTGTACCTCCTGGTCGTATGAAACTTTCAGGAATAAACGTTTTCTGGGCGATAAATATATCCTTGACTAAGTTATATAACCATGATGAACCGACTTTAAAACTACTCGCAATTATTATTATCCTCTTTTTATTAAGTATTAACCGCGTAAATACATATAAGATTATACTTCTATTCCTAACAATATCACTAATATTCATTAAATATAGATATTAAAAGATAATTCGAAGAATCGGTTCAACTTCTTAAAAATGGTGCTTCATTATACTTACATATTTTTCTATGCCGCAGGATTTTATAGCCATTGACTAAAAGAAAGACCAATATTTTAAAATATAAAATAATATGTTTAATAGACAAAGTGATCATTGATCGAAATAATAAATATAACAATACCAAAAGCTCTTCTATATAATGAGATATGAATTTTTTATTTAAGTCTTTCAGCTTAGGCAATAAATAGTTGTTCAAATATCTAACTTTTCCGTCTGACATAAACTCTCTAATACTATTGGAGGTACAATTATGATTATCCTTAGCATGGTATATTCGTGCCTGAGTGGCTAATCCAACTTTATAACTATGATATTTTGCTCTTTGGCAGTAATCAATATCTTCACCGTAATGACTGAATAATGGATCAAACCCACCTATTTTATTTAAACAATCATTAGTAATAAGCCAACAGGAGGCATTAATATAATTCTTAATATCGTAGATATTACGGGTTCTAGTTAAGAAAAGATCTGAAACAAAGTTCGGGCAATTAGAACTATTTAACTCTTTTAGAAAATCTCTTTCAAGACCAGATCCATCTGCATTTAAGTTAATAGGACCAATAATGCCATATTCTGGATTTCCTTTACTTAATTCGATCAGATTTGATAAAGATTTGTGTTCAAGCAAAGCGTCTTGATTTAAAAGTAAGCAATAGTCAGCTTCTGATAACATAGCTTCCTTTAACCCGAGATTATTGCCCTTACCAAATCCCAAATTGACATTGGATTCAACTAGCCTAACATTTGGAAATTCTTCATCAACTATTTTCCTAGTATTATCCGACGAATTATTGTCGACTACAATGATGCTTGATTGTACAGAGCTATCTTGTACACTGTTTAGACACTTAGAGATCCATTTCTCAGCATTGAAACTAACTACAATGGTAAAAACCTTCATTGAGTTCTAGTTCGGAGATCTTTAAAGTAATTATATAGTTGATAATCATCATAATACCAGTTCTTAACATTTTCTCTGGCAACTTTATCTAACTCTTTCTGCTGATTGCTAGGAGCCTTTAGTGATAATACAGGATCTCTTAGTAATTCAACTTTGGCATCTAAATTAAGCAGATTTGTAAGCAATTTAAAGTCTGACTCAAGTGACTCCTGAAAACCTATGAAAAAAATGTCTCTTTCTCTTTGTTTCATGTATTCAATGCTATGAAACCAATAATCATAATGATTCGAGACATGCTCAATGCTTTCCATCGCATTTATTGCATGTTGTTTTATTTCTTCGTTTTGATCTGTCAAAGCTAGCGCTAAATCATTCGGAGTTTTGAATTTAGAAAATGCACTCCTTTCTTCATTGCTCCATTCATGATATACTAAAGGTTGTCCTTTCCTTAACCTGAAATTAAATCCACTAATAAATCTACTGAGGGGATCACGAAGAAAGAACATGAACTTACAACCTTCTGGAATATCAGAAACACGTACATCGTGAGAGTGAATTAACAAATAATAGTTCCTTAAATATGTATATGGTTTCAAAGTGTTCTTGACAATAGTACCGCCAGTTTTTCCGATATGCAAGAAATGTAATTCAGGCTTGAAATTCTTCCATACGAATTGTTTTACAATTTTTTTAGTTCTTTTATAATAAAACTTCATTTTTTTTGGAACCTTTTCAATGCGCTGAGGAAAGATTTAATTTGATTCAATATGCATTGTCTTTTCAGAATCTTAAATTGAGATAGCAGCACATCATAACTTGCAGACAAATAATTAGCTTTTTCTGTCAGATATTCATTTTTATATTTATCAGGTATAATTTCATAACCGAGTATTATAGCTTTTATACTGTCTCTGAACATAATCTGAGGATTGTGGACCGTACTTTTCTCATGTTTTCGGTAAAATGCAAGGACTTCATCATAAAAAAATATATTTGCTCCATTAATAAGTAACTTCAGCCAGAATAACCAATCTTCTTTTACTTCAACACGATTCTCAAAACAGATTTGATTTTCCTTAAGAAATTTAATCTTGTACAGTGGACAATGAATAGGAATTATTAGTTCCTTTCCCCAATTGAAAATAAAATCGTATAAAGCATCATCTTTAATGCTAAGTCGGCGAGTAGATTTTTTAGGAATAAATTCAAACTGGCTATCATTTCTGAAGAATTCGAAATTGGAATACACGATATCTAGGTCCTGATTTTTTGCAAAAATTTGGATCTGTTTCTCAAGTTTTTTGGAATCAAGAATATCGTCTGCATCTAAGAATTGAATATACTCTCCACTCGCATGTTCTATTCCAATATTTCGTGCTATTGATCGACCTTCATTTCTATTATTTCTAATATATCTAATCCTGGAGTCTGCATCAAGAAAAGATTGAATGATTTCTTTAGTATTGTCTGTGGAACCATCATCTATAATTAAGCATTCCCAATTAGTGTAATTTTGATTTACTACACTAGCAATAGCGTCATTCAAAAAGGAACCATAGTTAAATGAAGGCACGACGATTGTTACCTTTTTTTGATTTTTCATCCTCTAGTTCCCAGTTTTATTAGTAGTCTTAGAAATCGATTACTGAGTATTGCTGAAAGTCTCTTATCATTTACTGCATACCTCTCCATGGCTTTTCGGATTTCTTCATGGAAATTTTTGTCAAAGACTTTTTCTCTTTCAAACTTCGATTTATAGTTTTGTGAACTAGTACCACTAAGATCAAAGACGGAGATAATTGCATCTATCTTTTCATAACTAATATTTAATCTATATAAAACTTTCAAGAAGAAATCATAATCTGCACAATATTGAAACTCTTCATCGAAACCATTCGTTTCATAAAGTATTTTTTTTGATATAATTGCTCCTGGATGCATAATCGTACTTCGGAACATATATTCAAATGTGATAGGATAGGGAACATAGCTTCTAGTTCTGATTATATCATCTTTTGCAAATAGAATATCCCCGTATATTAGGTCCTTATTAAGATTATGTTTTAATATATTTTCAATAGTAATCGAATCGTATAAGCAATCACCTGAATTTAGAAAAAGGCAATATTCTCCTCGTGCTGCTTTCCAACCTTTGTTTTGGGCGTTAAAAATGCCGCTATCAATTTCTGAGATACAGTAATCAATTCTATCTGCATTCGATTTAATAATATCAAGACTTGCATCTTGGGAGCCTCCATCAATGACGAGATACTCAAAATCCTGTATAGTTTGTTTTTTAACGCTCTGTATTGTCTTTTCAAAACCTTGTGCATTATTAAGATTTATAGTAATTAAACTAAGCTTGTGTTTGTTCCCTCTCGCCATTTAGAAGAGTCGAAAGAATGGATATAAAGTCACACAAAGGGGACTCAAAAATATCTAAATAGTGTTATTTACTTAATCCTGAGTAGTTTATAAGGAGGTTATATATCTTAACAACAACTTTTGTTATGTTTCTTTCAATTTTTGATCACTCTTGATATTTTTTTCAATAATTTAGGAATAGTGAGGTGTCTTTTAGCTTTGCTAGTATTAGATTTATAATTATAAATGCTTATTAATGATTGAACAGGAGCATCAATTACGAAATGCTTAAGTAATATTTTTTGCACTTCTAAATGTGTTAAATACTCGGAAGGATTTTTCTCGAAATGTTCTATTTTGTGAATTAGTTCATGCTCGTTTCTTACAATACATAAATCCGGAATTAGAACTTTGAAGAAGATATCATCTGGATTTGCAAGTACCAATATATTACTAGAGATTGCTTCAATAATTGAGTTTCCTCTTATTTTAGGGCCACCTAATTTTACATAATACTTAGAATGATATAAACTTGTAAGATTTTCTTTTATTTCCTGATTATGAAGAAATATCTCCAAATCTAATTTATTGAGGTTTTTCAGATGGGATGGAATACTCGTTACAAGTTTTTCCTCACTCCTCTTTTTGGAGCAACTTATATCAATGAATAAACCTCGATTTCTAGATTCTTCTCCCAAATTCTTCTTCATAATCGAGAATAATTCTGAAGGTTCTAGGAAAGTATATGGAAAATCTATAACGCCTGGTTTATTATATATGAGCCCAGTAATATTGTGATTGAATGCAACATCATAACCAAAGTACACTTTATTTGTGAATGCATGCGGTTCCATAACCATGTAGCACCATAGAACTTCAGGATGATTTAATATAAGCTTTTTAGGGATTGAAAAATTAAGCGAGATTACTATCTCATATTCTTGCCAAGGAATATTCTTTACACTTATGGCATATTTTCCATTAGGAAGATTGGTTCCAGGTTTTTTGAACTCTTGGCCGGGAATTTCATTAATAGGCTTATTTTTTAGTTCTCTTAATAACTCAACGCTTCCATCAATTGGGGTTCTGTTTATTTCTTTCCACTTCTGACATTCCTTTGTATATTCTTCCTTGACGATGTAATAATCGCATTCAAAAACAGAAAAAAGACTGAGTGGTCCAACCCTCATCATTGAGGAAAATAGAATTTCTGATATAGAGGATTTATTAGGGCAAACATAAAGGTCTGGCAAAACCTCTTGTTTTATAAGAGCAACCTTATATTTTCTCATTGTACCAATTCAGATAGGATATACATGTCTAAATAATTATATTTCTTTGTAAAGCGAAGAATTTTTTTCTCACCTTTAATCAGTAATACTATAATATCTTTTATGAATCGAATTAGTCGAAATTTTACTCTTTCCCTTGTTTTAAGAAGAATTGTTTTATGATGCTTAAATCCATTCCTTCTCAAAATTGAAGTAACTATTCTTTTATTAGCAAAACTTAAATGATCTGGTAGTAACAGAGGCCTTGGATGATAGAATGAGGGCAGATGACTTGTATTACCGGTCTCAATAAGCATTTTACCATTCTTTGTAAGAGTCGATTTCCATTTTTTAATTTCTTCAATAGGATTAGTCAAGTGAGAATAAACATTTAGTATTGAAATGAAATCAAAATTAATTTCGAGGCTTTCAATATCTTTCGTAATCTGAAAGCCTCTTAATTCAGCCGATTTCGCTTTTGCTTCATTTGGCTCAAATCCAATAAGTTTGATTTGATTAGAAGAAAATATTTGCAGAGCTTCTAAGAACTCACCATGGCCACATCCAATATCAATCCAGTATTTATTTTTTAGTTCGTTTGGTGAAAAGAAGGAATTAAGTATATCAAGGTAGTTTCCTATTTTTCCTTTTTCGAATTCTCCTGTTACGTTGAGTTCATTGTGACCTTTATGAGTTCCAATTCGCGTTGCATATATGATTTCATTCTCGGCAGGCCTTGGATTTACGTAAAGGAGTCCACATTTTCTGCACTTTACTAATTGAAAACCGTTTTCTGATAGGTATTCAGAATATCTATTTGAAGTGCAATTATAGCAATTTACTCGTACTTGCTCCATTAAGTATCTTTTGTAAAAGTTTTATGGGTTTTAATAATAAATATCCTATGCGGAACTCGATGGTACTTTTATAATTACTTACTCCTTTCCTGTATACTTTTATCATCCTCGATTCCTCGGAAGATAGGTAAAAGTCTCTAATAAGATATTGCTTGCTCTTGGTTAGAGTTTTTTCATCAATGAAAAAATCTTCTCTTTTCCCAAAGAACAAACTATTTCCATTTAAGTTATAAATAACATTCAATTCCTTTGGAAATAAAACATTGGAGAATCCTCTTATAGGGTTCTTACACTCTTTCATTGACAATAAATATGGTTTATCACACTTTTCTAAATCAATGGAGTTGTAAAGGTCTACATCAAAATCATATCTATTCAAAAAATCATTTTGTGCTTTGAAAAATTCAGGGTCCAATTCATTGTTCTCATTATATTTGATTGAATATTGGTTCAGGTTATCAAATGAATATAGCTTTCGGCCTGCAAAAAGAGGGCTATTATGGGAATTGGTCGATTGAATGAAATGGGCGCCCGGCTCTCCTAGATTTGTAGATAGTGAAACGTATGGATAAACAAAATACTTATTTTCCATGATCATATAGTAGTAGAAAGCCCTTTTCCAAGATGTTTCGATGGGCCAATTCCTTGCATTTTTTGGTAAGAGTAAATTTGAATCATTAGCATAATGTTTGGAAATGAATTCTTTAAATGAGAACCATTGATTTGATGTCCATATCTGCCCACTTGAACTGGGGTGAAGCTCATCAAAATCGACAAGAAAAGTCTCAAAGACGGAATCGACAAACTGAA
>CAZTGH010000003.1:0-1779 GCA_964612985.1 uncultured Pirellulales bacterium
GCTGGAAAGTGCAGCCCAGCGAAGCCGCAACCGCCCGGGCAAGGGTGGTCTTGCCTATTCGTCCGATGTCACCGTAGTGCTGATGTCCATCCCCACGTCGGAGAACGTCCCCTGCCCCGGCGCGTCGGGCGAGACTCGCAGTACCCGCCCGCTCAGCGTGGTCTGCTGCTCTCTGGCCACCAGCCATCCCGTCGGGCGATCGATGGTCAGCGTCGCACGGGAAACGCCTCCCAGCTTGCTGCTCACGGTGGTCGATCCCTGTCGGTAGACAAAGGGCTCGTCATCCATGCTTCTTTCGCCCTCCGCAGCGATCGTACAGGACTGATCGTGGAGATCCGTCACGACATAGGCCGCGGGCATTTCGATCCTCGTTGCCGACCGGACCACGATGGCATCGTTCCAGCGGCTCTCCGTCTGCACCGGCTCGGCCGGCAGGGGAGCAAAAAGATGGTCCAGCAGCGTACGGACTTCCCCAGCCCCGAAGACCAGAGAATCCTCCAACTGCTGCTTCAACGCCAGCGTCCTCCCCCGACGGGAGCCAAACTGCTGATCCAGGTCCTGGATCGCCTCCTCCGCCCTCTCCCTGAGCTGCTCTCGCATCATGTCGTCTTCGACCTCGATGCGGTCGGCCGCAACCGCCAGAAACAGCTCATCCAGTCCGGCATCGACAATCTCCGACCGGTCGGACAACCGAGTGGTGAAGCGTTTTCCGACAAAGGGCACGTAGATCCCCGCCAGCGAGTCGTCCTCGCTCTGCGGGCTCGTCGAATCATATTCACCCAGCACGGCATTCTGCATCGTGGTCCTGACCTGGATGGCCTCGAGCGTGACCGTCACGGGAACGGTCCCACCGGCCTCCGGCTCTTGCGCTTCGAGACCGATGGTGAAGGACTGGCGGTACGTGACGTCCAACTGCTGCCCTGCCTCCTGGGAAGACATGACAGAACGCGTGGTTACGCGGAGCGTCCGACCGGTTTCGGGAACAGGACGGAAACGAAGGAGGACGGGCTCGGCTTCTTGGGCGGTGACGGGAACCGGCGCCCTGCCCCCGTCCATCGGGCGGCCCGGTCCGGGAAGCTCCTCAACGGAGGCCGGAGGCGAGAACCACAGCAGCCAGACCACGCCGATCAGGGCCAGCACGAGCACAATGGTAACGCCGCCAGCGAGAATCAGCGGACGACGAGTCGATCTTCCGGCGGGTTCGTCCAGGGCTGCCCGCTCTTCCTGCCGCTCCTCATCGGCAGGCGAAGCCGTCTCGGCTTCTACTTCCGAGGCCGCATGATTTGCCGAGGTCTCGACCTCACCTTCACATGCAGGGCAGGTCATGACCGCGTCCGTCGAATCCTGAGGTACCTTGACCGTTCGACCGCACGTAAGACACGTAACGACCGGGGCCCTGTCTTCCTGCTCGGCGGCCTCTGCCTCCAGAATGGGTGCGACGACCGTCGCTTTGCACTTCGGGCATCTGCCCTTCCGGCCGGCGTAGCGCTCGGGCACCCGCACTTTGGCGCCGCAATTTCCGCAGCGAAATTTGATGACGCTCGATCGCTCGGGCGCAGCCAGGGTCGTCCCGCATTTCGGACACTGACCGGTCCGGCCCGCGTACTTGTCGTCCACGCGGATCGACTGACCGCAGTTGGAGCAGACAAATTTGATCATGTTGTGGTTTCCGATACCGCCCTCCTCCCTCGCCGCCGGCTTGTGAACCTGCCATTCGCGACTGCAAGGGCGAGTTAGCATGAGGCTTCAGACTATATTATACGACTTCAGAAGGCATCT
>CAZTGH010000003.1:1789-5771 GCA_964612985.1 uncultured Pirellulales bacterium
TGCCCATCCAAGCGAAGGTCCTGTCGGCAAGCACAGACGACTGAGCCAAATGGGGACAGGGCTGCGAGCGGCGCCCGCAGCCCTGCATGATCTCGGGTGAACCCGTCCTGGGACCGCTATCGCAGCCCGGGAAGGTGGCGCTGCGCTACTGTTCGGCCGGGGCTCGACCAAAGCCGACGTCGTCGACGTAGATGGTGCCGGTTCCGCCGGCGGCCGGACTGGTCCGGTCACCGACCCCAATGCTCACCTTATCAATTGCCGCCGCATTGACCTGGCCGAACTCGGTCAATGGAATCGTCCAGGATTGCCATTCGGTCGCCAGCACCACGTCGGGAGCCGCATGTCTAACGATTGCACTCCGACCGTTGCTGTCTTCCAGCAGGACATAAAGCGTCTGCGCCGTGTTGGCGGCGTTGCCTCGGACGAACAGTCGCACGCTATCGGCGCCGCCTGCCGTCCAGTCCTGGGGTTCGTCGAACACCCGGTCGGCCTCAGAATAGAATGGCGCAACGGAGTTGTCGTACGCCAGCGGCATCGACTGCCGCCCGCTGTGGACGATCGTCCGCTCGGCAAACGGAGCGTTGAAGTACCCTACGGTGGCGCCGGTCTCATTGACCCAGCCGTCGAGCCAGGTATCGAAAATCGTCGTACCGGCGTCGACGTCGTCGTTGTAGGTTTCGAAGCCATCGACCAATGCATAGTCGGCTGTGGTGAAACTCCACACCGATCCCGCCCACGCCGCGACGGCGTCGGCTTCGTTGACCTCTTCGATCTGCCAGTAATAGGTCACGCCGAATTCCAGGTTGCCCGGAACGAAGGTGGGATTGCCGACCGTGGCAGCCAGACTCAGGGCAGCCGGGTCCGTCCCCACATAGGCGTTGTGCGAGACCGCTTCGCGACCGCTGCGCCAGCTCAGAGCGGTATCGATCTGTACGTCGGTCGCGCCGTCCGCCGGCTCAGGATCACGGGCCTGCGCGGGAATGCACATGAAGCGAAGCTCGCTGAGCCCGTACTGGCCCGTCGTGCCCCATGCACTGTTTACCGTCAGGCGGACGTACTTGGCCGCAACGCCGCCGAAATCAACCGTCGTGTTGGGCAGATAGGTGGCCCTGGCGGTGGCTTGGGCGAGTTCAACGTCGCCCAGAACCGTCCAGTCGGCGCCGTTCTCCGAATACTCCACCGTCACGTCCTTGAACCCAAAACCGAGAAGCAGCTCGAACTCCACATTGTAGTTCCACACGAGCATCTCGTACAATTTGTAGACGTGGTCGAACTCATACTGGATGTAGAGGTCCTCGTCCGCCGGGGCTCGGGCCAGCCACATGTCCGTGCTCCGGGTGGAATGCTCGTCGTCGGCGTTCAACCCGGAGCCATTTGTGGTGTTTTCGGGGCCGGCGCCCGCGTCCGAGGCACCGTTGCTCGTGGCCACCACGTTGGCGATCGGGTACGCGAACGCCTCGGTGGTGAAGTTCCAGACGTTGCCCTCGTCCCAACCGGCGACGCTGTTCGCCTCATCGACGCGCCAGTAGTACGTCGTGTTGAAGTCGAGGTATCCCGTCGCATCGAAGCTGTTGGCATCCTGCGTGGAGACAACAGCGGTTGCACTTTCGACGGCGCCCAGATTATCGCTCAGCACAATCTTATGTTGGGGCGACAACCCCTGGACGTATTCTCCGGGTGTCCAGCTCATGGTCGTCTTGACCGGCACCTCGATAGCGCCGTGAGCGGGATCGGGATTGTACGCCAGCCGGGCGCTGCGTTCGGCGGTGACCACGAGGTTGTCGATGGCCCACCACCAGTCGTTGCCCGCCTCGAACAGACCGAACGTCAGCACCATGCTCATGGCGCCCGCCGGATTGTCGATGTCGATCACGATCGTCTCATTCGTCGAGTTATCGTCCTTGAAATTCGCGCTGGACGAGTCGGATTCCCACCGCAGGATCTCGACCGGTTCTCCCCCATCAAATGAAACGGTGATGTTCGCGGTCTGGTGATAATTGTTATCGTACTCCGGACGCCAACTCGAATCGAACTTCAGTTGCACCGTGCCGGGCTTGGAGGTGGACAGATCGATAGGCACCGTGCTCAGCCAGACGTCATAGGTGCCCGTAGCAGGTACCGCAGGATGGCCTGCATCGTCCCATTCATCGGGATCGGCGATCGCCACGGTGCCCTCTCCCAAGGTGAATTCCGAACGCCGCTGATCTTCCGCCGCCGTGATCCACCAGTCTTTGTTGGCGAAAGCCCATCCGGCCCATTCGGTCACCCCGTCCGTACCCGGGTCCTCGATACCCGGGACGCCACTATCATCATTGATCCACCCTTCCGGCGGGATGTCCGTCCACACCGCCTCTCCGGGCGTCCCTTCATCCACGTTCGGTCCCAGCGCCAGCCCCTCGAAATCCTCGGACAGCAGAACGTACCCGCTCTGCGCGCCACAAACGCCCACGAGAGCCAGGACCAGTGTCAGCAAAAAACATATCGTTCTTTTCATTTCTCCATTCCTTACTTGAGTTCTCAGATCGTTCTGCTCCGTACGTACGTCAAGTTGCCAGGTCCCCTTTGTCTTACGATGCGAGGGTTAGATCCGTATGTGACGGTGATTGGTTTTGCGCAAATCTCCGCCCCGATGTCGGTCGGCCGTCCTGCCGGTACGCCAGGACCGGTGACATACAGCCCTCGGATCGTCGATGCTCGTGGTCCTCTCGCGTCCACCTCCTTCCCGGAGGATCAAGGCTCGGGACATTTGGAAACATGGCGAAGTAACCGGCGGTAGATGGATGTGATTCCGGCGTGCAGCGACACTCTCGGCCATCTTCGCTCCTCACGCAGATTCCGAACTCCGTGCTTTGCCCAGGCCAAACGTGAATGCTCAGTAAGAAACTCTTCAGGAACATCTATACCACAATCCGGGTGGATCGCTCAACAAGAATCGGGCCTGTGGTATCGGGCTGGACACACCGCACGAGTGTGGCAGGTCAGACACTGATCTTCCAGTAGCTGTCCCATCCTCGACGGGCCAAAGGCTTCCATCCAGACTCATGACCCAGTCCTGAAGCAATGCAAGAGAGGGGCTTGCCCCGGCGGAAACCGGAACAAGCCCCTTCGAACGCATCGAAATTCCACGGCTGGCGCCGCTACGGACCGCCGGCGCTACTGCGCCGCCGGGCGACCATAACCAATGTCGTCGATGTATACCGTACCCGTGCCGCCGGCCGCGGGGCTGGTGGGGCTGCCGACGCCGATGGTGATCTTCTCGACGCGGCTCAGGTTCACGCCCGACAGTTCGCTGTACGGGATCGCCCACTGCTGCCACAACATGCGACCGGTGATCGCCTCATCCGGATTCATCGCCGTGGCGGTCTTGCCCGCACTGTCCTCGATCGTCACGTACATCGGTTCGGAGGAATTGCCTTCGGGCTGGGTCACGCCGATATCCGCCGTCTGCCAGTTGCCGCTGACGCTGCCGGTCATCGACAGGCCCGAGAATTCCGCCGCCGTAACCACTGCGGCATCGTGGCTGGTCACCGCCAGGCCGATGTAGACGTTGCTGGCCATCTGGATATCCAGCGCCGGAGTCACCGCGATATCAACCCAGGTAATCCCGTCGGCCGATTGCTGGGCGGTGAAAACACTGCCCGTACGGGTCAGCTTCACCCAACGCGGCATCGGCGTATCGGCGACATCCGTGTTGGCGCTGGCCTGTCCGGCCACCGGGCGACGCTGGAACGACACGCCATGGGACGCCGTCGGCGTCACCGTCACAAACGCATGCTTCGACCCAGGCTCGAGCGTTTCGCGAATCATCACGCCGGCCTTGGCCCATTCGTTGCTGTTGACCAGACTCTCAACACACACCGTGATCGAACCATTGCCGCTGAGATTCTTGTACGCGAAACGGAACTGGTCGGCATTGCCCCAGATATCGGTCCCGATCGCGCTCATGACCACATCCCCATCGGCGGTCGCGACAAAATCGGTC
>CAZTGH010000003.1:5781-33810 GCA_964612985.1 uncultured Pirellulales bacterium
TCGGTCGCATTGCCTCGCACATAGAGCACGAGTGCATCGGCGCCGTTGCCGGTCCAATCCTGTGCCGTCTCGAATTCGCGCTCCGCCTCCGAATAGAACGGCGAGTCCGAATTGTCGTATTGCAGCGGCATCGACTGTGTGCCGCTATGGACAATCGACTGCTCGGCAAACGGGGCGTTGAAATAGCCCACAGTCGAACCGGTCTCGTTGACCCAGCCATCCAGCCAGGTATCGAAGATCGTTGTGGCCGCATCGATGTCGTCGTCATAGGTCTCGAAGCCGTCGATCAACGCGTATTCCTTGGTCGAGAAGCTCCAGATAGCGCCCGCCCACGCGGGGACCGCGTCGCCTTCATTCACTTCCACCACCTGCCAGTAGTAGGTGGTCCCGAACGCGAGATCATCGGGGGTAACTTCCGGTGCATCGCTCGTTGCGGCCAAGCTGAGCGCTTCCGGATCCGTGCCCAGATAGACATCGTGCGAAACGGCACCTCGACCGGCACGCCAACTCAATGCGGTCGCGGGATCGACTTCGGTCGCCCCATCCGCCGGCTCGGGTTCGCGGGCCTGGGCCGGGATCGCCAGGAAGCGCACTTCGGCCAGTCCGAACTGCCCGATCATGCCATGACCGCTGTTGACGGTCAGGCGGACGTGTTGCGCGGGAACGCCACCGAAATCCACGGTCGTGTTGGCCGTATACGTCGGCTTGGCGGTGGCTCGCGCGAACTCGACTTCGCCCAGCGACGTCCAGTCGGCTCCATTCTCCGAGTATTCGATGGTGACATCCTTGAGCCCGAAACCGAGGACCAATTCAAACTGGCTGTTGTGATTCCAAACCAGCATCTGGTCGAGCTTGTAGATGCGGCCGAAGTCATACTGGATGTACAGGTCCCCTTCCTCGGGCGGATCCGCCAGCCACATATCCGCGTTCTTGGTCGATGCCTGATCCTGGTCATCGATGCCCGAGCCGTCCACGGTGCGCTGCGGCGTGGAAATCTCGTCCGAAATCCCGTTGCTGGTCGCAACGATGCCCGCGATCGGATAGCCCACCGGCTCCGTGGCAAAATTCCAGACCTGGCCCTTATGGATCGTATTGTCCGGGGCGCCGTTCACTTCGTCGATCCGCCAGTAGTACGTCACGCCATATGCGAGGGCACCGGGATCATAGCTCGTCGCAGCCTGTCCCTGACTGACCAGGACATCCAGCGGATTAGCACGCGTGGCGGTGTTGACGTCGTCGAAGACCGTGCCGAAATACACGTCATGACTGACTGCGAACGCCCCCGCCGTCCAGGACAGCGTCGCATCGATCGGCACATCCGTGGCGTCGTTGGCCGGACTCGGCTCCCGGCTCAGTTCCTTCGCGATGGCCCGCTCATCCGAGAGGATCAGATAGCCAAATCCCTGGCTCTGGTCGTGTGCTTCACGCCCCGTCCAGGTGATCTGGATCTCGCGGTCGGCGCTTTCCGTATCATCGATGCACGGGTGCAAGCCAATCGTATTGCCGACGGAGAAATCCAACGCTGTCATGCGTCCGTATTCGATGGCTGCTTCGCAGATGTATCCATCAGCCGTCTCGACCGCCGCGACCTGCAAATAGTCGATGGCGCTTTGACCGGCACTGTCCATGTTGCACCAGTTCCATGTCTGCTCATTGGCGTTGAAGCCGTACTGGTAGTGTTCCTCGTGGCCGGAAACAGCGTTCGTCGTGGCGAAGAACATCTCTATGCAATCGGCATTCCAGATGTTACCGCTAGCCTTGTTCATGGACAGCAGATCATCTTTAACGATCACCGCCATGTAGATATGGGTGTCATCCCACAAGAAATAGAATTCTCCACTACAGTCCTCTGGACCGCCCCACGTTCCGGTGTACACCTGCCCTGGCGCGTCAAGAACCGCCGGAGTCATCGCGGTCAGGTTCCAGTCGCCCAGATCTCCGTCGATCGCCTCCGGTGTGCCCCGAAGACAATCAACCACCAGATCCTCTCCGGTGTCAGGGTGTACAGCCGGCGGAGCGGCCATCGCCATACCGACACTGATGAAGATCAATAGTCCTACACCAAGCCATTTCTTCGCTGACATGTCTGTTCCTCCTTCTCACTGTCCTTGGGTCTTGCCATGAATCGGCGATAGAAACGAAGCCGATACTTACAACTCTCCCATCCGTCTCCAGTGGCATCCATAGCGTCGTCGCAGGGACCTGTCCCGACTCTGGACAGAACAGGTCCCCCCGACGGGTATCTGTGTTGTGAAAGGACTACGGAGCGACGGCAGCAGGCCGGCCGAAGCCGACATCGTCGATGTAGATCGTCCCGGTGCCGCCGGCACTCGGGCTCGCGACGCTGCCCACGCCGATTGTCATGGTCTGGACCCGGCTCAGGTTCACACCCGCCAGATCGCCGTAAGGAACCGCCCACTCCTGCCACAACGGACGAACGGCAATCGCGTCATCCGGACAGGTGGCCGTTGCCGCCTTGCCCGAGGCGTCCTCGATGCGGACATACATCGGCGCCGGATCGTTGCTTTCCAATTGTCCCCCGCCGATATCCGCCGTCTGCCACTGTCCGCTCACGTTACCGGTGGTGCTGACGTTGGAGAACTCGGCAGCCGTCGGGCTCGCGCCGGCGTTGTTGCTGACCAGCGCCAGACCGATATAGACGTCGTTCGCCATCGAAATCATCACCGACGAAGCCGCCGCGTCGGCTGTGATGCTCGTCCAGGTGGTCCCGTCAGCGCTGCGCTCGGCCGTCAGCGTGTCGCCCGTCCGTGTGATCCGCACCCAGTACGGCGTGGTCGGACCGGCCTGATTGACGTTCAGGCTTGCCTGGTTCATCGTCGGGCGGTGCTGGAGGGCCACGCCGTTGCCCGGCGTAACCACGGTCATGGCATGCTTCGCACCGGCATCCAGCGTTTCGCGGATCATGACCCCGCCTTTGGCCCAGGCGCTGGTGTTGACGAGGCTGTCCACGCGCACCTGGATGGAGCCGTTGCCGCTGAGTCGTTTGTAGGCGAAGCGGAACGCGTCGGCGGTGCCCCAGATGTCCCCGCCGGTGCTGCCCATCAGGATCGAACCGTCGGCCTGCTCCAGGAACACGGGAGGATTGCCCCGAACGTACAGCACCAGCGTGTCTGCGCCGTTTCCGGTCCAATCCTGTGGGCTCTCGAATTCACGGTTCGCCTCCGAGTAGAACGGCGAGTCGGAATTGTCGTACTGCAAAGGCATCGACTGCTTGCCGCTGCGCACGATCGTCCGTTCGGCAAACGGAGCATCCATATACCCGACGATCGAGCCGGTCTCGTTGACCCAGCCATCAAGCCAGGTGTCGAAGATCGTCGTGCCGGCTTCGATATCGTCCGTGTAGTTCTCGAATCCGTCGATCGTCGCGTATTCCAGCGTCGAGAAGCTCCAGACCTCGCCCGTCCAAACCGGGTACGTCGCCGCCTCGTTGACTTCGTCGACTCTCCAATAATAGGTCGTGCCGAATTCCAGGGAATCCGGTACAAACTCAGCTTGGTCCACACTGGCCGCCAGGGTCATCGCCTCCGGGTCCGTACCGACGTACACGTCGTGCGAAACCGCTTCGCGTCCCGTACGCCAGTCCAGCGTCGCGCCGGGATCGACGTCCACAGCGCCATCCGCCGGGCTGGCCTCGCGGGCCTGCACAGGGACGTGCATGAACCGCACCTCGCTGAGCCCATACTGGGTGAGCGCGCCCCAGTTGTCGTTGATCGTCAGCCGGACGTACCGCGCAGCGACACCCCCCATGTCCACCGTGCTATTGGCCGTGTAGTCTTCGCGCCCCGTGCTCCGTGCCAACTCGATGTCGCCCAGGCTCGCCCATTCAGCCCCGTCGGTCGAGTACTCCACCGTCACATCCTTGACGCTGAAACCCAGCACTGCATCGAAGACGACGTTGTAGTTCCAGACCAGCAGCTCATGCAGCTTGCAGATCCGACCGAGGTCGTATTCCAGCCAGATCGGATCGTCGCCTTCGATGCTGCCCAGCCACATATCGCTGCTCTTGGTGGAATGCTGGTCATCGGCGTTGAGTCCCGACCCGTTGATCGTATTCTCCGGCCCGGCGTCGGGCTCCGAGGTCGCATTGCAGGTGACGGTGACCCCTTCGACCGGGTACGCCAGCGGCTCGGTCGCAAAGCTCCAGACCTCGCCCTTGAAGATGGTGTAATCCGGCGCTGAGTTGACTTCATCCACCCGCCAGTAATAGGTCTGCCCGAAGGCAAGCAGTCCCTCCGGATCGCACGTCGCGGCTGCCTGGCTCTGGCTGATCAGCACGCTCCTCGGGTCGGTCCGGCTCGCATCGTTCACGTCCTCGAAAACGGTCCCGAGATACACGTCATGCGTCGCGGCGTACTCGCCCGGCGTCCAGCCCAGCACCACCTCGCGGGGTACATCGGTGGCGTCCTTCTCGGGAACCGGATCGGCCGCCAGTTCGGGGCCGCCGCCCAGCATCGCTTCGATCAATTCCTTCTGCGTCAGACAGTGGTTGTACATCCGCACATCGTCGATCCCGCCGATCCAGTCGCAGCCCCAACCGTCCGAGCCAATCAGAACGGGAGCCGGGCTGCTGGTGATCGCGCCCATGGGCGTCGAATCGGTCTCCACTCCATCGAGATAACACCTCAGCGTCTGACCGTCGTGGGTGCAGGCGATGTGACACCACTCGTCCTTCTCCAGGTTCTGGCCGACGAAGGCCCAGGCCCGAGGCGAGGTGTTGAACGTGAACGCCATATAGGGTTCCGGACCACCCCACCCGTACCGCACCTGAAAGCTCCAACTCGGGCTCGCCGTGCTCATCGCCTTGGCCATCGGCGCCGTTTCAGTGCCTTGGCCCTCCGGATCGTCGGCCCCCGGTCGAATCCATAATGCCATGGAGATCGGGCCGGGGATATTCAGACTCGCATCCGCACCGCAGTTGATGTAGTCCCCGCCGCCGCCGGGCGCACCAAGACCGTGGAACTCCAGGGCCTTGCCGACAACGCCGGCGATCGGCGTGGGATTCCCGACAATGGTCCCGTCATTGCCGTTTCCGGATGAATCCAGGATCGTTCCGCCGCCCTCGTCCAGCTTCCAGTGGCCCACGAGTTCTCCCATGGCCGCAGCAGCCACCACTAGTACACAAAGAACAGCCCACCAGACAGATCGCCTGCACATGAGTATCCTCCTTCAGACTTCGAGTGAATCAACACTTCACCACTCCGGCCGCACGCCGGAATGGAACGTCTAGCGAAGATACATGCTGCTGCGAGGTCCGCCTGGACGCCCTGCATCAATCGGGATGTGGATCGTAATGCCCTATCGGTCCTGCCGGTTGAGTGTGCCCTGCGGCCACCGCATATGAGACCTCAATGATGATACGCTGTCTGACCTGCTTCCGTCCCGAGCGAGCCGCGGGACTCCCACTCCGTGTTCCGTGCTGCCCACATTTGACCGGGCTGCTGTACTTCCGCACTTATTTACTTGTACCACATCTCTCCGCATAGAGCAATACCATTCCCACTGCATCTTATCCGCATCGGCACTCAGACCGGGTCGCTTGACACGACAGATGGAAACTACGTATTTCTACGTAGAATAGGGACTTCTGGTCGTGGGACGCCCTGAGGAAGCAACGCACAACAGGCAACGAACTGGAAAATTCGCCTAGGGAAGTGGAGTTTTGAAGGGCCATCCGTATTTCTCGAAGCGATTGCCCTCCGCGTCAGAGTAGTCCGCCTGGCCATTATCGGTCTGGAGGCCCGAACGGACCCGGTCTACGTGACAGTCCACGAAGACGGCATTGACCGTGCCTCCGTTCCAGTCGCTGCGCTTGGCCCCGTGAAACGTCCCGAACCAGTCCCGTCCGTCCGGACACAGGGCATTGTCGTTGAGAACCCAGTTGCATCCGGGTCGCGTCCACATGTTCTCCTCGGAGAAGAAGAACACCTCGCTCTTGGGCCGGGTGATCTCACTCTGCTTCAAAACACCTCCGCCGGCGGCCCCCGTCTTCGACCCGAGGTAGGCATTCATGCTATAGCTGTAATAGGGCTCAATTGGTATGGACGGGTCGTGGCTCGGATGCCCCTCAGCCATGGTCCTGGCCAAGCCCTTGAACGTTGGGCACAGATGGACCTTACCGTCTTTCAGGTAGGGCCAGAACGGACCGTCCGCCTTGTATCTCGGATCGTGCCAGCGGCAATACCGCTGGTACCCGCCCACCGGCGCCTCGGTCTTGACCAACGAGGTCCACGCACTGGGATAGCGTCCGTCATAGTCATCCAGGTAAAGCACCTGCGCCAGACCGTATTGCCGCAGGTTGCCTCGGCAGGTCATCTCCTGGGCCTGCTCCTTGACGCGCTGCAAAGCAGGCATCATGATGGCCATGAGAATGGCGATGATCGCGATGACCACCAACAGTTCGATGAGCGTAAATGCGTGCCGTTTCGGGTCCATCGCGTGCCTCCTTCTGCCCCGCCGCGGGGGCCATGAGCCAGCATCTCGTCCCAACTACACACATATACCACGACTGTGCGCGGTTGATTGTAGATCGCCCCCGACGCCGCACGCAAACAAAATCCGCCCCAATACTCGCCAATTCTACCAACGTTTCTATGAACCCCCGGTTTGGGGTGTCTCGCTGGACGTCTTTCTAGCCTCGTCAACCGAGCGACTTGGCGTACACGACCATGGCCGAACCGTCGGGCAGATAGTCGCGAACCTGACCTGCCTGGCGAAAGCCGTTCCGCTCGTAAAACCGGCGGGCCTGGTCGAAGTCGCTGTGTTCGTAGGTCTCGACCAGCAGCTTGCGAAAGCCTTGGTCGAACGCGATGCGTTCGATGGCCTCCAGCAGCTGGCGTCCCATGCCGCGTCCCTGGCAATTGGGATCAACCGCAAACCACGCCAGCCAGACGTTCTGCTCCGGACCCCAGATCGCATGGTGCAGCCCGACCAGCCCCGTGATCCGCCCATCCTCGCGGGACACGTAATACATCCGCCCGTCGTCGAGCCCATGCGTCCGGCAGCCAAAGTGGAACTGCATCGTCTTGGCCGCCCAGCGTCCCTCGTCGGCATTCATCGCCCGCGCCACCAGGGCCGCCGCCGCGTCGATATCGCTCGCTCCCATCGGCTCCAACCACCCCTTCATCTCATCCATACCGTCGCCCTGAACCGTGAAGGCTTGCCATCGTGCTCACCTGGCACCTCTTCCCTTTGATTACGAACGTGTTGCTCTTAACGATCATCGACCACAGGCCAGAAGACCTGGTCGCCGCCTGGCTCGCCCTGCCCCCACTTGCTGGGCGTGCCACCGTCATCGTCGAAGTCAAGACCGTAGCTGTAGAGCAGAAAGCTCCCTTCGGTTCGCCTGTAAACAAGCGGTCCCGACGAATAAGGGTCACTTGGGACCTGCTCCAGATACCCTGTCGCCACCAGTTCCTCCAGGGTCTCTGGGAGCCGCCCCCAGTCCGCTTCGTACCGAAGCGCCGCCAGCAAGGCGAGGCCCGCGCTGAGGTCGGTTCGGGCTTGCCAGGGGATCTCCATTGCCCGGATATATGGAGGCCCGATCACTTCAAGAAAGACATTGCGACCCATGAGGTCTCGCAGGATACGCGACGCGCCGTTGGGGTCATCGTGAAGTTCCCAGGGTGACTTATGTGCCGCTGTCTGGATCTGGTCCAGGAAAGCCTCGACCATCTGTGTGGTTTCGTGCCGCTCCAGCGCCAGGAAGGCGGCTTCTTGCCCTGGTGTCAAACCCGGCATAGTCTTGAGCACCGCTCTGGGAACATGACCGCTCCCTTGGCCATCATCCGTGAAGATCCCCTGGATTTCGTTCAGGCAATACAACCGCTCGACCTCGAAATCCATCGCATAATCGTTGGAATCATCGAACGACTGCACGTTCTCGTGCAACAGTTCCAGCGTATGAATCGAGAACGTATGGTGAGCCAGTACCTTTCGCGTTGTCCCCAGAGCCATACCCCGCATGGCGGCGCCCCTGAGTTGATCCACAAGCACCTTCTTGCCGCCCAAATGCCTGCCGAATCGATACAGCAACGCCAGGTCGCGGATCATGTCTTCGTCGCGGCCCTCCGAGGCACACAGCCTGATCCGCGCATTCAGTGCAAATGCCAGGTCCCTCTGGGCGGCGGCGTTCGAGCTACCGGCCAGATGCGGGTCCTGGATCTGGTAATGCGGGTAATAGTACGGTTTGCCAGCCCCTCGCCTCAGGTGCTCGAGAGCCTCGCCGTTCGCGGCGATCCACTCGTTGACGCCGTCCCGTTGCTCTGACGTCCATTCGTTCGGACTCTCCCTGATGATTCCGTCGAGTTCCTCAGGAATGGGCTTCGAGGCCTTATACGCCCGCTCGTAGTCATAGTAGGCATCGTCGTTCGGATCGTAGAGGTTGGGCCGTGTCAGTTCAAGGAGCGCGGCACCGTGGTCCTGCGATACCTTGACTCGGGTGAGGTCAAGCCAGTCCGGCCAGCGTGCGGCGTTCAACAGACCGTTGACGGCTAAGTGAGCCAGGATGACAGGTAACAGCGTCTGCCGACGCCATCGCCACAGACCCGTCATCAATCCGAACACAAACAGCGGAATGAGACCTCCCACCGGACGCAGATGCAGAATCGCGAACAATATCGCTTGCATACTCAAGGCGGCCACTGGCCCAATCGCATGAGCTAACACCGCCTGAACCACTCCCCGGAAAAGCAGCTCTTCGATCAGAGGCGTGGCAAAAACCGCCACGATTGTCACACCAATGAAGAAAGCCAGGCCAAGCCCATCGGCATAGAAAATGCGTTCGTGTCGCGTCGCCACACCGAGACGATGAACGAGGAAGGACACCGCAACGTACGCAATCAGAACCACCACGATCAACAGCAGAGTTCCTGCCGCTTCAGCCCGGCTCCACCGAAACCACACAATTCCAAGAGCCCTCCTTCCAAAGGCCCGCCGACACATGACAACTACCAAGGCCGCCAACAGCAAGAACACCGCCGGAAGGACCAACTCCGTAAGATAGGCATTGCGGCTGACTCCCTGGGTCGTGTGCAGCACACGTGTGGCAACAGCAGGAAGTAAGAGAACCAGAAAGATCAAAGCGAGAATCGTGAAGACGCGCCGAAGGCTCATCGCCTTTAACGCTTCGATCTCCATGTCGCTGGATCTATCAGGTGCCACGCGCTCTCTACTCCCAGACGGAACCTTCTCTCGGAATCCACCCCACTACCATACGACGGGCCACAATCGCCCGCAAGCGATTCTTGGGATCGGAGTAGCCAATGGGACATTCGCCTTCGCGCGAACCGACATCGTGTCGGACGCCGCGAGATCAGACTCCATAGAACAGAGGCAGGAAACGCAGGTCAGCTCAGGCGGGGAGCGACCTCGTCGTAGAGAAGCTGTTTGGCGTGGTCGATCGGACCGGGCAGGAAGGTGCCGGCTGCCATCTTGTGCCCCCCGCCGCCAAATTTGACGGCGATTTCGCTGACGTCGACCGCTCCCCTGCTGCGCAGAGAGCAGCGCACGCGTCCGTCCTTGAGTTCCACCAGCAGCACGCTGACCACCACCGACGCGATCCGATGACACTCATTGATGAAGTTCTCCGTGTCCTCGTAGTCGGCGCCGGTCCTGGCGAAATCCTCCTGCACGAGGTACTGCACCGCATAGCGCCCATCGAGGTGTAGTTCGAGTCGGTCGAGCATCGTCAGCATGAGTTGGAAGCGCGCGTAGGAAAACGTGTGATAGAGCCGGTCATACAGGTCGGTCGGCGAAACGCCCAGATCGATCAGATCGGCGGCGCAGCGGTAGGCTCGACTGCCCGTGTTGTTGAACTGGAACCATCCGGTATCGGTGGCGATCGCCACGAACAGAGCCTCCGCCATCTTCTCCGTGATCGGCAGCGAGGCCGCCTGAAGGAAATCGTAGACCACCAGTCCGGCCGCCGCCGCGGTCGTATCGACGATCTCGACGTGCCCGAGCGCATCGGACGTCACGTGATGGTCGATCACCAGGATCGGCGTCTCGATTCGCTTGAGGTGCTTCTCGAAATGAGGCAACTGGCTGTAGCTGTTGGTATCGACGATGACGATCAGATCGCACCGGCCGAATGCGCTGGCGGGCAAATCGTCCACCTGGAGGTCCGTCCGCAGCACAGGCACCTTCTCGTCGAAAAGAAACGCATACCAACTGGGCACCGCCGAAAGAAACAGAGGCCGCACCGTCTTTCCCAACCCCCGAAAGGCCTCCGTCAGCGCCGCCACGCAGCCACAGGCGTCGCCATCCGGACGCGTGTGCGTGGTAATCAAAATATCGTTGGCGTTCTCAATCAGCTCCAGAGCCCGCTGATGCACGTCCGTCATCCAACACCTTTCCGATCGCTCAAATAGACAAAAGAAAACCTCCGCATCGGAGTCGCCTCGCCGGGCAGATCATCCGAAGCACTATAGCGATACGGGCTATTCATGCCAGGGTTTGCTGGACCGCTCAGTCGTGCTCGAAGATCATCTGTTGCAGATCCACACCTTCGACGGCATTCAGCTTGTCGATCATTTCGAAGATCGGCTTCTCGTCGCCCGCCATCTCCAGCAGGAGCAGGCCGTTAGGCGAGCAGTAGTTGTCGGAGACCGTGTGCAGCCCGATGCGGGTCTTGATGCTGCAACCATACTCGGTGAGCAGATCCTGCACTTTATGCGCATGGTGAATGCGATCGGTGATGTGGACCCCCAACACAATATGGCGAGGCTCTTTCATGACGTCGCTCCTTTGACGAAATTATCGAGTATCTTCCGGGCCTGGGCACAGTCCCTGGCGATTTGAGCCGCAAGCTCCTCCGGACCGGTAAACTTGTGCTGATGTCTGAGGTGCTGCACAAACTCCATGATCATCCATTTGCCGGTCGTTTCGCCCACCGTTTGATCGAGAACGTGCGCTTCGATCAACAACGGATGCGCCTCTTCGAACGTGCGAATCTGACCGATGCTGAAAACCGCCGGCAATCGCTCCGACGCCGAAGGCAGCTTCTCCGGATCGTCGATGGTCTCCACAAACCCGGCGTACACACCCTCGGCAGGGATGACCTGCTTGGGCTTGGCCATATTCATCGTCGGAAAGCCCAGCGTGCGACCCCGCCCCCGCCCCGACACGATGGGACCCAGCAGGCGATACGGACGAGACAGGGCCGCCGCTGCGTCGGCAACATGACCGCTCTCGATCATGTACCGAATCAAGGTGCTCGACACGCGCATCCGCTCGCCCATCGGCAGCGTCATCTGCTTGGGCGGCACGACCACGACCTCGAAACCCTTCTGGCGACCGAGCTGCCGCAGGGTCTCCACATCACCCGCCCGGCGGGCCCCGAAATGGAAGTCCTCGCCCTCCACGATGTACCGCGGTGCAAAACGGGCCATCAGAAACTCATCAACGAACGCCTCGGGTGAGAGCTTGAGAAGATCGCGATTATCCTCCAAAACGATCACGCAGCGGTCCGCGTATTCCTGGAGCAGTTGCAGCTTCAACGGAAGGGGCGTCAGCACCCCCGGCGCCTTCTCCGGATGCAGAACCGCCACCGGATGAGGCTCGAACGTCATCACGACCATCTCCGTCTCGTGCTCTCGAGCCAGGATTCGGGCTGTGTGGAAGATCTCTCGGTGTCCCACGTGCACGCCATCGAAATTGCCGATGGTCAATACGCATCCCTTCCGGATGTACCCGAATTCCGACGGTGATGTGAGAACCTTCATCTGTTGGGCCTTCTTCCCTGATTTCCATCCGCCCTCCGATCCACCGAGCAGACGGGAGGACCAGAGAGAGTGTATCCGTCCCCGGCGAGGACGCAATGGCTTTTCACCAACAAAACCGCGATGGGGCCCGGCATGGTGGCTTGCGGACCCGCCACCGAGGGGAGATACAACTCGGGCAAGTGAGTCAGACAAACCGGTATGGGCAACAGGTCCAGGCTAACCGGCCTGCGCCTCCTGGACCGTACTTGGTGGCGTATGGTGAGGATAGAAGACGCGCAGTTCTTCGCGCGTGAATTGGGCCTTGGTACCGTCGCCCACCTGTTCGTAGCAGAGCACGAGCATGTCGAGCGCTGCTCGGTGATAGGCAAATCCGTTCGGTGTGGGTTGATGCGCGCGACCAGACTCCAGCTGGCGCACCTGATCGAGATAGGGCACCGCCTGCTGCGGCTGTCCGTCCTCGATATACATCAGCGCCAGTTCGAAATTGGCCGGCACATTGGCTGGATCGGCCTCCGTCGCTTTGTGGAAGGCGCCGTAGGCACCGTCGCCGTCGCCCTGGGCCCGGTAGATTCGGGCCAACAGGTACCACGCGCGACTGTTGTCCGCATCGATCAGCAGGACCTTGTCGCACTGCCGTCTGGCTTCATCGTGCAGATTGAAGCTCGAATAGGCGTCCGCACGGCCTACGATCTGATCGACCATCAACGGGCGCGCTGCGATCAACCCGATGACGATCAGAATCACGCTGTATGATCCGTTGGCCAGCAGTTCGCGGGACCTCTGCCAATCGCGTCGAGCCCTGGGATAAATGACCTGTCGTTCCGCCATAACGCCCCCGTCAACCTACCACGATGAGATAAAAGCCCAGGATCATCAGCACGTTGCCGGCGACCAGTTGCATTCGGTGCTCGAGCGAGCAAATCCGCGTTCTTGCCTTGTGGATCACATCCGGCTTGACCAGGGCCGTCAGAATCCCCACTCCGAAGACGGGCAGGCTCTGTCCAACGGCAAAACTCGCAAACAGCAGCAACCCGTACGCCGAAAGTTCCTGGGCGGCCACTACGCCGGCCAGGGCCAGCAGACCCTCTCCGCAGGACGGACAGCCGGGTACGACTAGAAGACCACAGAGGAGCCCCAACAGGACTGCCCCCGGAAGCGTGGCCTTCTGCAATCGATCGCCGAATCCGCGCCATTTCTCTGGCCACAAATGGGTGCTCAACACACCTGAAACGCAGAGGCCCGTGAAGATCAATGAGACGCCCAGAATCCAGAAGAGATACTTGTTGAATCGCAGCAGCTTGCCGGCCCCGCCGCCGGTGTGAATCAGGATTACGCCCAGCAGAACATAACTCAAAGCCAGCCCGATCGCGATCAGCGCCGCCACAAGGACGCCCCGCTTCTTGGATAGACCCGGCCCCACGACGCATCCGATCGCCAAGGGCAGTCGGATGATCGTACAGGAGCCCAGCGACGCGGTGGCGCCCAGCCAGAGAACCACACACAGAGCCCAAACGGGGGATTCGCTTATCAGTCTGTCGATGGTTGGCATCACAGCACACCGCTTTCACCGCCCGGCGGAGCCTTCGTTCGGGATGGAGCCTCCGACCTGAGCATCCGGGTTCTTCCTTGTTATGCGGGGGCCTCCCGTCACGTCGGGCCCGGCCACCCTGTCGGTTCGGCCGGCGCAAAACGCCGCACCGTCCGGCCGTATCTAAACTGTAGGAAATAAACCCGCCACAAAAAAATGCAACTAAGTTGCATTTTGTCGCGAACCTTCTATAATGGGCTTACGAATCCATAATGAAGTCTTTCCTGTATGAGAGAGTGGATGCCTATGCGAAAAAGAATTGCAGCGATCGGCTTGGAATTGAAGCATCACGCCCCGTTCACCCTCTTCGGGGCGGCAACGGGAATTCTCTGCATGCTGTTGTTCCGCCACGCCGGCCAGGAGCTCAGCCATCGCCTGTTTCAGGTGTTCCACCCCGGACACGTGGTCCTCTCGGCCATGGTAACTACTTCTCTATTCAGGCTTTATAACAAGAAGACCAGCTTGCTCAAGTTGGTCTTCATCGGCTATCTCGGTGCAATAGGCGTAGCCACCCTGAGCGACTCAGTCCTGCCGTTTTTCGGCGAGACGATCCTCGGCGTGGCGGTGCCGATCCACGGCGCGCTACACGAACACGATGCAGTTGAGCATGGCCATGAGCATGACCATACCGGCGAAGCACACGTCCATGAAGAAGGCGAACCGACGGATTCCCACGAGCCAGCAACCGAATCCCTGGTCCATGCGGATCACGACGACCATCGGCATGAAACCGAAGGCGGCGTTCGCCCGCGACTGCACTTGGGTTTCATCGAGGACTGGTACATCGTGAACCCGGCCGCCCTGCTGGGGATCGCCATCGCCTACTTCTGGCCACGAACCAAGTTCCCCCATGCCGGGCACGTCCTGATCAGTACTTGGGCGTCTTCTTTCCACGTCCTGATGAACACCCACACGGAGTTGACCGCCGTCATGCTCGTGGGCGTATTCGTGGTGCTGTTCATCGCCGTCTGGCTGCCCTGCTGCGTCAGCGACATCGTCTTTCCGCTGTTGTTCGTCAAGAGCGCTCCGTTGCACGCGCACCACGCCGCCCATCCGGGGGTGGCGTCATGAGTTCACACCTCGACGAACAATGCCATCAGGTGCTCAAGGACGCCCGTTTGTATTGTACGCAGGCTCGCGTGGCCGTTCTCAAGGTGCTCACGAACGCGGTCCGGCCCCTGCGACAGGATCAGATCGCCGAGCGGCTCACCGGCAAGACGTGGAACAAGGTGACGATCTACCGCACGCTCGAATCGCTTGTCCATGCCGGCCTGGTGCACCGGGCCTTCATGCAGAAGCGAGCCTGGCACTTCGAACTCGCCAACCACTGCACCGCCAAACAATGCCATCCGCATTTCACCTGCTCCAACTGCGGGACCACGCACTGTCTCAAGGAGTTCTCGGTGCCCATGGCGCCGAAGTCGTACAAGGGATTCATCATCCAACATCAACAGGTGCGGCTCGAAGGACTCTGCCCCGCCTGCGCGTAGGAGCGTAACGACGTGAGATCGCTTTCGCGATATGCCGTTCTGCTGCTGGCCGCCGCGTGCTTCGTCGCTATGACATCGGGGCTGGCACTGTACCTGCATCTCGGCTCCCACGGAGACCTCCTGCGGCACGATGCCAAGCACTGCTCGCTCTGTCATGCGATGACCGACAACCGGGCGAAGTTCTGTCTTGAATCGCCCTCCGCTGCCGTCTACGGCACCGACATCGCTGTAGGTGTCGAGGAAACCGCAGAGCTCTCTCCACATCAATCCGTTCCGGCAGTTCTTGCTCCGCGCCCTCCTCCCCTCTTCGCGATCTGAACGCATCGAAAGAGAATCGCCATCACGTCAGACACCCGTTTACCGCGGCCGTATTCAGCGTGATGGTTTCATGGAGAATTGTCGAGGTGCGCCATGAGGGCGTCACGGGCTTTTACAGTTGTAGAGCTGCTGGTCGTGATCGCGATCATCGCGGTGTTGATGGGAATCTTGCTGCCGTCGCTGAGTATGGCGCGGATGCACGCCAAGCGCCTGGCTTCCACCGGCAACCTCAAACAGATCGGCCTGGCGGTCGAGCTGTACACACAGGACAACGAGGGGCTATTCCCCGAAAGCAGCCATGGGCTGACCGGCCAGACCGCCCGCCAGCGCAGTTGGATCTTCACGCTGAGCACCTACCTCGGCGATGTCAACGAAGTCCGGGTCTGTCCCGCCGATCCGCAGCGCGCTGAACGTCTCCGGCACCCGACGAGCAGCTACATCATGAACGAGTACATCGCCGTCGACGCCGTCGATCCCTTCGGCAGGCTCACCGGATCATCCTACCGGAACAAGTACAAGCTCAAACGCCCCTGCGACACCATCACGGTCTTCGTGGGGGCAGATGATCTGTCGGTCGCACTGACCAGCGATCATACGCACTCGAGGCTATGGTTTCTGCCGACGCCTAACGTCCCGTGGGACACCCTTCGCGAAGATATCCAGCCCGATCGCTTCGGAGGCGGCAAAGCCGAGGATAATTCCAGGGGCTCGTCGCTGTATCTCTATGCCGACAGTCGGGTGGAGGATGTTCGAGCCGGGACGATCAAGGAGATGGCTGACAACTTCGAGGATTTCGTCAAACCGCCGGCTCGATGAGGATGACTGAGAAGAGCTGGTCGGCAATACCGTGAGGAGACAAGTGCCATGAAGCCAGAACATCTGGCCGTCGCGTTGCTGTGTCCGCTGCTATGCAGCCTTCCGGGCTACGCCCAGGGCCACTGCGCCAAGGTCTCAACCGCGACGACGCTCTATTTCGGGATCGAAACCGATCTGCCCGATGCGAACCATCCGACGACGGTGGATTTCTACCACACCGATTTCGAGGTCTCGTTCACGACCGTCGGTTGGGATGTCCTGCTCTCGCACGACCTGCCGGGAACCGCAGGCGGACTGGACATCCCGCCGACCGCTGCGCTGCTCTATGGCGGCGCCAACAGCCAGTGGATTCTCGACGCAATACCCTCAGATTTCGAGTTCATCGGAGCGCAGCCTGGCGAGCCGTTCTGGATTCTGCCCCAAAATGCAGGCACCGGGGCTCTTCCGCTGGGCTTTGCCGCCGAGAGGACCGCTAGCAGTCGGCTTTGCTCCTGGAATCCGCACGACCCGCGCGGCGCCGACAGTGCGGATCACTGGTTCGAGGTGCGGTTGATCGACGTTAACGGTCCCGCAGGGGGTGATTTCGCCCTTTGGCAGGCCGACGGCATTCATGCACCGGTGGTTTTCATGTCCACATACGAAGGTGGAATCGGCGAAGACGACGTGTTCCATATCTCGGCCGGCAGCCACGTGCATGTCAACTGGGGCTTCACGAAGCCCGGGTTGTACGCGGTGGGTTTCCGCATTTCCACGGTAGTGCGCTGCGACGAATGGCTGACGGCCGACTGGGCCCCTCCCGGCAGCGATTCCTTCTACGGCAACGGTCGCGTCGACTTCCAGGATTTCGCCTGGATGGCCCGGTACTGGCTGAGTACACCGCACGCTGACGACCCCGACACGTTCATGTTCGCAGACCCGGACGATCCGCTCGATCCGGTGGCCCTCGACGAACTGGCGGCTCTGGCCGACCAATGGCTGCTGTGCGGCTATCCCGGCTGCGAGGCCCTCTATGGCGCCTTCGACCCCAACCACGTGAATTGAATCATGGCTTTGAGATCACCTGGGATATCATGATCCCTGTCTGAGGAGTATTGATCTATGCATCTGAAGATTCTGTTTCCTGCCATACTGCCACTCCTGCTGCTGGTGGCCCCGTCCGCCAAGGCACAAGACCACGATCACGATCATGATCATGATCACGACGATTCGGCGCACCCCTTTACCGGCGAGACGGCCTATTACCTGGCCGAGCACGGCGATTTTGAGATTGGCCTGGAGGATGGCGGACTCGCTCTACACTTCCATCTGCATGCCGGCACCATCGTCGACGGTGAGTCCCTGGTCGAGGATACGGAATTCGAACCGTCGCAACTGATCGTAGTGGCCACGCACGAAGCGAAACAGTTACGCCCGACCGGTGGAATCTGGCGCGCCACCGGCGCCGACGCCAACGAACCGCTCTGGGTCCTGCCTCAACACGAATGCGAAGGGCTGCCTGCGCTGGGCGTATCAACCGCCGGAATCGAGATCGGCGCGCTTGTCGAGGACACGATCTGCCTGGAGCTGCGATACTGCGATGGCCCGGGAGAGGTCAGCCTGTGGGCCGACGATGCGTTCGGACAGCCGGCTTTCCTGCTGTCCACGCACCACCAGGAACTCCTCGCACTCCTGCCTGCGGGACTCCACGCCCACTACAACTGGGGTTTCAGCAAACCCGGAACATACACACTCGTCTTCGAGGCCTCGGGAAATCTCGCCACAGGTGGCCCCACCCGCACGCTGGCGGTCTACACCTTCCTGGTCACCGACGGTCCGGTTCTGCTCCACAAGCCGACCGCTGACCTGAACAGCGACGGCATCGTTGACGAAACCGACCTCCAGCTCGTGCAGGACCAGCTCGGGCAGACCGCCCTCGTCTGGCCACCAAGCGGCCAGGACGGACCCGAACAGGAGGCCATCGACCTGCACTAATCCCCTCCGTTCGAATCGCGCCCGGGACGCTCAGGCGGTCTCGGGCGCAATTCCGTTGCATAACACGCGGGCAACCCATATCTTACGCCCTTCCCGGCGCCGGCCAAGTCAGAGAAGGAATCAGAAAAATGTGGATGCCTGAGGCTGTCCTGTCCGATAACAGGGGTGACATGAAGACCAAAACGACGATCGCCATTGTTGCCGTTTCGCTGATTCTGGCCGCCTCCGGGTGCGAGAGCACACCCACCCGCGCGCCGGGGATGGTCCGCAGCGATCACCTGATTCGCATCGAAGACCTGGCGGGGCAGCTCGGCCTGACCGTCGACGACCGCGACGACAACTTCGTCGTCCTGCGCGACGCCGACAACACCGTCCTGATCTTCACGCACAGCGAGGGCCGGTTCTTCGTCAATGGAAAACCCATCGGCTCGGTCGGAATGGTTCGCAAGTCGGCAGGAACCGTCTACGTCTCCCAGTCGCTGGCCTCGCAGATCAAGCCGCTCCTGGGGGCACCCGTAATCGCTCCCCGCGCGCCCATCCGCGTGGCCCGAGGCGTCATTGTTATCGATCCCGGTCACGGCGCGCATGATCCCGGCACAACGTCCATCACGGGAGTTCCGGAAAAGACCATCAACTACGCGGTCGCCGCCAGAGTCGCCGCCATTCTCCAACGCCGAGGCATCGACGTGACCATGACCCGCTCGGCCAACGAATACATCGAACTGGAGTCCCGCGCCGAGATCGCCAACCGACGCAACGCCGATCTGTTCGTGAGCATCCACGCCGACTCGGCTCCCAGCCCATCGGCCCAGGGCTTCACCATCTATATCGCGGACGCCGCCTCACTGGATTCGCAGCGTGCCGCCCGCGACATCGCACGCGCCATGGCCACGACCGGCCTGGAAAGCCGGGGGGTTCGCCGCGCGAATTTCCGCGTGCTCGTGACGACCCGCGGTCCGGCCGTGTTGGTCGAGATGGGATATCTGTCCAACCGCCAGGACGCAATGCGTCTGCAAAACGATGCCTTTCAGGACAGGATGGCCGCCGCCATCGCCACGGGGATTCTCGACTACCTGCAATAGCGGTTGCGCCGCTACAGAATTCTCCGTTTCCATATGACGGCCACCCCCAGCAGCCCAATCGCGAGCAAGCCGAGGGCCCCCGGTAGCGGCACGACTGCCAGGAGATCGTCGGGATCGAGAACAACCGGGATCTGCCACATCGAAACCATGCCCGGAGAGGTAAACCGCAGCCCCGTCACGAAGGCGCCGGCGTCGTACGGATTCAGCCCCAGACCAGCTTCGATCCCCAGAATGCGGAAGGCATTCACCCCGTCGCCGCCAAAGTCGTACATCTTCCCGCCGATCAGATCGACATGGGCATCCGCCCACGAGCCGAATGTATCATCCCAAAGCCAGAGGTCGTAGAGACCGTCTCCGACTGTCGGCAGTTGGACCGACGCGAAATTGGCCCCGGAATCCACAAGGTAGTCATAGCCGATCGCGACCAGCGGATCGATGTAGACCGCTTGGCCAACGTCGCCGATGTGGAAATCGAACCGCCAGCCGTCGTCCACGGCGATGGGCCTGAGGGGATTCTCGGGGACCGTGCCGGGCAGATAGCCATTGCGCACAGCATATACCCATAGCCCCTCGATCGACACATTGGAAGGCGTGTTCGTCAGGTTTGCCAGGTCGAGAACGGCAGCCGTTCCCGAGCCCGGCAGCATCAGATAGTGCGTCTGGTTCCCCGCATCACATCCTGCCTGAGCGGCCCTGCCGCCGAGCCCGCCGACACCGCCGCTGGCGTCGCCCGTCGTCCACTGAAGTTGTTCGTAACGAAACTCGATGTCGAAATCGCCCACTGCAATGTCGTCGCGGTTGCGAAGCACCATCTGAAAATCGTTGGTCAGGTCCGTGTGGCGATTGTAGTAGCCTACCCCATCCCAAGTGACCACGACGGCGTCAGAGCCAGGCGCCGCGACGTACACCGCCCCAGCGTCTTCGGACCGTGTATCGACATCGCCCCAGTACGGCGCAATCATGGCCTCATCGCTTTGCGGAAAGGCCTGCGGCGTGTGCTGCCACATCGGCTCTCCAAACGACACGTTGCCGTTGTTGTTCACGAAGAAAGAATCGTAGGCGGTTCCGCCAAGGTTGATCTCAAACGGCAGGTCGAGCGACCCGGAGGAGCCGTCGTCGGTGCGTCCGAGGGCCAGGTCGCCATAGCCGGTCTCGCCGCCGAGCCCGTCGAGCATGACGCTGTAACCGAACGCATCCGTCAACACTCCGGCGTGCTGATACGTCGGGTACAGACGCACCCCCGCCGGAGCATAGGGCTGCATCAGATCGCCCGAACCGTCCGGAGCGTGGGTCCCCTCCCAACTCGCGTCCACCAGGTCGAAATCCGTATCGGCACGGTAGGCGCCGTCATGGTCCAGGTCGTAGAAACGGTCGCCTGCCACCCGCGTGACGTGGGCGGCAAAATTGTCCAGAGCCACGGTCCAGCCAATCGCATGGGCAATCTCATGCATCATCCCGCGCATGGCATCGTATCGCCCATCGGCCGGGTCCCCCATCGTCCAGGTGTATTCAGCGGGATTGACGTGAATCGCCGCGTTGGTCGGGCGACCTCGACGATCCGTGGTCCAGTCGCTGGTCGTCGCTAGCCAGACATCGGACGTCGCGGCAAATGAAATGTCGACCGTATGGCCGCCCACCATGGTGACCCACCGGTTGATCGCCGCCTGGATCACGTCCTCCTGCGCCGCATCGAAACCATCGTACGTCGGGCGGATGGTGATCGCGCGCGATACCGAACTGACAGCGCAGACCACTACCAAGCCGACAGAAATCACACCAAACCTCTTCATCCCTTCTCCTCCTTGAGCCCAGGGACCCCGCAGCAACATCGCGCGTCACTCCTTGTCGCGCGACCGGCATCCATACCGACACCGCGTCGGGCACTCCTGGCAGGGAATTCACAACCGTCTCGCTGTGATCGAGTAATACGTTAGCACGCCGTGCTCCGTCACAGCATTGCCGGGTAATCCTTGTCAGACATTACCCATTCACCATAACACCAGATCCGCATCCGTCAATTGTGGAAAGTACGTATTTTTCCCCGCAGTTTCGCGGATTCTCCGGACGCCTATCCCCGCCGGAAGCATGGACATCGCAGTCCATCATCGGTACAATGCCTGGCATGAGAACCTATCCGATGAAATGCGTGCCGATCTTCAAGCAGCGCATCTGGGGTGGCCGGACGCTTCAGCACGTCTTCGGCAAGCCCTTGCCGACCGGTGAGAAGATCGGGGAAAGCTGGGAACTGGCGGACCTGCCCGACGACAAGACCGTCATCGGCAATGGACCGCTCCAGGACTGGACGCTGGGCGACATCGTGCGGCAGTATCCCGAAGAGATCACCGGCATGCGCGATTTTTCGACGCCGTTTCCCCTGCTGATCAAGCTGCTCGACGCCCAGGACGTCCTGAGCGTGCAGGTCCACCCCGATCCCGAAACATGCCGACGGATGGGTCGCGGAGACCCCAAGACCGAGTGCTGGTATATCATCGCCGCAGAGCCGGGAGCGGTGATCTACAAGGGGCTCAAGAAGAAAGTCAGTAGGGAGCAGTTTGCCCAGGCCATCGAAGACGGCACGACCGCCGACCTTCTCGCGAAGATCCCGGTCGAGCCGGGTCAGTGCCATTTCCTTCCTGCCGGCACCGCCCACGCCATCGGCAGCGGACTGCTCATCGCCGAGATACAGACGCCATCGGATACAACCTATCGCGTCTACGACTGGGACCGCCTCGACGACAGCGGCAAGCCCCGACAGCTCCACATTGAAGAGGCCCTCGAAAGCATCCACTTCGACCTCACAGCAGACCAGCTCCCGGTCACGACGATGGGCCGCCTCGTGAGCAGCGAGTATTTCAAGATCGACAAGGGTCATCGCACCAGCGGCAATCAACTGCTGCTCGCCAGCGGACAGATGCGCACACTGATCGTACTCTCGGGGGGCGGAACGATCCGATCGCAACAGGCCGATTCGGTGAACTTCGTCGCCGGCGATTGCCTGGTGATCCCCGCTGCCTTCGACGGCGCCGCCACGTTCAACGCCGATACACAGTACCTGACCGTCACGCTCTAGGAGAAAGGGCCCGTCGAGCGTGCTGGCTAGAGGTGAGCCTCCGCCGCCGGGAGCCAGATTTCGCTGTCATGCCGCAGCATCACCAGCCCATCCTCGAATCCATCGAAGGCAATCTGAGGGCGCCGGCCAAGCCGTTCCTGGAGAATCCATTTCGGGAAATCCGCCCCTGCCCGAATCGCCAGCGGCACGCCCCCGCCGAAACGCGGATTGATCTCGATGATCCGCAAGGCCCTCGCCTCGGTCTCGAACAGTTGAACCGTGACGACGCCTGGACCGGCGCCGAGGTGTTGAACGAGATGGGCCACCACCTGCATGATGCGGGCATCCCTGGCCACCCGTGCTTTGCTGACCTCCCCCCAGCGTACCTCGATGCGCTGCCGCGGCACGACACATCGCACCCGCCGATCGGCGTCGACGTACACATCGCACGTGTACTCCGTCCCCTCGACCAGCTCCTGACAGATCGCGTTGCTGATCCGTCTGGCGAAGAACCGCAGTTCCTCGCGGTCGTGGACGATGGTGTTGCCCTTGGCAGCACTGCCGTCCCAGGGCTTGATCACACAGGGCCACGTCAGCGCACCTTTCTTGTCGGCCGCCAGAGCGGCAGCCGGGCTCAGGGTACGCGGACAATCGACGCCATGCCGTTGAAGGAAGCGGTACGTCTGCCGCTTGTCCTGGCATACGTCGATGACATCGGGATCGCTGACCAGCACGCGACAGCCCAGACGCTCGAAACGGGACCGGTGCATCGCCAGCGGCCGCAGGTCGAGATCGGTGGTCGGGATGAGGACCTGGATGTGATGGCCTTCGACGATGGACAGAAGCTGGTCGATGTACCCGGGATGCGTGGTCCGTTCGACCAGGAATGCCTCGTCACAGCATTGCACCGCCGGGCTCAGCCTCGTAACGTCCGTCCCATAAAAGCGAACGGCCCGTCTCAGCCTCCGCGCCGCATCGCGAAAGGCATGCAGCAGCGACACCCGTCGCCCAATGCAGGTGAAAAGCACCCCCGCCTCCGGACGACCCCGGCTGGCACGCGATCTCGGCTCTTGCCTGGCTGCGTTCACGCTGCCTCTTGGTGCCCCGACCGAGGCCCAATCTCCATTTTTTTTGACAATTTGGCCGAACCTCTATAGACTCGGTCTCTTATGTGAATCGACCAGATTCGGACACTGATTTAGAGATTGTAGAGCGCCCGAACCGCCGGCTGGCCCTGTCGCCCTCGCCGGACCGCGTTCGGCCTTGAATAGTTCGGGAGAGCGAAATTGCTCAAGATAAACGAGAATCCGCCCGTTCTCTGGCCGCCGGCAGAGTCCATCCGGACCTTCGACGGCCTGTGGTGGGTCGCCCATACCAAGAGCAGGAATGAGAAGGTCCTGGCCCACGATCTGATGGCCAAGAACATCAGCTACTTCCTCCCTATGACATTGAAGGTCAGCCGGCGCAGCCATCGTACGTTCAAGTCGCTGCTGCCCCTTTTTACCGGCTACCTGTTCTTCTGCGGCGACGAAAACGACCGGGTCGAGCTGCTCAAGACCAACCGCGTCGCCAATCTGCTCGAGGTGCCCGACCAGGGGACTTTCCTCGATGAATTAGCGGGAATCGAGCGTGCCATCAGCGCCGGGGCGCCGCTCGTGCCGCACAAATACATCGAAGAAGGCCAGTGGTGCCGGGTCATCGCCGGTCCCCTGCTCGGACTCGAAGGGATTGTCGTCCAGAACCGGGGCAACACCCGGCTCGTGCTCCAGATCGACATGCTGGGCCAGGCGGCCAGCGTCGAGATCGACGTGGATATGATCGAGCCGGTCGAGGGACGTTCCTCGTCCTGAGACCAGCCGCAATGCTGGAGATCGCAGCAGGTGGTTCGCTCACGGTCCGAAAACACTCGACTGGCTGGCTACAGGTCTTGGCCGCCCGTCCGATCTGCTGAGAAGCTTTGGTGAGGTACATGGCGTGATCATTCGCACACAGGCCTATCCGAGAGCGGGTCTGATCGGGAACCCCTCCGACGGGTACTTTGGCAAGACCATCTCGTTCGTCTTCAGCAATTTCCGTGCGGAGGTCGTCCTGTATGAGACCCCCGAGCTCGAAATCCTGCCGAGCCAGAAAGACCACTCGTGCTTTAGCAACATTGCGGACATCGTCCGTGACGTCCGACTGCACGGCTACTACGGCGGCATCCGCCTGCTCAAGGCCACCATCAAGACCTTCTACGATTACTGCCAGGAAAACCAGATCGTCCTGCACGACAAGAACTTCACGATCCGCTACTGCTCGGACATCCCGCACGGGGTCGGGCTCGCTGGTTCCAGCGCCATCATCACCGCCTGTCTCCGCGCGTTGATGGCCTATTACGGCGTCACCATACCGAAGTACGTGCAGGCCAACCTCGTCCTGGCCGCCGAGAGAAACGAGCTGCACATCCCCGCCGGCTTGCAGGACCGCGTCATCCAGGTCTACGAAGGCCTCGTCTACATGGACTTTGCCGAGGAGATCATGACGCGACAGGGCTACGGCAACTACACCCCGCTCGACCCCGCCCTGCTGCCCAGGCTCTACATCGCCTGCCGGGACGAGCTCAGCGAGCCCACGGAGAAGTTTCACCACAACATCCGCCATCGCTTCGAACAGGGCGAACGCAAGGTCGTCAATGCGATGCGATTCTGGGCCCGCCTGACGGATAAGGTCCGGAAATGTCTTTGTGAAGGACGACCGGATGAGATCGCCGAACTGCTCGACGCCAACTTCGATCGCCGGCGCCAGATCTACCAGATCAGCGACGACAACCTTCGAATGGTGGAAGCGGCACGTTCGGTCGGCGCCAGCGCCAAGTTCACCGGCTCCGGCGGCGCCATCGTCGGCACCTACAGGAACGAACGGATGTTCGTGGATCTGCGTCGAAAGCTCGCCAAGCTGAACATCAAGATCATCAAACCCAAGATCTATCATCCGGAGGACCGAACGCGAGCATGATACGCAAGGCCGTCATCCCGGCCGCCGGTTTTGGGACGCGCTTCCTGCCGGCGACCAAGTCCCAGCCCAAGGAGATGCTGCCCATCGTCGATACGCCCGTGATCCAGTACGTCGTCGAGGAAGCCGCCGCCGCGGGAATCTCCGACCTGCTCATGATCATCGGCAAAGGCAAGCGGTCGATCGAAGAGCATTTCGACCGCAGTTTCCAACTCGAAACGCAGCTTCAGGCCAAAGGCAAGAACGATGAACTCGATGCGATGCAGCGCATCTCCGAACTGGCCGAGATCCATTTCGTCTGGCAGAAGGAGATGAAGGGCCTGGGTGACGCCGTCTACTGCGCGCGGCATCACGTGCATGATGAGCCCTTCGTCGTCCTGCTGGGCGACACGCTGATCGATGCCCCCAAGCCCGCGACGCAGCAGCTCGTCGATCTGTATGACGATCTCCAGGCGCCGATCATCCTGGTCGAGGCGGTCGAGCCCAAACGCGTTCACCTCTATGGCATCATCGATGGCGAGGAAGTCCAGCCCGGGGTCTACCGGATTCGCGACTTCATCGAAAAGCCCAGCGCCGCCGAGGCCCCTTCGAATCTGGCCATCGCCGGCCGCTACCTCTTGACCGCCGATATCTTCGATCACATCGGCGCCACCGGCCCCGACCGGGGAGGAGAGGTCCAACTGACCGATGCCCTTCGCGCGCTCGTCCGCCAGCGCCCCATGTACGGACTCAAGCTCGACGGTCGACGCTGCGATATCGGCAACAAGGACGGATTCATCCGCACGAACATCGAATTCGCGCTCAAACGAGAAGACATGGCTGACGACATGGTCCAGTACATCAAGCAACTGGCAGAGTCACTGTAAACCGGACTTTTGCAGAGGGGAGATCAAGAAAATGAAGGCAGTCGTCACCGGCGCAGCAGGATTCATCGGCTCACACTTAACCGAACGTTTGCTCGCGGAGGGTCATGAGGTCGTCGGCATCGACTGCTTCGATACATTTTACGATCCGCAGATCAAACGGCGCAACATCGCCGCTGCGCTGACGAACCCCCGCTTTCGCCTCGTCGAGGCGGACATCCGCGACCGGGACGCGATGGAGCAGGCGATCGGCAGCGACATTGATGCGATCGTACACCTGGCAGCGCGTGCCGGCGTCCGTCCTTCCATCGAACAGCCCGCCCTCTACACGGATGTCAACATCAATGGTACGGTCGTCCTGCTGGAGATCGCTCGGCAGAGGCAAATCGGAAAGTTCGTCTTCGCTTCGAGCTCCAGTGTGTACGGCAACAACCGAAAAGTCCCCTTCTCCGAATCCGACAACGTGGATTTCCCCATCTCGCCCTACGCCGCGACGAAGAAAGCGGGCGAGTTGATCTGCCACACGTACCACCATCTTTACGACATCGGCATGACCTGCCTGCGCTTCTTCACCGTCTATGGTCCCAGGCAGCGCCCCGATCTGGCCATCCACAAGTTCGCACGTCTCATCGAGGCCGGCCAGCCCATCCCTGTCTATGGCGACGGCACCATGCGACGCGACTTCACCTACATTGACGACATCATCAACGGAGTGGTCGCCGCCATCGACCGCTGCAAAGGCTACCAGATCTACAACCTGGGCGAGTCCCGCCCGATCAGCGTCAGCGACCTGATCGCCGAGATCGAGAAGGCCCTGGGCAAAAAGGCGATCCGAAACCATCTACCTACCCAGCCGGGCGACGTCGATCAGACCTACGCGGACGTCGCCAAGGCCCAGCGCAAACTCGACTACAACCCCGCCACCCACATCGCCACCGGCCTGGCTCAGTTCGTCCGCTGGCTACGGGACTCCGCTTGAGATTTCGCGAACGTCGCAGGCAATCCCACTTGACGGCTTGACCGGCGTGAAATAGAATCACCGCTCGTTGATGCAAACCAGCAGGCTCGGCCCTGGAGGCCAGGAGCAAGGAATGGGTCAGATACACGCTAGCTCGGTATACGGCAAAGCTGCGGCCGTGACCGCGCTGGTCGCGTACCTGATCGTGGCCTGCGGCGTGGACCTGTTCCACACGGAAGACTATCCGCTCACCACGGGCAAGACCGCTGCGGCCAGTGAATCCTGCCCTGCGTGCAAGTTCCTCGCAGGTGCCAATTCAACGCAAGCCCTGTACGAGACCGGTCCAGCGGGCCTGGAGTACTTGGTCGTTTCGGCACCGACACCGCAGACCTCCGTCATCGTTGCACGGCCCTGGGCGAAATCCATCCTTCTCCGTGCCCCCCCCATCCCCCAGTCGTAATCCACTATCAGTCCACTTACGACACATATCGATATCATTCGAGGTCATGGATTCGGACGTAAGACTCCGGTCCTCTCCCCCTGAATCCCAATTCCAGATGCGGGAGATGCCTCACCATGGGAAGGGAGTTGTGTATATGCGAGCCAACACCCGGCTCTCCTCTATTAGCCGCTGGGTCGTCCTGTGGATGGTCCTTTTCAGTTCCATTGCCTGGGGACAGGATACGCAAGTCGATCGTCCCACGATACAAGAGCGAATCGATGAACTGACCACCTTGATCGAACGGATGCGGCAGGAACACACACAGGAAATCGGCGAACTGAAACAGGAACTCGAGCGACTGCGCCAAGGCGAGGCCGATCCGGAACCCGAGACCCTGGTGGATGAACTGGCTGCGCTGCGCGAGCTGGCCCTCGATGAAGTGGGAGGAAAAGAGGAACCGCAGAAGGCCCCGGAAGAGACCGTATTCAAGGCGGCGGGCCTGAGCCTCCAGCAACTGAACCCGGAGATCAGCGCCTCCGGAGATTTCCTGACCTACTATCGCCATCAGAACGAGACGCGCCGACGCACGGACGCCGAAATTCGCGGACTTGAACTCAACTTTCAGTCCTACCTCGACCCGTTTTCGTATATGAAGGCCACCGTTCACATCAGTGACGAAGGGGTGGACGTGGAAGAGGTCTATTTCACGCGATTCTCCGC
>CAZTGH010000003.1:33910-42972 GCA_964612985.1 uncultured Pirellulales bacterium
TCAATCGCTGGCATGAAGACGCCCTCGACCAAGTCCACTATCCGCTGGCGCTCCAACGAATCTTCGGTGATGAAGGCCTCAACCAGACCGGCGCGTCTCTGGACTGGACGCTTCCCACCTGGGGCAGCGCCCACCAGGGATTGATCGTTCAAGTGACCAACGGCGAAAACGACGCCCTGTTCGAAGGAGACGCGCTGGGCACGCCGTCGATGCTGCTGCACTACAAGAACTTCCGCGATCTCTCGGACAGCGCCTATCTCGAATGGGGCCTCAGCGGCCTGTTCGGCTGGAACGACGAGTGGGAGATCCAGCCGGCCGACGACGTGATTACCGAACACGACGCCCTCGGCACGCGGGTCTTCGGCGCCGATCTGTCCTATCTGTGGGAGCCGATCGACCGGGCCCTCTACCGCAACGTCGAGTGGCGGACCGAGTTCTACCTGCTGAACCGCGACATCCTCGCGCTGGATGGTTCCGGAAGAGACATCATCAACGCCTGGGGCGCCTACAGCTACGTCCAAAGCAAAGTGGCCCGCAATCTGATATTGGGCCTTCGCCTGGACTATTTCGAGCCGGACAGCAAAGACTACGCCGAGACAGGCAACCTGTCGCTGGCCCCCCATGCGTATGCGTCGGACAATCCCTATCGCTGGCAAGTCGGCCCATACGTCACATGGTGGCAGAGCGAATGGGTCCGGCTGCGCACCGAGTACAACTACGGCTGGGGCAACGGCATGGAGCCCGACGAGCACGTCGTCTGGGGACAAGCCACCTTCGCCATCGGCCCCCACAAGCACGATCGCTACTGACAGAAAATGGAGGATCCTCTTATGATAGCCCGAATGCATAGAATTGCACTGGGACTGCTTGTCGCCCTGCTTCTGCTGAGTCCGGCAGGACTGGATGCCGCGCAACGTCAACACCGCGTCCGAGCACGCCGTGGACACGGTCCGACGGTCGCCCCGCGTCCGGGCGGACCGCTCCGCGTGGTCACCACACTGCCCGATTATGCCTTCCTGGCCAAAGCCATCGGCGGCGATCGCGTCACGGTCGAGTCCATCGTCCATCCCATCCAGGACCCCCACCACATCCGTCCCAAACCATCCTTCGTCCACATGGTCAAGAACGCCGACCTGATTGTCGCTACCGGGCTGGACTTGGAGATGTGGCTGCCGACCGTGGTGAACAAGTCGGGCAACAAGCGCGTCCGCAGCGGCGAGATCGGCTATGTCGCCGTCAGCCACGGCATGGAGCTGCTGGAGAAACCCAAGGTCGTCTCACAAATCGAAGGGGACGTCCACGTCTATGGCAATCCGCACATCATGTGCAGCCCGATCAAGGCGCGCCAGGCTGCCGCCAACATTGCCACCGGCTTGATCAAGAACGACCCCGCCGGCAGAGCTTTCTATGAAACCAACTTGAAAGAGCTGCAACTCGAATTCGACAAACGTCTATTCGGCGAAGCGCTGCTGTCCCTCGGCGGTGACACTCTGTGCCGCCTGGCCGAGCAAGGCAAGCTCATCGCTTTTCTTCAGGAACACGAACTGGAGGGACAACCCCTGATCGACCGCCTCGGCGGCTGGATGGGCCGGGTGCAGCCGTTACGCGGCATGCCCGTCGTCGTCTACCACAAAAACTGGAGTTACTTCATCCACCTGTTCGGTCTGGAAGAGGCCGCCACGATCGAAACCAAGCCCGGGATCCCTCCATCACCGAAGCACGTTACGAATCTGGTGACCATGATGAAAGACCGAGGTATTCGTGTCATCCTGGCGGCCAACTACTTCGACAAGCAGAAGGTAACCACGGTAGCCGAGCGCACGGGCGCCCAGGCGGTGATCGCCCCGTTGTTTGTTGGCGGTGCCGCGGGCATCGACAGCTATTTCGATCTGGTCGATTACTGGGTGAGTCACTTGGTTGCAGCCGCCCAGCGAGGCAACATCCAGGCCAAGTGACACGGACCGTAACTGAGGACGAAGAGATGTCGGAAGCGACGCGCCTTTTCGCGCTGCAAATCACCCTCGTGGCCGTCGTGCTCATTCTGCACACGTACCTCGGCCTTCACATCATCCGGCGGACCCTGATCTTCTCCGATCTGGTTCTGGACCAACTGGCCGCCTTCGGCGCCCTGGTAGGGGTCGGCCTGGGCATCGAGTACGCCAGCCCCGCTTCGTACGGGCTGGCGTTCGGGGCAGTCCTGATCGGTGCGGGGCTGCTGGCGCTGGTCAAGCCGCGATGCCCCGCGATTCCTCGCGAGGCCGTTATCGGTATCATGTATGCCATGGCGCTGGTCCTGTCCCTGTTGTGGACGGACAAAATGCCCGGCGGCCAAGGCTACGTCGAGAAGACCCTCTCCGGGTATATGCTCTGGGTCAGTTGGCCTCTGGTCCGCGTAACCGTCATCACGTACGTCGCATTGATCGTGTTCCACATCGTGCTGCGCAAAAAGTTCATCGCCTTGGCCGAGCAGAAGGAGCCATTGCCGCACGAACGGCTCTGGGATTTTCTGTTCTTCACCACGCAGGGCATCATCACCGTACTGATCGTGCCGATTGCGGGCGTTCTGCTGGCGTACAGCTTCCTCATGATCCCGGCGGCGATCGCCACGCTCTTCACAAGGCGATGGGGCTCGGCGGTTGTACTGGGCTGGGGCCTTGGGTTCATTGCCTGCCTTTTTGGTCTGGGCTCATCGTACAAATGGAACTGGCCCTATGGCCCGACGCTGGTGCTATTTCTGGGCCTGTTCTTCATCGGGGCGCTTCTCGTCCGAGCCCTGCTGCCAACCTTCGGCACCGCCTGGAAGCCAAAGGAGTAAACCATGACTGATTTCTTCGAGATGTTTGGTTCGCCACTCGTGGCCTGCCTCCTGATGGGTGCCCTCCTGAGCCACTTGGGCATGCACGTCCTCAAGCGGGAGGTGATCTTCATCGATATCGCCGTCGCGCAGGTAGCCGCCGTCGGCGCCCTGGCAGCCCACATGATCTTCGATGTCGAGGAAAGTGCCCCCGTCTCCTATGTCTGCTCGCTGATCTGCGTGCTGGTCATGGCAGCCTTCTACGCGATCGCGCGCGCCAGAATCGGCAGCATTTCCATCGAGGCCGTCATCGGTATCTCCTATGCGATCACCGCCGCAGGAGCGATGTTTCTCGTCGGGATCGAATCGGGTCACGCCCATGCGCACGAGATCCTGGCCGGTGGCCTGCTTTGGGTCACCTGGCGGGACGTCTGGATCGCCGCGGCCGTTTTCGCCTTCGTGGGTTTGCTGCTGTGGGTCTTCCGAAGGCCCCTCTCGGCCGTATCCTCAAGTCACAACGTTGCCACAGCGCAGAATCTGAACGTCGTCTGGTGGGATTTTCTGTTTTACGCCCTGCTCGGCATTGTCATCACCGTGGCGGTACGACTCTCAGGAGTGGTAACGGTCTTCGCCATGCTCATCATCCCGGCCACCACCTCGGCACTGCTTGCCTCGGCAGCGATAGCCCGCCTCGCATTGGCTTGGATCCTCGTCGCCATCGGCTCGCTGACGGGTCTGCTGGCCTCGTACCATCACGATTTCTCCGCCGGGCCCGCCATCGCCCTGGCCCTGGGCATGCTTCTGACAGCCATTGCGATCCTCGTCCGACTGCGTCAGTACTGGCTCCCCTGTCGTAACGTATCCGCACCCGCCGGCTCCTCCAGCCATCATCCGACGTGAAGTCCCATCGCCGAGGGACACTATGGAGAAACAAACATCCCAAGTCGCAGCGAAGCAACGGTTGCTTCCGCCCGCCTATCTGCTGACATCCCTCATCGCTATGGTCGTACTGCGTTTACTACTGCCGGGCGCGCGGATGATCGCGTTGCCCTGGACACTCCTCGGGCTGCTTCCTATCGCCGTTGGCATCCATCTCAACCTGGCCGCCGATCGCGCTTTCAAGAACCAGGGAACAACCGTCAAACCATTCGAAACTTCGACTTCACTCGTGACGGCCGGCGCCTATGCCATCAGTCGACACCCCATGTACCTGGGATTCACGTTGATCCTGCTGGGCATCGCTGTCCTGCTGGGTGCCGCGACACCGTTCCTCATCGTTCTCGCGTTTGCCTTGGTGATGGAATTTCGTTTCATTCGCGTGGAAGAAGCGATGATGAGGGAAACATTCGGCCAAGCCTGGCGCGCCTATGAAGCCAGAGTGAGACGCTGGATCTGACAGAGGTTTGCTGAGTCTTGCAACGGCGCGGACAGCGGCAAGCATTTACCTCCGCCGTCAGTTTGTCGGCTATAGCCATGTGCCACGTTGTTCCGCTTGCCAAGAGTCGCTCGGATATGACTGTGGACGAATCAACTAGTCCAGAGCAATCTGAAGGCGCAGCGAGACAACGAGTGCGTCCTTGCCTGCGGCCTCTCCTCCAGGGTCGGACACGTACTGAATGCTGGGACTGACCGCGATCCGCGAAGTGATGGGCGTGTGGTAGTAGAGTTCCCACACCGTCTCGCTGCCGGTCGGCGCATCCGACCCTGACGCGTCAACGAAGGCGCCGCGTCCCATTCCCACCCCAACCACATCCTCGCGGTTCCACAGCCCCTCGTACTGCAAGCCGAGACTCCAGAAATCATCCAATTCCGCGCCGGGGCCGTCGGCCCATCCAACCCGTGCGAAGACGCTCAAGCCGCCCTCACCGTCAGAATGCTCCGACACCCGCCATATCGGCTGGCTGGCACTCAGATAGGCGCCCCGTTGCTCTTGCTCCGAGTCCGCGTCCGCCTCGGTGCGATACCAGATACCGGCGCGGTACTGCGCCGTCTCACGGGCGCCGAACCATCTCCGCCCGGGCGTGAAGTTTGCTTCGCCAATGGCGAAGACGCCCTGGCTCGCCGATCCCCAGGAGGTGTCCTCATCGTTGCCTACAGCCACGGCGGCCCCAAGATGCCATTCCTCTTCCGGGCTGGCGAAGAACGCGCCCCCGAACGTCAGATCCGGAAACGGAATCGTCGGATTGTTTACCAGGGCGCCGTTGAGAAACTGGCTCGTCTCATCGTTGGCATACTTGTTCCCATCGAAGCCCGCGTCGCATTCCCGACACTGGAAGCTGCCGGTCAGATCGAGCTTGCCCACTCGAGCCAGCAGGTTTCCGTCCGCGAGAGACTGCTCGATCCACAGTTCCGAAAGATCACCCCACTCACCTTCCATCGCATCCGCATTGACGCCGAAGTGACTGCCAACCGCCGCCGGGTCGATCCCTCCACTCTCGGGCCAGCCCCCCTCGACGAGGGCGTAGAATCCCAGCCCGTTAGCGCCGAGCAGTGACTCCAGGTCGACCTCCGCCTCCAGTGCATAGCTGCCCGCATATCGGCCCGACCGCGACCCCGTGCTCAGTCCCCCGTGGACGTTCTGCTGATAAATCTGCGTCAGCCCGATCCGTGAGGTGATCGCATCCGCCCATTGCCTCTCGCCAAGTCCATCGTCTCCGCGACCCGGCGCCGCCCACGCATGCATTGCCACAAGCAGCAGCATCAGCCCGACGTGAATCCTGGAAACGGCGGTTCTTCCGTTCGCTCTGCCTTCCATTCCACTCGCCTTTCTACTTTCCCACTGAAAAAGAAAGAGCAGGTGAGACCCTGTGGGGCGAAGGTCCCATCTGCTCCCTGGCTGGCGAGTGGCTGGCTCGGTCGCAACTTCCTCGCGTTACGTTGTCGAGCTATTTGTTCAGGATCAGTTTCCCATATCGGGTCTTTCTCAAGCGATAGATCTGGTCACCGTGTCGGATCAGCACCTCATCGCGATCCCCCAGAATGGCCTGCGAATCGATACACCGTGCCCCGGAATCCGCGCCGACGCGCATCATGTTCTCGTCCGAAACCCTCGCTGGTCGCCCAAAGCTGTCTCGTTGCGTGTTTCGCATTCTATCCGGCGCTCACAATCAGCCGGCCCACCTGGTAGACCACGAGCGTCACCGTATACGCCAGGAGAGTCAGGCCGAGAAACTGGAACAGGGCCCAGCGCCAGGAGTTCGTCTCCTGCCGCGTCATGGCCACGGTGGCGATGCAGGGCGCGCTGATCAGGCAGAACAGCATCACGCAGAAACCCACCAGGGGCGTATAGTTGGCTCTGAGCTGCTCGCGCAGGCTCGGGGACTCCTCGTCGGGGCTCTCGACGGAGTAGATGATTCCCAACTGCGAGACGAACAGCTCTTTGGCCGCCACCGACCCGATCAGCGCTGTATCGATCTTCCAATCAAAACCGAGCGGTCTGAGGATCGGTTCAATCGCCAGACCCACTCGACCGATGGCGGAATACCGCAGACTCTCCTGTCGAGCCTCTTGCGCATCCAGCCCGTTGAGTCGATCGGCCGGCGGCTTGGGATAGCTCATCGCGAACCACAACACGATCGACAGCCCCAGAATCACGGTGCCCGCCTTGCGGATGTACAGCCACCCGCGCTGCCACGTGTGCACGAGCACCGCCTTGCTCGTAGGCATCCGGTAGGGCGGCAATTCCATCACGAAGGGCATCGTCTCACCCCTGAACACCGTCAGCCGAAGCACCTTAGCCGCGACCACACCAAGGACGATCCCGATCAGATAGATCACCCACAACATCGGCCCATGCCAGCGCTGCGGAAAGAACGCGGGGATAAACAGCGCATAGATCGTCAGTCTCGCGCCACAACTCATCAGCGGAATGACCATGATCGTCGTCAATCGGCTCCGGCGATTTTCCAGAATGCGCGTCGCCATAATCGCCGGTACCGAGCACCCGAACCCGATCAGCATCGGGATGAAGCTCTTGCCGTGCAGGCCGATCTTGTGCATGATCCGGTCCATCACGAACGCCGCCCGGGCCATGTAGCCCGAATCCTCCAATAGCGCAATGGCCATGAATAGCAGCAGGATGTTCGGCAGAAACACCAGCACGCCACCGACGCCGCCGATCACACCATCGACGAGCAGAGACTGCAACCATTCGGCGTGCCCTTGTGGCCAATAACGCGTCACGCCCCCAGCCAGATAGCCGAAGAACGTCTCCAGCCACCCCATCGGATAGCTGCCCACCTTGAACGTCAGGAAGAAGACCACGTACATCAGCAGAAGGAAGATCGGCAGCCCCACAATGCGATTGGTCACTACCGCATCGATCGTGTCGCTGACATCATGACGCCGCTCCACCGAGTTCTGGATCGTTTCCTGACACGCCCCGGAGATAAACCCGTACCGGCGATCCGCCATGACAATCTCAGGCTCGTCTCCGAAAATGCCCCGCAGGTGCGAAACGCTGCGGCCGACCACCTCCAGAACCTCGGGATGAGGGACCTTGTCCTTGACGTCTTCGTCCTGCTCGATGAGCTTGACCGCCAGCCACCGCGGACCGTATCGCTCGACCACCTCGCCGTCCGTCTGACCGAGGGCCCGTTGAATGCGAGATAATTCCTCTTCGATCTCACTGCCGTAACTGACGCGGTGCGTTCGCACCCTGGGACCGGCGTCTACCGTATCCACGATCGCGTCCAGCAACTCCGTTCGCCCCTGTCCCTTGTTGCCCACGGTCGGGACAATCTCCATTTCCAGCAGTTGCGACAATTGGCCCAAGTCGAATTCCAGGCCCCGTCTCTTGGCCAGATCGCTCATGTTGAACGCCAGCACCATCGGCACGTCCATCTCCATGATCTGCGTAGCCAGGTACAGATTGCGCTCCAGATTCGACGCGTCAACCACGTCGACCACCACATCGGGCTTCTCCTCCTGGATGTAGTTGCGGGCGATCAGTTCCTCGGTCGAATACGCGGTCAGGCTGTACGTCCCCGGAAGATCGACGAACGTGATCCGGTAGTCACGGTGCGTACACTGCCCCTCCTTCTTCTCGACCGTCACCCCCGGGTAATTGCCCACGTGCTGGCGGGCCCCGGTCAGCATGTTGAAGACGCTGGTCTTTCCACTGTTCGGATTGCCGGCCAACGCCACGGTGATGGACTTCATAGATACTCCGTCTGTACTTTGGAATCGCCGCCCGAAAAGTTAGGCGGCCCGAACTGCCGTGACAAAAAAAAGACCCCACCCTCGATTTTCGTTCAGCGGACCAGGATCTTCTGCGCAACCCCCCTGCCCAGCACCACCTTCGCGTCCTTGACAATCAGAACGAAGGGTCCGGGATGTCCGTTGCTGACGACCCGCAGTTCCGCATTGGCTACCAGCCCCATCGACGCCAGTCGGCTGTTGAGACCGCGTCCGGCGTCGATCCGAGCGACGCGAACGCTCTCGCCCGCCCGGGCCGTCGATAAAGGTCGCGTCTGCTTCTCCTGCACTTCGAGACTCCCGCTCATGACTGTCCCACCCGAGCTTCGCAGCCCGACCGCCTCTTGTGAAATTGCCGGAATTCCTCGGCCACATCGCGTCCATTCCGGTGGCTTTCCGTCACGTACTGGATGAAACTCAGCAATCGGCCGATGATCTCCGGGCCCAATGCATGCTCGGCCTTGCAGGCCGCCTGCTGGGCCACCTCGGAATCCACCCCAAGGACGTTGACAAAGAACGACTTCAGAATGTTGTGTTTTCGTACCACCTCAGCGGCCAGAGCCTGACCCGACTCGGTCAGCGTGATGCACCCATAGGGTCGGTAATTCGCCAGACCCTTCTCACGCAACGCCTGGAGCGCCCCGGTCACCGAAGACCGCGCGACGCTGAGCGCCTCAGCGATATCCTTGCTCCGCGCCCCTGCCGACTCATCGGCGAGGTTGAAGATCGCTTCGAGGTAATCCTCCAGCGAAGCACTGAGTTTCGGTTCGGCATTGCTTTCCACGGTTCACCATCCAACGACATTCAGACAACCACAGTATAGTTAGGAATACCTAACTTTGTCAAGAAATCCTTCACAACTTTTTTCGTGACGGCCGGTTTGCCGGAGACTCCGCCCCACCGCACCCGACAATACCCCCTAATCTGCACCGTATGGCCCGGAAGGCTCATGCGCGTGAATCGGAAAAAAAAGCTTGTTCGCCGGACTGCCCCGCACTACAATGGCCGCTGTTGGCTCGGGGCGTGGCGCAGTTTGGCTAGCGCGCTTGACTGGGGGTCAAGAGGTCGCAGG
>CAZTGH010000004.1:0-40066 GCA_964612985.1 uncultured Pirellulales bacterium
TTACCCAACTGGGAAGGCGTCGCACGCAGCCTGCCGTTGCGCACCTGAACGCTCATCGGTGCCGCGAGTGCCACGCCGGCGGTAACCGCCAGCAGCATCGCCAGAACCTTCGTCTTCATGACTTCTGTCTCCTGTGAAAGCCGATTCCATTCTCGCCGTTCCGGATCAGGACGCGTCTCGGACGGCACCGGCCTCATCATATCAAGTGGCACTGCAAAAGCAAGCCGGCATGGGTTTGATCGGAATACGGTGGCATTTGAATCTGCCGCATCTGCTTTGTCATTCCGACTGGAGCGGAGCCGAATGGCGAGCCTGTCAAGTGGGCTACGACGCATTGGTAGATGAACTCTTCGCCCGGGAGCCGGATCAGCACCTCACTTCTCCGAGAAGCATCAATATGAAACAAACTGGAGCGAAGGGTTTGAAAACACCACGGCTAGTGGAGTTGTCTATCGTCCTTGATGTTCGATCACTCGATACAGCTTTTCCGGCAACGCGATTTGCTGAAGAACGTGTCAGTAAGCAGCCGCGCCGTCTCACGCAACTGCGGAATCTCTTCCTGCAACGGAGCGATGAGAGCATCCTTGTGGGTCATAACTCACTGTCTACTCATATGTTCTGGATTGCGCAAGTCCTTTTTGCGGAACTCTCTCAGCCTTTGGTAATGAGAGAAAGGAGTCAAGACGAAAGGGGTAGTCATGAGACGCAGGTCGATCCCGGAACCGTATTTCGATTTTACAGAGACGCCAACGCTCAACGTGGTCACCGAGTATCGTAAAAGGAGTCGTTCGGTCGCTATCCGGATGCGGTGGCGGTGGACAAGGGGTTTTACGAGAGCATGGAACAGATCAAGGCGCGGGAAGACAAGATCCACACGGTCTCGATCGCCAAGAAAGGACATCGTACTCCGCAAGAGCAGGCGCGGGAACCATCGGAAGCTTTTGTGGCAGGCCAACGGTTTCGCGCCAGCGCCGAAAGCAGCATCTCGGTTCTGAAACGAGCGTTTCCCCCGGGGCGTTGCCTGTTCAGGGGTTTTCAAGAATTACGCGGCGAGTGTGGGGTTGAACAACCTGAACCTGCGAACGCACTTCCGCGGGATCATCAAGAGGGCGGGCCTGCGACTCTGGCCGCGACTCTGGTAGAATCCTCGATCCAGCCGCCAGTCTGAATTGTGCGGGGAGTTTCCCGAGCACGTGGTTTGCGCGTGGTTGGGCAATTCCAAGGCGGTCGCTCGGGAGCACTACCTACAGGTTCGGGACAGTGACTTCGAGCGGGCTGCCGATAGCGCGCGCCAGAGCGCACAGAGGGTGCGCAAAACGACACAGTACGGTGATAAACCCCCCTGCACCACTATGCATGCCATCCCCGCTGGCGCCCCCGAAAACGCGGATTTGCCCTATGATGGGACCCTGTGCGCAGCCATGCAAACAGGGGATATGGGCCGGGCTGGATTCGAACCAGCGTAGGCTCACGCCAACGGGTTTACAGCCCGTTCCCTTTAGCCACTCGGGCACCGACCCCCAACGGTCCTCGATTCACCGAATCCCGTTGAAACCGCTATTTAACGAAAAACCCGAAATCTGTCAACCGTTCCGTCAGATTTTCTTGGCTGCGCCGGCTTATGGCGCGGTCCCGGAATGGAGCAGGCGCCGCCCCCCGGCGACCCCTAGAGCCGGTGGCGGGCTGTAAGTACATGACACAAAAAGGTTTACTGGATTGCGGACGGTTCAGTCCAGCTCCATGGGAAAGTAGTTCCGGGCGTTGTGGTAGCAGATGTCCTCGACCATCCTGCCGAGCAGCCTCATATCTCTGGGCAGCAGCCCGGCCTCAACGTCATTGCCGAGCAGGTTGCAGAGCGTTCGCCGGAAATACTCGTGCCGCGGATAGGACAGGAAGCTTCTCGAATCGGTCAGCATCCCGACGAAACGACTCAAGAGGCTCATGTTGGCCAGCGTGCGCATCTGGGCTTCCATCCCATCCTTCTGGTCAAGGAACCACCAGCCCGAGCCCCACTGCATTTTGCCGGGCACAGAGCCATCCTGAAAGTTGCCGATCATCGTCGCCATCAGGGCGTTGTCGCGCGGGTTGAGATTGTAGAGGATCGTCTTGGGCAGCTTGCCCAGCACGTCGAGCCGGTCCAGGAATCTGGCCAAAGGTCTGGCGACCTCGAAGTCGCCGATGGAATCGCAGCCGATGTCCGGCCCGAGTCTCTGATACAGGCGCGTGCAGTTGTTCCGCAGGGCGCCCAGATGCAGTTGCTGGACCCAGCCGCGTTCGGCGTCCATTTTGCCGAACTCGATCATCATGGCGGATTTGAACTGAAGCTCTTCCTGGGCGGTCAGTTCCTCGCCGGCATGAATCTTGCCGAAGATGGCCCGGATCTCCTTGTCCGTGTAGTCTTCCGCATAGGCGGTTGCCAGCCCGTGATCGGAAAGCCGGCAGCCCTGTTCGTGGAAATACGTGTGCCGCTGGCGCAGGGCGTTGATATAGCCGTCGAAACTGGTGATCTCCTCGTCGCACAGCGCTCCGAGCTTGTCGATGAAGGCATTCAATCCCTGGAGATCGTCGGTAGCCATCGCCTGGTCGGGTCGCCAGGCCGGATGTACCTGGATCTCAAAACCGTCCTCGCGGATTTTGCGGTGGTGTTCCAGCGAATCCAGTGGACTATCCGTCGTGCAGACCAGTTTGACGTTCATCTTTCGCATGATGTTGCGAACGCTGAATTCCTCCCTTTGCAGCATTTCGCTGCACTCGTGATAGATGTCCCGGGCCGTCTCGGGGTTGAGCAGTCGGCCTGTGATGCCGAACGGAGCGCGCAATTCCAGATGCGTCCAGTGATACAGCGGATTGCCGAGGCAGTACGGGACAGTGGCCGCCCACCGCTCGAATTTCTCGTAATCGCCGGCGTCTCCGGTGATATATTTCTCCGTCACGCCGTTGGTGCGCATCGCCCGCCACTTGTAGTGGTCTCCGTACAGCCAGGCCTGCGTCAGATTCCCAAAGCGGTGATCGGACGCGATCTGGTGAGCGGGCAGATGGCAGTGGTAGTCATAGATTGGCATCTTCGCCGCATGGTCGTGATACAGCAGTCGGGCGGTCTCGGTTTGAAGCAGGAAGTCCTCGGTCAAGAAATGGCTGGTCATCGCAGATTCCAGAAAGGAGATATCAGGGTCTAGGTATTGTCGTCCTCGTTGCCGCGCGCCTGGCGCTTAGCCGGGGGCTTTTTGAACGCGGCCATCTGTTTGGCCCAGTCGGAAACTTCGCTCTGCGTCTTCTGGAGTCTTTCCGAACGTGGCTTGGGTTGTTTCTTCTCCGCCTGACGCATCTTATACTCATAGATGCCGTAGACAATCCATCCGCCGGCCACGACGATCACTCCCAGGATCATGATGATCTTGAACCACATGGCGTCTTCCCTTCTTTCGCACCCGATTCTCCCGGTCCCGACGCACATCGGGACTTCGCGCCCCATCCGGCCCACATCGTACTCGAATCTTCCCGGACGGTCAACCACCGCAAATCGTGACGAGAATCTGCCGGCCGAGGACATGGGTCGCACGAATGCTCTGCGGTATCGAGCAGGACCCAGTAGAAGTGGTCTCTGCGTTGCCGACCGCCCGGGGCCGCCCGTCGGTTACTCCAGGCGTTGGGTCCAGGTGACCAGGGCCGCCAGCAGGCCGCCGATCCGCTCTCTCGTTTCCTTGTCCGTTAGGCGGCCGGCCGAATCGATCTTGCTCTGGGCCATCGCGACCATCACCTCCGGCTGGTTCAGGGGGTGCATGTTCAGAAAGACGCAGGACTGCCGAAGATGGTACTGCGCGCGGGCGGTGCCCAGCATCCCAATCGAGGCGCCCATGATCGCGACAGGCTTGTTGTTGAAGGGATTCTCGCTGTAAGGACGCGACGCCGCGTCGATGGCGTTCTTGAGGACGCCCGGGATGGAGTAGTTGTATTCGGGCGTTACAATCAGCAGGGCGTCGGCGGCGCGGATTTTCTCCTTGAAGTCCCTCACGGCAGCGACCGGCTCGTTCTCCAGGTCCTGATTGAAGGGCGGAATCCCTTCGAGATCGAACGTCTGGATCTTGGTCCCGTCCGGCGCCAGTTCCACCGCGGCCCGCAACAGAGCCTTGTTGTACGAGCCTTTTCTCAGGCTGCCCGCAAATCCCAGGATTTGAAGGGTTTCTTCCATGTCGTTGGTCCCCCGTGGATAGCAGCATTGTCGTTTACACGGTTCGTACCCTTCACCGTAGTTGCCGGCGATCCCGCTTTGGATAGGGATTCTGCCCGTTTGGTTTAGGCAATTGCCCCGAACACCTGTGCCGGCAGGAAGCCGCGTCGTTGCAGCAAAAAAAGAAAAGGGTGAGCCGCTGAGGCCCACCCGTGATAGTCGGTACGACGATTCGCTGGAGAGGATCTTACAGGCCCTTGGCGAGCATGTAGTACATCTCGTTCCAGCGGAGTTCCTTCTTGAACTCGTGGATCTTTGTCTCGGCGTCGATCTGGACGTGCTCGATGCCGGCCATCTCCGTGAAGTCCTGGAGGTGCTCGCTGGTCAGCGCCATGCTGAACCCGGTGTGGTGGGCGCCGCCGGCGAGGATCCACGCGGCCGCCCCGATCTTGAGGCTGGGCTTCGGCACCCAGACCACGCGCGCCACCGGCAGCTTGGGCAGGTTCGCGTCAGGGGTCACTACGTCCACCTCGTTGACGATCATGCGGAAACGATTGCCCATATCGACCAGCGAGGCATTGAGACCTGCCCCCGTCGGGACATTGAACACGAGCCGGCACGGATCGGCCTTGCCACCGATGCCCAGCGGATGAACCTCCAAGGCGGGCTTGCCCTCGGCGATCGAGGAGCAGACCTCCAGCATGTGGGCGCCCAGGACCTTGGGCCCGGCCGGGTCGAGGTGATAGGTATAGTCTTCCATGAAACTAGTACCGCCCGGCAGGCCCGACGCCATCACCTTCATCGCGCGGACCAGGGCCGCCGTCTTCCAGTCGCCCTCGGCGCCGAAGCCATAGCCATCGGCCATCAGTCGCTGGACCGCCAGGCCGGGAAGCTGTTTGAGTCCGTGCAGGTCCTCGAAATTTGTCGTGAAGGCCTTGAAGTTCCCCTCTTCCAGGAAATGGCGCATCCCCAGCTCGATCCGCGCCGCCTCACGCAACGCCTCGCGCTGCTTGCCGTCTTTGCTGATCGGCTTGGCCAGTTCGTAGGTGGCCTCATACTCGGCGGTGAGCTTGTCGATTTCCTTGTCGGTGACCTTGTTCACGCGGGCGACCAGATCGCCGACGCCATAACCGTAGACCGAATAGCCGAGCCGCATCTGGGCCTCGACCTTGTCGCCCTCGGTGACCGCGACCTCGCGCATGTTGTCGCCGAAACGAACGACCTTGGCTCCCTGGGTATCGTGCCAGGCACAGGCGGCGCGGGCCCAGATGCCCAGTTCCGCCTGGACTTCCGCTTCCTGCCAGTGACCAACCACGACCTTGCGGTTGCGTCGCAGCCGTGTGCAGATGAACCCGAACTCGCGACCACCGTGGGCGCTCTGGTTGAGGTTCATGAAGTCCATGTCGATCTCGGACCAGGGGATATCCCGGTTGAACTGTGTGTGCAGATGGACGAAGGGTTTGGCCAGGGCCTTGAGTCCTGCGATCCACATCTTGGCGGGCGAGAAGGTGTGCATCCACGTGATCAGACCGACGCAGTTGGCCGCCGTATTCGCCTTCACGCAGAGATCGTAGATCGCCTCCGGCGTCGTCAGCACCGGCTTGAAAACCACCTTCACCGGAATCGATTGCGACCGCGACAATGCCTGGGCGATCTTCTTGGAATCTTGCGCGACCTGTTCGAGCGCCTCGGGGCCGTAGAGGTGCTGACTGCCCGTGACGAACCAGGCTTCCAGTTTCTTGATATCTTCGATCATAGGGTTCTCCATCCAAGTGACGATTGTTCAGCCTTCCGCAGAATTCCGATTAGAGTAACACGACGCATGGCGGGTGTCTAAATCTTTTGTGGAGGGTAATGTCGGGTGGTTGCCTCGCAGAGCAGGCGGGTGTCGCAAAATGGCGAATGCCCGGCCCTGCGGCAAGGTTTTTGGCCGGAGGGACTGGCCGCGAGCCGCAAACTGGTTATTTGTGATGCAGTATCTGTTTTAGCCCGCGGACGAGGCGGTCGAGACCTTCGCTGGCGGTCTCTTGTTCCAGAGCGCCGTACGCTACGCGAAGCAGGCACCGGTCTGCTACGCCGAAGGTGGTTCCCGGGATGACCGCAACCCGGTGTTCCTCGATCAACCGTCGGACCAGGTCCATCGAATCCATCTCCGTGTGAACGCGAAGCAGGAAATAGAACGCGCCATTGGCGTCCGGTACAGTCACGAGGTCGTCGATTTTCCGCAATGTCTCCAGCACAAGCTGTCGCACTCTGGAGGTCGTTTCGAGCTTCTGCCGACAGTAGGGGGCGCCCACGCTCATCGCGCCCAGCGCCGCCCACTGCGAGACCACCGGTGGGCAGATCAGGATCGTGTCCTGGATCTTGCGGACCGGCTCGAAGAGGGCTTCGGGGATCACCATCCAGCCGATGCGCCAGCTCGCAAAGCCATAGGCCTTCGACAGCGAGAACAGCGAGATGGTGTGATGCGTACTATCGGCAATCGAGCCCGGGGAGAAATGCTCGGTGCCCTCATAGGTGAAATACTCGTAGGCTTCGTCGCTGATATGGTAGATGCCTCGACGCCGGCAGATCTCGTTGACCTCGCGCAGCGCCGCCGGCGGATAGACCGCGCCGGTCGGGTTATTGGGCGAGATGGTGACGACCGCGCGGGTCCGATCCGTGATGGCTCGCTCGATCAGCGTCGGCTGCAACTGGTAGCTGTCGTCGGTGGGCACGCAGACCGCCTTGCAGTCCGCCATGGCGATGGCCATCTCGTGGTTGAAGTAGTAGGGCAGGTTCAGGATGATCTCATCATCCGGGTCGGTGATCGCCAGCACCGCATTCATGAAACCCATGTTCGCGCCGGCGGTCACCACGATTCGCCGGCCGGCCGGATCGATGCGGTTCTCGCTGGTGAGTTTGGTCTCGATAGCTGCCAGTAGTTCGGGGATGCCCTGGACGAGCTTGTACTTGTGGTTCTCCGGGTCCGCCAGAAACCTCTGGATAAAAGAAGCAGCCTCCGGCGGCGGTCCGTAGTACGCGACTCCCTGGCCGAGCGAGATCGTGCCGGGATGGGCGCGAATCAACTCGCCGACGACCGGGATGATCGGCGTCTGCACGGACTGCATCCGGAGGCTGTCACGCATCGATGTAGTCTCTGGCGTCAGACGACGTAGGTCGAAGCGGAGGTTTCGCCGCCCCGACCGGTCCAGTTCGTGTGGTAGAACTCGCCTCGCGGCTTGTCCACCCGCTCGTACGTATGGGCGCCAAAATAGTCCCGCTGCGCCTGAAGCAGGTTGGCGGGCAGGCGGGCGTGGCGATAGCCGTCGTAGTAAGCCAGGGCGGTGCTGATCGCCGGGATGGGAATGCCCGCGGTCACTGCCGCCGTGACGACGCGCCGCCACGATTCCTGTGCATTCTCGATGGCGCCCTTGAAGAACGGGGTCAGCAGCAGATTCGTCAGATCGGGCTCCTTGTCGAAGGCCTCTTTGATCTTGCCGAGGAAGACCGAACGGATGATGCAGCCGCCACGCCACATCAGCGCGATGCCACCGTAATTGAGGTTCCACTGGTGCTCGGCCGCCGCCGCCCGCATCAGTTGATAGCCCTGGGCGTAGCTGACGATCTTGGACGCATAAAGGGCGCGACGCAGGTCGTCGATGAAGGTCTTCCTGTCGCCCTTGAACTCGGGCTTCGGTCCCGACAGGATCTTCGAGGCCGCTACGCGTTCTTCCTTGAGCGCCGACAGGCAGCGTGCGAACACCGCCTCGCCGATCAGCGTCAGCGGCTGGCCGAGGTCCAGCGCCTCGATCGCCGTCCACTTGCCGGTGCCTTTCTGTCCCGCGGTGTCGAGGATCAGGTCGATCACCTCGTTGCCGTCCTCGTCCTTATAGCCCAGGATGTCCCGCGTGATCTCGATCAGGTAGGAGTCCAACTCGCCCTCGTTCCACTCCGCGAAGACGTCGTGCATCTCCTGGTTGGTCATCCCGAGACCCTCTTTCATCATCTGATAGGTCTCGCAGATCATCTGCATGTCGCCGTATTCGATGCCGTTGTGGACCATCTTGACGAAGTGGCCCGCGCCGTTCTCACCCACCCAGTCGCAGCAGGGTTCGCCGTCTTCGGTCTTGGCGGCAATGGACTGGAAGATGTCCTTGACGGCAGGCCACGCCTTGGGCGAGCCGCCCGGCATCATCGACGGGCCCTTCAGGGCGCCTTCTTCGCCGCCGGAGACGCCGGTGCCGATGTAGAGCTTGCCCTGGCTCTCGACGTACTCGGTCCGTCGGATCGTGTCGGGGAAGTGGCTGTTGCCGCCGTCGATGAGGATGTCGCCGTCCTCCAGGTGGGGCAGCACCGCGTCGATGAACTGGTCCACCGGCTTGCCCGCCTTGACCATCAGCATCACCTTGCGGGGGGTCTTGAGGTTCTCGACCAGTTCCTCGATCGAGTGGCAGCCGATGATGTTCTTGCCCTTGGCCCGACCGTTCACGAAGTCGTCCACCTTCGAAACCGTCCGGTTGAAGCAGGCCACGGTGAAGCCCTTGCTCTCCATGTTCAGAATCAGGTTTTCCCCCATGACCGCCAGGCCGATCACGCCCATATCTGCTTTCGCCATAATGACGCGCTCCTTTGCTCGATATCCGGTTGCTGTTTCCTGCCCATCCTACGTCCACCCGCCCGGTGCGTTCACCCCCACCCCGCACCTTTCGGGCAAACCATTCTCGCGATTTCCCCCGCCCACGCAAGCCAAATCCCCCGACGAATCGCATTCAGCCCGCTGCGTCCTATGCAGAGCAGAGCTCTCTGTCCTCATTTGGCATGCCCAGGGCGGACATCCAAAGGTGCGTCTTGCCTCGGTGCCGAATCTAGTTCGAATCTCACTTGATGGACTGACCTGCCGCCTGATATACTCAACAGAGAGACTCGGAATTACTCAGAGCAGCGGTCGATATCGAGGTCCCCAATGCTTGAACTGAAGATACGCGGACGAGAACAGAGCAGAGCTAGCGTGTACTTCGCTCTCACGCGTGAGGCGCACGATCGTTTCCGCTCAGGTCTCGCTCAATCAGCCGGTAGTCTTGTCTCTTTGGCTGTTGTCGCCGAGCAAGCCAAACAAGAGGCCTGGCTGAAACATATGGAGGATGCGATTTGGCAGTTGCTCCTCCAGCATCTTTTCGGTGCCATGTGTCTCGAAGCGTTCATCTACGACTATGCGGCGACGAACCTTGGAGATCGGTATGTTCAGAAGTATCTTGACAAGCTTGATCTTGTCGCGAAGTGGGTTGTCATCCCGAGACTTGTCCTTAGCAAGGAGATTCCACGAGACGGTCAGGCGTTTCAGTATCTGCGCCTGATCAAGAAAGAGAGAGATAAGCTGGTCCACTCAAAATCTCGTGGAGAATTGACCGAACAGCAGAGGCAAGAAGAATTGGCCAAGTACAGAATTCGATTGAATCCGGGACGATCTGACTCAGTCAGTGACAAGGAACTGAATGTATCTGCTCAACTGGTGGATATTCTCAGCGCTCTCAAGGATCTGGAGAAGGACTGCGGACGGGAACAGGATTGGTGGGAGATCCTGTCTTTGTCCGCGTGATGGGCAAGTTTCAATGAGGGGACTACGCCCCTACTTTGATGCGCTTAATTCAAGATGACAAACGGCATCTGTTGGCGATGGATCACGTTCCAACGTTAGCTATTGAAAGCGGGTGTGGGTGGACCAGAGGCCGAGGGCGGGGTTGGGGATGTAGAAGATTTGCTCCCCGGCGATGGTGTTGAAGCCGGCGTGGAGTTTCTTGGGGTCGTACTTGGCCATCATCTCGGTCAGGTCGGCGTACTGGAAGTTGACGCCTTCGATCTGCTCCCGGGTCAGATGGCCCGGGCAGTAGGTGATCGAGAAGCGGTCCTCGGAGGAACCGTGGATCAGATGGGCGGCGGCGCTGAGGTTGGCCCGCAGGTCGTCGTTCTCCTCCACCAGTCGCAGCACCCGCTCGGTGCCGACGTACCCATACTTGCGGATCAGCCGGTCGATCTCCTTGTCCTCTCCGAACTCGCGCAGCCCCGGCGCCAGGACGATCAGCTCGCCCCCATCGGCCATCGCCATCCGCGTGCGGTAGATGCTCTTGTTGCCCAGCCAGGTGCTCTTGAACTCCTCGGGCTCGAGGTAGACCACCACCTTCTCCAGCGGCTCGTCGAGCATCTCGAAATTGACCTTCAGCGACAGCTCAGCGGCGAGGTGGAAGCATTCGATATCGTCGCCGATGAACAGGCCCCGCGTGACCAGGCCCCCCTCGCCCGGCCCGACGACGGTGTGCACGTAGACGACGGGAAGGTCGCGTCCGAAATGGTCGGAGGCATAGTTCAGCACGCGGCGGACCGGCGTATCGGCCCGACCCATCATCCGCTCCATCCCATAGACGGCGCCGAGATAATGGCTCTTGTTGATCCCCTCGACCCCGCCGGTGCCGACGAAAACGTTCTTGTTGTAGTTGGCCATGCCGACCACCTCGTGCGGCACCACCTGCCCGATCGACAGGATCAGGTCGAACCCGCCCTCGACGAGCAGCTTGTCCACCTGGGCAGGCCACGGGAAATCCAGTTTGCCCTCGCTGACCTCCTTGACGAACTCGCCCGGCACCTCGCCCAGCGTCGCCAGCCCCTCGCGCCAGTCGTGCTCGCGGAAGAGCCCCAGCGGAACATCGCCAAACATTCGCCGGATCTCGTCGGCGGTCATCGCAAAGTGCGTCCCCACCGCCGGCAGGATGTCCGTCAGTGCCTCGCCATAATACTGCCACGCATATCGCGTCAGCTCGCCCGCCCGCGAATAGAAGCGCGTAATATCAGGCGGCAAGGCCAGAACCTTCTTCCTCTTGCCCAGCTTATCGAGCACCTCGCAGAGGCCCTGTCGGAGGTCTTCACCGCTGAGATGGTCACTTTCGCTGCCGCGACTGTAATAGAGCATCATGTTTCCTGTTTCAGATCAGGGGCAAATCAATACCCCTTAAATTAGCGGCTGGACGCCTGCAAAGACAACGAAAAAGCGGATCGGGTGCATGATTTGGCATGGATTGCAGCCGGGGCGGCCGGTATCCTATGGCGAGCTTTCTACGGTCCTGTGTGTGTGAGGTGTATGAACGAATTGCTCCTGAGAATCGAAGCCGTATGCGTCGAAGCCGATTCGACGATCCTCGTCGGGGTCGGTGTCGGCATGGCGGTCGTCGGTCTGCTCCTCTGGCTGGGAGGGGCCCGCTACAGCACCATCGTGGTCGGTCTGCTCGGGGCGGCGGTCGGGGCCCTCGTCGGAATGCTCGTCAGCATGCGATTGGCCCTGAGCCCCTTGATCAGCATGGGCGTCGGCGCCGTGGCCCTCAGCGTTCTTTCTATCCTCGCGCGGAACGTACTGGTCATCGTCCTGGCCACCGTGATCTTCGCGCTGGTCGCTGCCACCGCCTATACCAGTGTGGTCCTCGACACCCAGCCCGCTCAGGAAACCGACGTTCGCACAGCCAGGACGCAGGGAGAGCCGACGGCGACGGAGCCGCCGCCCTTCGTTTACCAGTCGTTCACCGCCATGGACCCGAACACCCGCCAGGCCTATATCGAGCAACTGGGCGGCCCGCAGGAGGAGGATCTCCAGAGCCGGATGAAGCTGGTCCTGGAGGACCTCTGGCGCTCCCTCGGCCCACACAAGTGGTACCTGATCGGGACGATCGTCATCGGCGGTCTTGCGGGCTTTCTGCTGATCTGGTTCATCAAGAACGTGGTCCTGCCCCTGTGCTACAGCGTCGTCGGCACGACCGCGGTGTTGCTGGGGGCCCAGCTATTGCTGCTGGGCCTGGGGGCCCGGGTCGCCTCCGATCTGGCGCCTCGACCATGGATCATCCCCGTGACGTTCGGCTCGATGATCTTCCTCGGCTGGACGCGCCAGCTCCTGGCCGGTCGCCGGCGCCGCATCCATGCCGAGCATCCTCCGAAAGACAATGGAGGCGAATAGGGATCTGCTGGCCGAGGGTTTGGCCTTGATTTGAGGGACATCCCGCCTACAATCACATGGCACCTGTGTACAACGACGAAGGTGCAACGCCAACGGGTGTCAGAGGGCCTCAGTGTGCCGCCGGAACGATCGCGAAGCATTCAATACATTAATGGGCTCCGAATCCTGGCCATCTATGCGGTGGCCACCGCCCACGTCGCGATCTGGCTGACCATGGCGACCCCGCCTTTTGTCTTCAACTGGTGGCTGGGCTGCTGGCTGTTCTACCTGGGACACTTCTCGATCCCCGTCTTCGTGATGGTCAGCGGAGCGCTGCTGCTGGACGACTCCCGGCGTGAATCGGCGGGGCAGTTCTACCGCCGGCGAATGATCCGCGTCGGCGTCCCGCTCATGGTATGGACGGTGGTATATTTGCTGGTCCGGCGTTTCATCGACCATGAGCCGCTGTCGCTCGGCCGCATAATTCAACTGATCCTCACGGGTGACCCGTACTACCATCTGTGGTTTCTCTACATGATCTTCGGGCTGTATCTGATCACACCCGCTCTGCGGACATTCGTACGGTGCGCCACGCAGGGACAGCGGTGGTTGCTGATCGTACTGGGGCTCGTGCTCGCCAACGGCTACTTTCAGACCGACGTCCTGCTGTGGGACAACGAGCGTTCGATCTTCACGATGTTCGTTCCGTTCATCGCGTTCTACCTTTGTGGCTATGAGATCCGCCTCATCGATCCGAAGAGAGTCCCGTCGCGGTACCTGGCCCTGGCGGTCGTGCTCTCAGCACTGTACTTCGCTGCGTTCTCTGGCCCCTTCCTGGACCGAGCCGGCGGTGTGGGCGTGCGGTATTTATTCGATTTCTTCAGTCTGCCCATGGTCTTCCTCTCGGTCGCCATCTTCTGGGCCGCCTACCTCTGGGACGCCCGGCGCCCGCCGCTGACGGGCATCCGCAAGACCGCCCTCGAGTGGGTCTCGTCCACGGTCCTGGGCATCTACGTGCTGCACCCGCTCGTGCTGACCGTCCTGCGTGAAGCGCTCGGCAAGCGAGCCGCAGTAGGAGCCGGTGAGGATTTGCGTGCATCGTTCCTGCTGGGTGTGACTCTCGTCCCGCTGGTAACCTTCGTCATATGCTATCTGATTACGTCGCTGCTGATGAATATTCCCTTGATAAGACGAACCGTCTGCTGACTGGAGTTCTGCAAAAATGGATATTAGGCCTACTTTGGAAAGGAAGAGCCTCGTTCCTGGCTCTTCCTTGTCAAACGCTGACTTCTTGGTTATCGGCGATTTTACACCATTCTCCAAGGAAATCGTAAGACCGATTTCCTTGAAGAATATAGGCCTAATATCCATTTTTGCAGAACTCCACTGGTGAAACGAATCGCGACATGCATCGGCGCTGCTCGATCGACGTCCAAAGGAGGTTCAAACGATGAAGAAGAACGTGCCGCTGAAACAGGCGAAATGGATCATCGAGCCCGGCTGTGTCGTGCTGGTCGTCGGCGGGACGATGGAGCGGGCGAATCTCATGACGTTCAGTTGGCAGACGCCCATCCACACCGCCGATCCATGCATGATTCTGCTCGTGGTCAACCGCATTCGCTACACGTACGAACTGATCCGCAACAATGGCGAGCTGACGATCAATGTCCCGGACGAATCTCTGCTCCAGCAGACGCACCTGGCGGGCACCGTCAGTGGGCGAGGCATCGACAAATTCGCCCACTGCGGCCTGACACCGGCGCCCGCCAGTGTCGTGCAGCCCCCACTGATTGCCGAATGCGCGGGACACCTGGAGTGTCGGATCGTCGAGACGCATGGCGTGCAGACCCACGACCTGCTGATCTGCGAGGTCGTCGGCGCCTCGGCCGAGGCGGACTGCTTCGACGGCGCCTGGATCCCCGAGAAGTTCCACACCCTGCACTACATGCAGGGCAACCAGTACGGCCTGCTCACCCGCCGCGTCGAGGCCTGATCGCGTATACCCGCCGCCGAATCTGCCCTGTCGACGGCGGTCTGGTAGGGGCGACGCATGCGTCGCCCTTGCCGCGATGACCCTGGACACAGCACGTGCGATATCTTATAATCTCGTGCAGATATCCGAGTTTGTAGTATGCCCGCGTAGGGGCGAATCATGATTCGCCCCCGCCGGCAAACGAGGTGGACCATGTCGAATCAACTGGATCGTCGCAGCTTCCTGAAGAAATCGCTGCTCGGGTCGGCCTCGGGCACGCTGGCCCTGAGCTTCGAAGAAAGGGCCTTGCTCGCCCAGTCCCCCGTAAGGGCGAATCATCATTCGCCCCTGTCTACACCCGCCCCCGCCACGAATCCCCCGAATGGCATGCCGACCGGGCAGATCGGTAAGGTCCGGATCAGCCGGATGTTCGCCGGCGGAAACCTGATCAGCGGGTTCGCCCACAGCCGCGACCTGATCTACGTCTCGTCGCTGCTCAAGAGCTACTTCACCGACGAGAAGGTGATGGAGACGCTGCAACTCTGCGAGGAGATGGGCATCAACACCGCCATCCTGCGCCTCGACGACCACTGCAAGCGAATCCTCAGTCGCTACTGGGACGAGCGGGGCGGCGCGATCCAATGGATCGCCCAGATCAAGATCACCCCCGGCGACCTGAGCCAGATCGACGACGCGGTCGACCACGGCGCGATCGGTGTCTACGTTCATGGCGGCGTCAGCGACACCTGCGTCGAGAACGGACAAGTAGACCTGCTGGGCAAGGCGGTCGATCGGATCAAGTCTCACGGCGTCATCGCGGGCATCGCCGGCCATAAGGTCGAAGTCCCCATGGCAGTGGTCGAGGCGGGCATCCAGCCGGACTTCTTCATGAAGACCCTGCACAGCCACGCCTATTGGTCCGCCGACGGGCAGCCCGAAAACGACAACGTCTGGTCGCGCACGCCCGCCAAGACCATCGAGTTCATGCGGACCGTCAAGACGCCGTGGATTGCCTACAAGGTGATGGCCGCCGGCGCCATCCAGCCGAGCCGCGCCTTCAAATACGCATACGAAGGCGGCGCCGACTTCATCTGTGCCGGCATGTTCGACTTCCAGGTCCGCGAAGACGTCATCATCGCCAACAAAATCCTCGCCGCCCCCCTCCACCGCCAACGCCCCTGGTGCGCGTAAGGGCGAATGACCCTTCGCCACTACCGTCGGTGCCTGGCATTCCTCCAAGACCGGAGGGCGGGACTTCAGCGGCCGGGGGAGCTACCGAAGCAGGCGACGTTCCAGTATCTCCTGCATGGCTCGGCGCCCATCCAGAACGCAATGAATGAACACCTTTTGCCCAGCAATCTGATAGATGATTCTATAGGGTTTGAAGTGGATCTCGCGGTAGCCGCACACGCCGATTCGCTCGAGTTCGGGGGACTGTGTCATTGCCGAGGCATCTGAGCCAGACGCTGGCACGCCTCCCGTAGCTTCCGCAACACGTGGTCCGCACGGCCGCGCCTATCGGCTCGCAGGACGTATTTGTAGATGTCGGGGATGTCCTCTTCGGCCTCGGCGACCACGAGGACCTGATAGCTCACGTCAGTTTCCTTGCCCGAGCGACCAGGTCGGCGAAGGCCTTCCTGACGGGTTTGTACTTGCCCGCCTCGATACTCCGCTGGCTCTGTGCCAGCAGCTTGAGCAGGGCCAGACTCTCTTGCGTCTGCTCGTACGTATCGATGTCCTGAACCACGGCTCGTGCCTCGCCATTCTGCGATAATCAATCATCAATTATCAATAATGGATTCCCCCGCTTCCCACCAGAGTCGCGGATAGTCCCGCCCCTCGTCGATCCACCACAGGTCCTCACTGCCATTGCCCGTCTCCCCCACGAAATCCCACCCCGCATCGAGATACGTCCCGCCCGTCTGCATCTCAGCCGTCGTCTTCGGTATTCCCCCGTCTGATGTATTCACGCTGACTTGGGCATCCCAGAAAGAGGACTCGACGACACCTTCGTTAGAGCCCACCAGGCCACCGGCGTCGAAGCTTCCGGAGACTCTGCTTGTGGAATAGCACCTGCGTATGACATTTGACGAAGGCTTCAGGCCACGACCGACCGAACCATCTCCAACCAAGCCGCCCACGTTTCGCTCGCCTGTCACCACCCCTGATGCATAGCAGTCGGCGATCTCCGCCATGCCGGAGCTTATACCCAGCAATCCCCCGATAGACCCCGACTCTCCGGTGACGATGCTGGTACTGAAGCACTGCTCGAGCCGGGCATTGATGTTCATTGCGACCAGCCCTCCGATGACGGAGATCCCGGTCACCGTCGTGGTGCTGGAGCACTGGAGGATATCGCTCTTGTAGTTGTACCCCACGAGTCCGCCAACGTAGCGTTCGCCGCAGACCACACCCGTACTGTGACAGTTTATCACGCTGCCCGAGACGCAGGAGCCCACCACGGCGCCGACGTAGTTCCACGTCCCCGTGACGTTGACATCAGCGATTTCCACGTCTCTGACCGTCCCCCCATTCGTCAGCATGCCGATGAATCCCACGTGACCCTCTCCCGAAATGGTCAGGTGAGAGATCGTGTGGTTGTTGCCGTCGAACGTGCCCTCAAATGGATACCAGAAGTCACCGACTGTGAAGAACGGCGTACCCTCTGCGTCGATATCGTTCAGCAATCTGAAATGGGCTGCCGTCAGCCTGGGATTGCGGCCGATGCTATTGAGTTGCTCGAACGTCGCGATGAGATAGGGATCGTCGGGTTCACCGCTTCCGTCGGCAAAGGGCAATTCCGCAAGGACCGGAAGCTGCCACCAGAGAATCGGATATCCGCCCCCCTCGGGCTGCGCCCAGAAGTCGTCGGGGCCGTCTGCCTGGACGATGAAGTGCCAACCGGAATCTTGGAATGTCTCGCGGACCTGCATCTGGGCAGTGGTCCTGCCGGTCCCTCCAGCGCTAACGTCTGTTCCACTGGTTTCGACGTCCCAGAAACTACCGAGGACCTCCGCCCGATCGCTGCCAAGGCCCACGAGACCGCCAACGGTTTCTTCGCCATGAACCGGGCCGGTCGAGTAGCATTGCTCTACCATGCCCACCTCATTGAAGCCGACCAACCCACCGACCATTGCGCCGCCCGTTACAGAGCCGGTCGAATAGGAGTGATCAATTTGCCCTGGGTAGTACCATGTCTCCAGGCCGGGCGACCGCAGGCCGTTCCGTCCCACCAGTCCTCCGATGGCTTCCTCACCGACAATGGCCCCTGCGGCATAGCACATGGAAATCGTGCCGCCTGCGTTATGTCCCACTAATCCGCCGACGGCTTCTCTGCCTGTGATGTCCCCGCCCTGAACGGAACAGGCGGATACCATGCCGATTGTGTTCAATCCCACGAGCGCGCCGACATTCGCTGTCGTTTGCGCCTGGATATTGGGGTCGACGAGGTGCAAATTCTTGATGGTGCCATACAGGACGCGCCCGAAGAGTCCCACGAAAGAGGCATCCTGCGATTCGTAAGTGAAATTCGTGATCGTATGACCCCTGCCGTCGAAGCTGCCCCTGAAGGAATCGCTGTAATCGATTCCGATGATGTTGAATTCGGTGCCTTGATAGGCGGACAGGTCGATGTCGGCGGTGAGTCGGAAGTGTTTGTCCCAGTCGTCGGGGCAGGCGCCGATGGCGTTCATCTGCTCGGCGGTGGCGATGAGGTAGGGGGTGTTGGGATCGCCTGTGCCGCCGGCGTATTTGCGCGTGGCGATCGCGTCGATGACAAAGACGAAGAAGTCGGCGCTGTTGGGTGGAGGCGTGGTCCCGCCCGTCAGGTGCACCGTGTCGTCCGTGAACGTCAGTGTCAGTTCGACCGTGCTGCCGTCGGGGGTCTGCCCGATGAACTCGATGCCGTCGTTGCGCATCTCGCCCACCAGCCCCGTCAGGTTGAACGTCGCGTTCGGATCGAGCGTCCGCAATGGCTCGTTCACATCGACTGCATTGGCGTCGACCCGCGCAAACTGAGCCGCGCCCTGATTGGGATCGACGATCAAGCAGAACTGCCCCTCGACGGCATACGTCCAGTCCACGCCCGCGAACCCGCCGGTCTGCACGATCGTGCTCCGCTCGGGCGAAAACACATAGCATCCCGTTGGGTCCGCCGGCTCCTCGGCGCCGGTCGGCGCGACCCAAGGCCACGTACTGAGCAGCACAAGTGCCCACGTGAGATTCCGAATCCTTCCCGCTTCCATGGTTTGTCGTCCTCCTCTCGGCCCAAAACCCAGGCCAAGCCCCGTTCCGCCGGCCCACGCACGCCCGCAGGGCCTGTACTCATAGTATAGCAGAAACTGCCCCTCCGGTTCAATCGCCCGTCGGTTTGTAGTGTGCCCGTCAGGGCATACATTCCGCGAGGGAGATAACGCCTCACGGCGTCACTACAAACGGGATTCAGCGAGACTCGAAGCTTTTCAGGAAGGCGAGCGACTCCCTGGCGGTGCGGTCCAGGTTCTCGATATCGCCGCCTCCGTCGAGGACTTCGCACATCTCATAGGCGATATAGCCCTGGTAGCCGATCTCCCTCAGGGCGCCGAAGAAGGTCTTGTAGTCGATGATGCCCGCGCCCAGCGGCACCGCCCGCAGCACCGCGTCCTGCTCCATGAAGTTGGTCAGGCTGCTGTCGTAGTGGTAGCGAGGCTGGCGAACGTAATCGGCGGCGGTCGTGTGGATCATGTAAGGCTTCATCTTCAGAACCGACGCGCGAAGCTCCTCGCTGCTGAACCCTTGTAGCGTGGGCGTCCACGGATCGTAGGCCGCCTGGACGTTGGGCAGGTTCACCTCGTTGAGCAGCCAGAACATGGTGTCGTGGTGGGAGCCGATATCGTGGTGGTTCTGCACCGCCAGCGTGACGCCGTACTTGGCCGCTTCCTTGCCCGCCAGCCGCAGGCCTTCCAGCACCGTCGCGTACTGCTTGTCGAAGGGAATGCCCGCCCGCTCGTAACCGGTGAAGATACGCACCACGTTGGTGCCGAGATCGCGAGCCAGCTTGGCCAGCTCACCGACGTACGCTGCCTGGATCTCGACGTTCGGAATGCCCGCCTTGTCGGACCCCGCGGTGAAGTCGGTGTACCCTGCCAGGCAGACCAGTTCGAGGTCCAGCTCTTCGATGCGCCGCTTCAGCGTCTTGCGCGCGTCCGCGTCATAGTCCAGGGGCGAAACGTGGGGCCTCTTGGCCATCAGCATCACGCCGTCGTAGCCCAGCTCCTTGGCCTTGAGCAGAAATTCGTCGACCGTCAACCTCGCCTGGCCGCGCCAGAAACCCGCGTAGCTGACCGAATGCAGGCAGGTCTTGACCTTGAAGTCCTTTGGGTTGCCCGTGGGCGTCTTCTGGGCGAACGAGGGGGCGAGGCAGCAGAGGCAGACGATCGATGCAGCGATGATGGACTTTCGCATGGCGACACTCCTACATGGGTGTGCGCGGCACACCCGTTCCACTGTGCGACGGGTCGGGCGGCTCCGGTGAATGCGTCGGAGCATCGTCCCCTACTCTTGTTCTCTTGGCGCGATGATGCCTTTGAGTCCCTCGGTGATCCCCCGTCCGATTTCTCCGGCGCCGTTTTGTCCATTTCCCAGAATGATCCGACCGATGTCGAGGGCCTTTTCCAGCACGGTGCTCAGACCGGTGATCATCTCCCTGGGCAGGACCCCGCCCCCTTGTTCGGCGATCCCCGTCGCCACCGCCAGGGCGATTTTGCTGACGAGCATCGCGAGGTCCAGGCGCTCGTTGCGCCCGAGGTCGTTTATCTGAATCGTGCCGAGCTTGAACGTCGCCGACTCCGGCCGGCCCGGAATCGCCAACAGCTTGACGTGGACCGTGATATCCCTGATCTCCAGATGATCGACGATCACCCTTTTGCCCGAGCCGTCTTCGCTGCGGGGCAGCGCCCGGATGACCTCGTGCAGATTGTTGTCGAGGCCCTTCTGCTCGATGTAGACGTTCATGCCGTTCAGCATGAGCTTCCGGATGAGCACCTCGTCGGTCAGAAGCGATCTCGTCTCGACCTCGACCGTGCCCTGGCTCAGATCGACCATGGGTTGCTGCTCGTACTTAGCCGGGCTGGCCACCGTAACGTTTCCGAGATCCAGCGTGCCCGTGAAGATCGACAGATGTGCCTTGTCGACCTCCACCGGGACCTTGAGGGCCCGGGTGCCGGCCCGATCGATGGTTATGCGCACGGCGCTATCGGCGAAAAAGTTGACGCCCAGGACGGCCGCAACGATCACGACCAGAAAGACCAGAATGCCGAGCTTCAAGGATCGCCGTCGTTTTCCCATTCAAACTTCCTCGGGTAAATCCGGGGGGCAGTCTCAATCGCAGCTTGGGGATGTCTTGCCCATGGGGACCATCCCCAAGTCCTGCGGACTTGAGGCTGCCACCCGTTTCACATATTCGGTATCTATGGCGCCGGGGCGTCTTCGCGGTAGATCTTGGCGCCGAGCGGGTTGAGCCGTTCCTCGATACGCTCGTACCCCCGGTCGATATGATACACACGATTGATAATGGTGGTGCCCTCGGCCGCCATGCCCGCCAGGACCAGGGCCGCCGAGGCCCGCAGGTCCGAAGCCATCACCGGGGCGGCCACCAGGTTCTTGACGCCGGCGACGATCACCGCCGGCCCTTCCTTTCGCAGGTCGGCCGCCATGCGGTTCAGTTCCGCCACGTGCATGAACCGGTCGGGGAAGATCTTCTCGATCACCATGCTGTTGCCGTCGGCCAGGGCCAGCAGTGCCATAAGCTGGGCCTGCAAATCCGTCGGGAACCCCGGGTAAGGCTGCGTGGTCACGTCGGTCGGGCTGATGCGATCGGTTCCGACCACGGTACAGCCATCGTCGGTGGGCTCGACGGTGATGCCGACGCTGCGAAGCTTGTCCACCACCGCCATCATATCGTCGATCCGACAGTTGACCAGATTCAGCTCGCCCCGTGTAATGGCGGCCGCGACCATGAACGTACCCGCTTCGATGCGGTCGGGGATCACTTCATACTGCACCGGACGCAGATGCGAGACGCCCTCGATCACCAGGCGAGGCGAGCCGATCCCGCTGATCCTGGCGCCCATCGCGTTTAGGCAGTTGGCCAGATCGCTGATCTCAGGCTCGCAGGCGGCCGATTCGATGACGGTCCGCCCCTTGGCCAAGGCCGCGGCCATCATCACGTTGGCGGTCCCCAGCACGGTCGAGCCGAACGAGCCGCCCAGGAAGATATTGGCGCCTTTGAGCCCCTCGGGGGCCTCGGCGATGACGTAGCCGTTCTTGAGGTGAATCCGGGCCCCCAGCTCGCGCAGGCCCCGCACGTGCAGGTTGATCGGGCGGTCGCCGATGGCGCAGCCGCCTGGCATCGAGACCTCAGCTCGCCCGCACCGCGCCAGCAGCGGACCCAGGATGCAGATGCTCGCACGCATCTTGCGCACGATCTCGTACTCACCGACCGGGTTGTCGATCGCGGTCGCATCGATGTCCATCCGTCCGTTGTCGCCTCGCTCGACCTGGCAGCCCAGCGTTTGCAGCAAGTCTCCAAACACCCTCACGTCGGACAGCCTCGGAACGCCCAGCAGCGAGGACTGCCCCTCCGCCAGGATCGACGCCGCCATGATCGGCAGCGCCGCGTTCTTCGAGCCGTTGACGGTGACCTGACCCGACAGGCGGACCGGTCCTTCAATCCGAAATACATCCATGGTCTATTTTCCTTGAAAAGGCCGGGCGGCTCTGCCATACTTCGCACGATCCGGTCCCATCGGCGTAGTGTAGTGCAACGGTGTACGCTTTTCAACCCTCTTGGGACGGGCCCGGGATGTTCTACGAAACCGAAGGTTCATGACGCCTCTCGATGCATTCAGACAATTGACCGAGACGTTTACTGTCGACCATCTTTTCACACTGATCGGCGTCGTCATCTTCTCCACGTGGCTGGTTCGGACGTCCCTGGGCCGCAAATCGCTGGTCGATTCGCCGCCTCGTCGCAACAGCCTGCCGCCTTACCTGCCGTTCCTGCCGTTCTTTCTGTGGTTGCTGGGCACGGTCGTGGCGCAATCGCTGATCGTCTCGTTCATTCGCCCGGTTGAAGGCGTGCAGAAGGTCATCCAGGACAATCTGGTGTTCACCGCGGTCGCTTTGCTGACGGCCTTCGGTCTGATTCTACCCTTGGCGTCGATTCACTTTGCCCGAGGACTGAAAGGATTCGGGTTGCGCCTGCGTACGATTCCCAAGGATCTCGGCGCCGCCTTCGTCCACCTTCTGGCGGTCTGGCCGCTCGTGCTGGCGGCGATTGTCGCGACCATGTGGATCGGTCAGTTGATCAGCTATTTCTCTTCCGGTCGTGATTTCGAGATGCCCAAGCACGAGGCGCTCCAGATGATGACCGAGTACTCGAGCGTCTCGCTGTCCGTGCTGCTGGCCCTCCTGGCGGTGGTGGTGGCCCCATTAGTCGAGGAGATGGTCTTCCGAGGTTTGTTCCAGTCGATGCTTCGCTCGTATCTGGAGCGTCCCTGGCTGGCCATCGTCCTGACGTCGGTGCTGTTTGCCTTCGTTCACGGCAACGCGACGCACTGGCCGGCGCTCTTTACGCTGTCGATGGGGCTCGGCTACGCCTATGAGAAGAGCGGTTCGCTGCTGCGGTCGATGTTCATGCACGCCATGTTTAACGGCGTGGCCATCCTCGGGGCCGTGCTCGAATCCCAGCCGTCTTGAGATCGACGGTGAGCCTGCATCCGCCATCGTATGGGGACCGCACTGCCGGTGCGGAGTTTCTGCGTTTTTTTGTTCGCGCGCGACGGGCCCATCACTACAATACAAGCCGTGTTTGCGGGTCGTGCGCCCTTTCGTTCCCGATATATATATCGGGGCGTAGGCCAGTTTCTCGCACCGCGGAGCCAACGGGGATCCCGGCATACGTCGAGACCCTACGGAACGAGGATTCAGGGCAGGGGTATCCATGGAATTTGCAGAACCAAAGATCAAAGTCGAGTATGGGACCGAAGTCAGCATCGTCACGTTCGTCGATGAAAACATTCTTGACGATCAGCAGATCAAGAAGCTGGAAGAGGCCCTGCGTCCGGTGATCCAGGAGAATCTGAACAAGAAGCTCGTCCTGAACTTCGAGGACGTGCGATTCATGTCGTCGGCGTTTCTGGGGCTGCTGGTGAAGGTGCACAAACGGGTGATCGACAACGGCGGTCATTTGCAGTTGTACAACCTGGACCCCAAGATCCAGAAAGTCTTCGAGATCACCCAGCTTACCAAGGTGTTTGACATCGTCTAAGGCAGGATCTTCTCGGGGACGAAGAAGGTTCCACCGGTGGAGCCATCCGGGTAGGGCGGCACACCCTGCGGCGTCATGGAGATCTTCATGGGCACCACCTCGGACGCCGTGTAGGTTTCCACATGTCCGTCGGTAAACGCCGCTCGCAGCTTTACCTTGGGCATGCCGATCTCCGGATCGCCTGGAACCGCCCAGTACGACGAAAGCAATTGCGTTTCTTGAACCACCTCGGCGCCCTTGAGTCTTTCGCAACTGCCAAACGCACCGGGGCTGCGCCAGTGGTCATACCCGAAGTAGTCGCTGACCAGCAGTTGGTTATAGCGGCCCATGCTGGCCGGTCCGGTCGGACCTCTGAACAGCGTTTTCGATTCGGAAAGGTATCCGACGTAGTTCCAGTAGAAGCAGTAGGTTCCGCCGAGCGGATCGGTTTGGCGGGGCGTATCCGGATTGTCCCAGTTGTCGCCGGCATCCCAGGCTTCCTGGAGATACTTGTACCGGCGCGGCGCGCTCGGGCAAAACATCGTCTTGGCATCGGGAATGTAATCGCGCAGGTAAGCGCTCATCGAACGATGGAGCTGCGGACTTCGTTCCTCGATACCAATCATCTTGGTGGGATCGGACCAACTCCACTGGTCGCTGATTCCGACGGTCGCCACCGATTCCGGATAGCGGTCGTTGTTGTCCATGGAAAAGAGGGTCAGGGCGTTGCTGATCTCCCTCTGGTTGTGCATGCCGAGGATGGCGCGCGCCTGGTTCCTGACCAGGTTGACCGCCGGGACGAGGATGGCCATCAGCGCCGAAATGATGGAAACGGCTACGATCATTTCCACCAGCGTGAACGCCCTGGCTTGGCCGGCTCGAATCGAGATGTTATGACATCTCGTCTTGATCCCACAACCCTCCGGATTTTAGGTAATCTACGGTCGTATCCGTACGGCTACCTATTATAAGACCCCTGTCCACCCTTGACAAGCTCAATATCCGCTCTACGCAGCCATTTCGATAAACGTGCGACAATTTCTGGGTTGGCTACATTTTGTGGTCAACCGCAAGTGTAACTACTACATGCAGTTGGTGGCCGTCGTCCGTGCTCGGCAGAACGGTAGAAATTGTGTTCGGTAAGCGAACAAAGGAGAGCGAGTACAGGATCCGGTGCGGACCGCCACGGTCGTGCACCGCTCTCCTTTGTCCGGGCCGATGCAGGCACCGACCTTCCCATTCTCACCACCACACCCGAGCTTGCGTGATGCAGGCAGGAGTTACTCCTCGCAGACGCAATCACCCCACAACGATCCGAAGCCAAGAATCGATACATTTGTTTCTCACGTCTCCTTACGTCGTCGCAGCGTGGCGGCCGCGTGGTTCCTCCTTACCGGGGAGGCCATCCGCTGAGACTGGCATACGGTGTTCCGCCATAGGCTCCCATGTTGACTCGTCCACCGTTGGGCGTGCGCTCGGCACGCGGATATTCGTCGGGGTCTCCCGCGTCGATGCACGGGCTGGTTAGCGCGTCGGTGACCCAGTCATCGCGTTGGGCGACATATCGCCCAAACTGCGACTGGAGATGGAAATCGCCGTGGTCCGGATCGGCGAAGAAGGGGTCGGTGCTGAGGTTGCCTGCGCCCTTGTTTGAAGAACCATCCTGTACGCAACTGTACCGCGCCTCGCAGTCGAACAGGTCTCCTCGTGCGTTGTCCCAGAGGATGCAGTTGACGATATCGGGGTCGGAACCGTCGTAGGCGGCGATGCCGAAGTCGTTGCGGACGATCGTCAGGTTCTTCAGCCTGGGCGAGGCCCCCTGGGCGCACAGAACTGCGGCTTGTCCACTGCCGGTGATTACGAAGTTGGCGACGACGCTCTGAGAGCTTTCGACGCCCCAGAACGAGAACGCATACCCATGTGTGGCTGTAATCACGGCGGCGTCGGCGGCGCTCTGTACGGTGATCGCTTTGCTGTTGAACGTGATTTCGTCGGTGGGGCCGAGGTTGTAGACGCCGGGCCAGACGAGGACGGTATCGCCGCTGCGGGCCGCATCGACCGCCTTTTGGATGGTCCTGAAGGCGTAGCTGCGGCTCGTTCCGCTGTTGGTGTTGCGACCGGCGCTTCCGTCGACGTGGTAGACCCGTTGTTCGGGGCTCTTGCTGGCTTGGCGGCTTCCGCCGTAGGCGCCCATATTGACGCGGCCCCCATTGGAAACGGGTTCTTCGGCAGCCGACTCGGACGGATCGCCCGCATCGATGCAGGGGCTCTGGTAGGCGTCCGTGGCCCAGGTGCCACCGGCGGAACTGTAGCGACCATACATGGATTTCAGGTGATAGTCGCCTCCCCATTCATTCGCGAAGAGCGGGTCCGTGTTGAGGTTGCCGTCGCCTGCGTAGCCTCCCTGAATATCCGAATAGGAGACGGGGTCACGCAGGAGCGAATCGATCACTTTCAGGGCAGTGCCGCTGTTGTTCCAGACGATGGACGAATTGACCAGGATGTCGACGCCAGTGGATTGGATGCCGCCGCTGGGCGATCCGACCATGCTGGAAAGCAGATTGCCGGCGACGGTGCAGTTGACGAGGGCGACGCTTGTCCGCCTTGAGGCCGGTCCGAACGAGGATTTCCACTCTGCGAAGAGACCCGCGCCGGCGCTGGCGGTATTGCCTGCGATGACGCAGTTGCGGAAGGTGACATCAGCGCCGCTGCCGCCGCAGTAGGCTCCTCCGCCATGGAGGGTGCCCGGCGCGACGTTGCCGGTGATGCGCGTTCCGGCGACGGTCGCGATGCTTTCCCAGCAGTAGATGCCTCCGCCGAGACTGCCGTCGTAGGCGGCGTTGTCTTCAATCGTGCAATTGGCGATGGCGGCATCCGATGTACCGATCAGGGCGATCGCGCCACCTCGACCACCGGTGGAGGCGGAACCGAAGCCTCCGGCGGTGCACTGGCGGATCGTGCAATCGGAGAGGATCGGGGCGCCGCCGACGATGCCGATGCCGCCGCCGACCTCGGCGCCGGAATCGATGATGACGCAATTCGAGATGGTCGGGCTGCTGAATTCGCAGTAGATGCCTCCGCCGACGGGATGGGCCGCGTTGCGGCTCCAGCTTGAGGCGCTCGAGGGAACCTGGGACCCGAAGATGCGTCCGCCCCGGATGGTGAAGCCGGACAGCACGCTGTCGGTACCCTCGCCCGAGTGGAAGTAGAAACCTCGATGGCTGTTCCGGCCCGAGACCGCGCCGCAGTCGATGATCGTATTGGCCGGTCCATTCATGCTGCGAAGGGTAATGGCCTTGCCTCGGAAGTCGATGTCACGGTTGCCCGAGCCCTGGTAGGTTCCGGGCGAGACTTCGATCACGTCCCCGTCTCCGGCCGCGTCGATGGCCGCCTGGATCGTCGCGAAACTGCCGGGGACGCGAATCGTCGCGGGGTCCGAATAGAGCAAAACCCGGAGATTGTCGATCATGACGCGCGTGCCGGAGAATACGATGTAACATGTTCCCCCGGCCGACGAGATCGGCAGGCTATGGTGTCCGGCGCCGAGCGAGGCCGGCGCCGACCACGTCGCACCGTTGCCGGACGTCTTGTAGGACAGGCTTCCCGGTTCCCACTGGGAGATGGTCGCATTGCTCGGAAAGGAGACGTCGATATCCAGGGTGCCCTTGACGACGCGCTGACCCTGGGTCGAGCCGATGGGGAAACAGTAACCCAGTTCGGCCGGTTTGTCCTTGTAGTCGACAAACGCCAGTCCTCGTCCCTGACTGCCATAGAGATAGTACAGATACGGTCCCGGCAGGGGAGTCGCGTCCTCTGAGCCGAACCTCGAATGCAGGTAACTGTCGAATTCGGCCTTGTTCGTTTCGAAGTCGTCGGCGTACGGATACGTCCAATCGGTATAGGCTGTCTCGGCGGTGAAAACCGTGCCAAGAAGACACAGAAGGATGTATCGTATCCACTCAATCGGTCTCATAGGGGCCGTCAATTCCAGCGTTCGTTGCGGGTTTGCAGGCGGACTCTGAGTCCGCTCCAAAACCCACCGCCCAACAACCAGTGACTCTTGTCGTTTCGATCGGTGCGAGAAATCCCGCGGGCGAGATTTCTCGGGTGCAATAAGACTCCGGGGGCAGCGAAAGCGCCGTCCCCGGAGCCTCGTGGGATATCGTGCGTTTGGTCATCACCCATGGCGAGCGCCGCAGAAGGGACTACCTCAGCCGAGTCCCTCATGCGGTCCTCGAAGCCGTCTTCGGTCGCGAAGACGTCCCCCCAGGATCCATCGGTTCCGTCGTCGGGTGCTTCCTTGCGTGGCTGGCCTCCTTGCAGTGGCCGTGGTTTTCCCGGCGATGGACACGCACGATTGAAGCAGGCATCCTCCGAACTCGGACATCTTGTCCAGACTCCACGCGTTGGGACGGGCCGATACACGATGCCCGTCGCACGCGATGATGGTTCGGTCGCCCCAGTCCGCGGATGAACCCTGGTGTCGTGCAAGAATGAGGCGATGGTGAAACAAGTCCTCGGCGAAGCCATTGCAGCGTATGGATCGGGAGACGGCCGGCTGGCGGGGACGACCGTGGCAGATCCGTTCCTGCCGGCGGTCCTCCCTTTGTCTGCGTTCCGTCGAGACCCGTGGGGTCTTGACGTTATCGGCCGTTTCCTCAACATGACAAACCCCCTGATTCCAAAAGCCATCCCATTCCAACAGAAGCATTCGCAATGTGCTTCGACCTACTTCTATCGGAGAGAAACGTCAGCATCGTTAGTTCCCACCTGATTCCCAGGGCTCAGTTTCCAAAGGCCCCATTGGCCAGTTGGACCAGCCAGAGCAGGCCCTGGCTCTGTCTCAGCGAGGTCCGTTCGACCGTGCCTGCGGGCGCGTCAAACTCACTGAGATCGGTGTTGAGATCCTGGAGATACTCGAACTCGAGGTATCCGACGGCGTGGCCGGACCTTTTGAAGTCGATTCTTCGGATGAGATCGGCGTCGAGGTCAATCGTGTAGACCAGTTGACTGGCGCCTTGGGCGACGGTGACCTGGACCTGGCGTCCGTCGTCCATCATCTCGGTCTGGAAGCTGACCCTCTGCTCGGCGGCGTCGCGTCGGACGGTATCCATCACGTGCAGGCCCATCCAGGGGCGGTTCATGCCCCGCAGGAAGCTGCCTTGCGGATAGCGCGCCGTGGGCGAGCCGTTGGGGTCCTGAACGATCGCGCCGGCGGGACCGTCGATCAGGGTGATCCCGTCGCCAACGGTCAGCTTGAGCCATGGAGTGTGTTCGCGGCTGGCGGCGTAGATGAAGGGAATCCGCCCGGTTCCGCTGACATCCTGGCCGTTGACCTGGCCGCGGATCCGCATGTACGTCCATCCACGAGTGTGCATGGCGTCTCGATGGTCTTCCCTGGTGGCGCCGGCCGACCAGTCGCTCTGGAAGTAGTCTTCTTCCAGCACGTTCGGATGGCGTACGATCACGGGACGGCTGGCGCGGACGCGTCCGTCCTCTTCCTGTCGTTCGACGATCACCAGCAAGCCCGAGCCCTGGACGGTCACCGGTTGACCGCTGTTCGGCTGACCGTCGGCACGCGAGAGGAAACTGGCCATCGTACGGCTGTCCGTCGGCAATCTCATTACGCTCAGGTCGCTCATCCACATGCGATGATTGTTGATCGCGACCGAACCGCCCTGGTAGCAGTAGTTGGCCTGATCGTCCTGGAGACGTTGCTGAGAGGAGTTATCGGTGGTGCCGTTGAGTTCGGCTCGCACCATTACCGGGCCATCCGGGCCTTCGGGGAAGTAGTACCAGAATTTTTCTTGGGCGGCGTCCGGCGCGCCCAGGGGCGCGGCGATGCGCGAGTTGGCATCGGGCAGGACGGCCGGAGGATTCGCGTTGCTGTGCAGATAGCTGGTGGTGGTGGTCCCGACGGCCAGAGCGCCGACGGCGGTAGCGGTGACCAGAGCGGTCTTGGTGGTCGCCATACCGGCCACGCCGGCCAGGACGCCGACCTTGGTCATCGCTGCCGGGACGGTGAGCTGGGCGGCAGCGGCCTCGCTGGGAGCGGTCATCTTGCCAAAAACGACCAAAGCGGCCAGCAGGGAACCCTTGCCAAAGCCGTTACGGCTGAGTTCCTTCTGCAGCGCTTTCTTGGCTCGAACGAAGAGCATCCGTGTGCTGAACTCGCTGCAACCCATAGAATCGGCAATCTCGGCATAGGACATGCAATCGTAACAACGCATGACCAGCACGGCTTTGTGCCTCGTCCGCAGCTTCTGCATGGCCGTCGAGACGATCTGCTTGAGTTCCTGGCTGACCAAGTTTTCCAACCCTCCCTGTCGTTCCCGCATTGGTCCGCGACGCCGTTCTTCAGATGCGGCAGCCTTCTTCAAAGCCTTCTCCGTTCGATGGTGGCGGTGAAGCTTGTTGGTGGCAATGCCGTACAGCCAGGACCAGAAGCGATCGGTCTGCTTGAGTTTGCCCAGTACTCTGCACATTTCTAACAAGCTCTCCTGAACAATTTCCTGCGTCAAATCCTCTTTGAGGGTCAAGCGGTAGACATAAACGCGCAGGCGTTCGCGTGCCAGGGCCGCCAGTTGATTGAGGCTCTGCTTGTCGCCTTGGCGGGCCTTTTCGACCAGTTCGATGTAATCTGCCTGCATTTCCATGCGGGTACCCAACCGTGTTCAATTCGTTCGTGCTGGTATCAAGTGCCATTATAGCATGCTTGCGTAACGCTTTTTTTCTTTTGAAGCAGCTTTTCTGCCGATCGGGACGGCACGCGAGGGGGATTGGTATGCTTCTGTTACGAGCGGAGGGGCCAAGGGGTTTGCCTGGAGGGTCGACGGAGGACCGGCGGGTGTGAACCGGCGTGCATTTCTCCGGTCAGATCAGGGGCTTTTCTGCCCTACAGGGCACGGTCGGCGGGGCTTATTGCTGGCGATCGGTGCTAAAGTGACCGTGGGAGCGGGCCGATACACCTGTCCTGACGAGGGACAGGAACGCGGAACATAAGGTGAACACGGACTGACCTTGCGAAGGGCCTGCCATGCTCGAATCAGGTGATCGTCCGGCGGCGATTGTAACCGTCGGCGCGAACGAGAACATCAAACAGGCTGCCGCCAAGATGCTGGCCCATAACGTCGGCTGCCTCATCGTCAATGATGACAACGGCAAGTTTATCGGGCTGGTGACGGAGCGGGATATCGCGCACTTCATCGCCGACTCGGCGGCGCATCGCGATTCGGCGTATGTTCATCAGATTATGACCCGGCAGGTGATCTCCTGCACACCGCGTACGCCCACCAGTCAGGTCCGCGAGATCATGGCCCGCCATCGCATCCGGCACCTGCCGATCGTCGATAACGGTGTGGTCGTGGGGATTCTTTCGGCCCGCGACATTATGGGCCGGCAACTCGTCGAAGACCGGGCGGCAGCCGAAGAAGTGGCGATGCTGTCGAACTGTCTCAAGAGCATCGACCTCAACGAGGCGGCGGAGATTGCTGCGGCGGAGGTTCCCAAGCTGTTCGGCGCCGAGAACTGCATTCTGTGCCTGTATCGGTCCGGGCAGGAGGCGGGACCGCCGGAATTGCTCAGCTCCAACCGTTGCCCTTGTCTGGGCGGTTGTATGGAAATGGAAGGGGACGCAACGACTCTCCAGGAACTGGCCCAGGCGGGTTACTGCACGGACGAGATTTCCCCAGAATGCGAGAGCTGCGGCGGCAAGCCCCCCCGCGTGGTGATTCCCCTGAAGGTGGTCGGGCTCAAGGAGGCGGGCATCGGCAAGGAAAAGCGGCTTTCCGGCTATCTGTGCATGTGCGGATTGGATCCGGCGGTGGCCTCCAATCGTGAACTCATCTCCTACAAGGCCAAGCTGACCCGGGAGATTCTGACGGCCCACCTGACCAATGCCACGCGGTATCAGCAGGCACGCCTCAGCTCGCTGACCGACGCGTTGACCGGGGTCGGCTCCCGCAAGCTGCTCGAAGACAAGCTTCAGGCGGAATGCGCCCGTGCCGCACGGTACAAACGTCCATTTTCCGTGGCGATCATCGATTTCGACCATTTCAAGATGATCAACGACGTCCTGGGCCATGCTACGGGCGACGAGGCCATCCGGCGGCTGGCCACGTGTATGAATGCCGAGAAACGGGTTCCGGACGTCCTGGCCCGCTATGGGGGGGACGAATTCGTCATTTTGATGCCGGAGACGAAGGCGGAGGACGCCAAGGTCCTGCTCGAACGGATCCGGGTCAAGGCGCAGACCATTCGACTTCCCCAGGATACCTCGGTTTCGATCAGTTGCGGGGTAGCCGAGAGCGACCTGGAGCACAACGATCCCCGGGACGTGATGCGAAGAGCCGATCTGGCCCTCTATGACGCCAAGAACGCCGGGCGGAATTGTGTTCGGCTCTGGGATGCCAACATCGCCCAACTGCTCAACACCAACGATATCGAAATCGACCGGATCAAGACGCTCCAACGCCGAGTGGCCGGGCTTTCGGAGAAAGCGGAAAAGATGTTCATGGAGAGCATCTGGGGACTCGTTCAGGCCCTCGAAGCGAAGGATGCCTATGCCAAGACGCACACCGAGAACGTCATGCACTACTCGGTGGGCATCGCTCAGACGATGGGGCTCGGGCCCAAGCACGTGGATCTGATCCGGCGGGCCGCGATGATCCACGATATTGGCAAGATCGGGATTCCTGACGCCATTTTGTGCAAGCCGGGGGAGTTGACGGTCCACGAACGGGCGATGGTCGAGCAGCACCCGATGATCGCCGTCCGCATCCTGGAGAAGATGAGCTTCCTGGAGCGGGAAGTCATGATCGTCCGCCACCACCATGAGAAATGGAACGGTCACGGCTATCCCGACGGGCTGGCCAAGACTGCGATTCCGTTGGGGGCCCGCGTCATCGGGGCGGCCGACACGTTCGATGCCCTGACCGCGACGCGAGCTTATCATTGTGCCCGCACGGTCTCTGAGGCCCTGCGAATCCTGGAGGATTCCGCGGGGTATGAACTCGACCCGGAGGTGGTCGCGGCGGCCGTCGCATGGTTTCGGAACATCGCCGATCAATGCGGTAAGTCTCTGGAACAGCTTGTTTTAGAGGATTTACGCCAGTGGCCCGAAGATCTTGGTGGCCACTCGGCACGTCCGGGATCGCAGAGCGAATCAGGGGCAGGGGCGTCTTCGCAGACGCAGCGGCGTCCCGCGATGGTCTCGGTTGGTTGCGACGAGACGGACTGCGAGCCTTGCGAAGGATCGCGCTAAGTTTCGGTTCCTGCGGCAGGTAGAGGAATTTTCAGTAATCCCATGTGCTTTCTTGGATTTCCCTTCGGCAGCTTGCGAGAATCGAGCCGAGGGGGCCAGGCGAGGATAGTCTTTGCAGAATCCGGTCGAACGCTGTAATCTGATCTGACATCTCCAGTCGGAGCACGGAGGGCCGCTGGGGTCTTGAGGGTGTGACAGCGTGACGGCCGTGCGGTTCTTCTGTCTCTCGTCTCCCACGGTGCTGCGCCGCACGTGCATTCCCTCAGCAGATCGCTTCGCTCGAAAGATGAAATATCCATCGGGTGCTTCGCGTCCCTAGTTGCACGAAAGCGGAGGGACGAGGTCGTGTCTGGCAAAAACGCTCGCCCGGTGTAACCGGATGCGCCGACGAGCCACTAGCCTGACGTGAAGTCATCCACGACGTGTTTCGTCGGCGGTGATTTGAACCCAAACCATTGAAAGGAGAGCAAAGATGGTACGAAAGGCGATCAGTATCGGAACCGTTGGCTGTCTCGTCACACTTCTGGCGGCAGGACTATCCCTGGCGCAACCCCAGGAACGCGGCAATCGCGGCCAGGGTCCCGGGGGCGAGCGAGGTATGCGGAACTTCGATCCCGAGCGGATGCAGCAGATGATGCAGCAACGGATGCAGGAGCAACTGGGTGTCAGTGATGCAGAGTGGACGATTCTGGGTCCGCGCCTGATGAAGGTCATGAACCTGAATCGGCAGGTGAGCGCCGGCCCGGGCGGGATGTTCCGGATGGGTGTGGGTCGGCGTGGCGGTCCTCAGGGCGCTCAGGCTGGTCCTGGCGCGCGTGGTCCTCGGGGCCCGTTCGGACAGGGCGAACCGACGGAGGTAGACAAGGCCTCGGACGCCCTCCAGACGACGCTGGAGAATACCGCGGCGACGCCGGAAGAGATCAAGGCCAAGCTCACGGCGCTGCGTGCGGCCAAAGAGAAGGCCAAGGCGGAACTGGCGACGGCACAGAAAGAGCTGCGCGAGGTGTTGAGCCTGCGCCAGGAAGCCCAACTGGTGCTGATGGGCATGTTGAACTAAGTTACGGTAGGCCCCATGAATACACTTCTGGACAAGATGGTGCAACAGGGGCTGATCGACGAATCCGCGGCCCGGGGAGTTCAGGGTTTACTCGCTGCCGGCGAGCCACCCACCCGGGCCTTCGCGGCTTGTGGATTGGCCGAGGAACCGCTGCTGCGCTTCTGGAGCGAGCAGTTCGACTGTCCGTACGTGGAGATGGACCAGTGCGTCTTCGGCAAGCAGTTCCTCGCGAAGTTTCCGGCCCGCGTTCTCCTGGACAAGCGGGTGATGCCGGTCGAAGACGGAGACGGGCGGGTGCTGGTGGTTACGAGCAACCCGTTCGACACCTCGGCGATCGACGAGCTCCGTCTGGCGACCGGGCAGGATTTCCAGGTGGCCCTGGCGCCGCTGGCGGATATCGACCGATGCATCAAGCTGCACCTGGGCGTCGGCGCCGATACGGTTCAGTCGATGCTCTCGGAGGCGGGCGAGAACGGCCTCCAGGTGATCGACACGGACTCCGACGACGACATGGACCTGACCGACGCGGCTGAGGGCGCCTCGATCATCCGTTTCGTCAACCAGATCCTCAGCGAAGCGATCGAGATGCGGGCGACCGACGTGCACATCGAACCGTTCGAGGATACGCTGCGCGTGCGGTACCGTATCGACGGTGTTCTTCAGGAGGCTTCGGTCGCGCCGGAGGTCAAGCAGTTCCAGGCAGCGATCGTGTCGCGTCTGAAGATCCTCAGCAAGCTCGACATCGCGGAAAAACGGGTTCCCCAGGACGGGCGGATCAAGATTCGCATCGCCGAGCACGAGATCGACGTGCGTGTCTCCGTGATTCCGATGCTGTATGGCGAGGCGGTGGTGCTGCGTCTTCTGGACCGTTCCTCGGTGCTTCTGGGCCTGGACCGGCTGGGGATGTCGCCTCGCGATCTGAAGGTTACGCGGATGATTCTCGATAGGCCGCACGGCATCATCCTGGTGACCGGGCCGACCGGCAGCGGCAAGACGACCACGCTCTATGCGGGGCTCTCGCAGATCAACGACATTCAACGCAAGATCATTACGATCGAAGACCCGATCGAATATCAGCTTCATGGGATCAATCAGATCCAGGTTTCGCGCAAAGCGGGACTGACGTTCGCCAGCGGACTGCGGTCCATTCTGCGTCACGACCCCGACGTGGTTCTCGTCGGCGAAATCCGCGACGTCGAGACGGCCGAGATCGCCATCCAGGCGTCCCTGACCGGTCACCTGGTGTTTTCGACCCTGCATACCAACGATGCCCCCACGGCGCTGACCCGTCTGGTGGATATGGGCATCGAGCCCTATCTGGTGGCCTCGTCGCTGGAGGCGGTGGTCGCGCAGCGGCTCGTGCGAGTGATCTGTCCCGAGTGCAAAGAGGAACTACCCGAACAGGAGATGGCGCCGCTCCGTCGGCGGTACAAGGACCGGCTCCCCCAGAAGCTGTACAAGGGACAGGGCTGTCGCAATTGTCAGGGCACGGGCTACCGGGGGCGTATGGGTATCTTCGAGATGATGGTGGTCACCGACGAGATTCGTTCGTTGATTCTCGACAATGCTTCGCCTCGCGCGCTTCGGACGGAGGCGGCCAAGCAGGGGATGACGAGCCTTCGCGACGATGGGTTCCGGCACCTGCATGCGGGGCGGACGACGATCGAAGAGATCCTTCGAGTCACCAAGGACGATATGTTCGAGCCGATGGACCTGGCGGACGCCTCCTAGAGCGAGAAGAGCAAACGATGGCGACATTCACCTACAAGGCGATCGATTCTGCGGGCCGGGAGACGGTCGATAAGCTCGTGGCTGCCGACCGGGCCGCCGCGATCGAACTGATCTATGGGCGCAAGCTTTGCCCGGTTTCCATCGAGAGGACCGAGGACGCCCGGTCGCAGGGCTGGCTCTCGCAGATCGGGGGCGTTTCGAAACGGGAGATCGATTCGTTCACGCGCCAACTGGCGAACCTTCTGGCGGCGGGGGTGCCGATGAGTCGGGCGCTGGGGATCCTCAGTCGCGAGGCCTCGAGGACGGCTTCCAAGAAACTCTGGGCGACCATCCACGATCAGGTCGCGGGCGGCATGGCCTTGGCCGATGCGCTGAGCCTTCACCCGCAGGCGTTCTCGCCGATCTATGTCGCGATGGTGCGGGCGGGCGAGACCGGTGGGTTTCTTGATATCGTGCTGGAGCAAATCGCCACATTCCGGGCCCGCGAAGCCGATCTCAAAGGACGGGTCAAGGGGGCACTGGTCTATCCGATTATTCTGGCGGTACTCAGCGGCGCGATCATGGTCTTTCTGCTGACGTTCTTCATCCCTCGTTTCTCGACGATGTTCGAGGAGTTCGGAGGGTCGCTGCCGACCTTGACCCGGTACATCGTCATCGCCAGCAACCTCCTGTTGGGGTACTGGTACGTTCTAGTCATGGCCGCGGCGCTGGCGATCTTCGGTGTCCAGCGCATGCTGACGAAAGAAGAAGGGCGACGCACAATGGAAGGGCTCATGTTGCGGGTGCCCCTGTTTGGCACGGGTGTTTCGCGTTTCGCGCTGGTGCGGTTCTGCCGGATGCTGGGCACGCTCGTCGGCGCCGGGGTGCCCCTGATCGCCTCGCTGCGGGTGGCCAAAGAGGCCATCGGCAACCAGGTGCTGGCCGATACCGTCAGCAGCGCGATCGAGAACGTGCAGAGAGGCCATCCGCTGGCCCGCAGCCTGGAAGGGTGTCGCGTGCTGTTTCCGCCGGCGGTGATCGAGATGATCTCCGTGGCGGAGGAGAGCGGGCGTCTCGATCAGGAACTGGTCCGGCTGGCCGGAGCCTATGAAGCGGATTTGGATCGTTATCTGAAAATGATGGTAACCCTGATCGAACCGGCGCTACTGTTCCTGATGGCGGTGCTGGTGGGGACCGTGGTGATCGGGATGCTTTTGCCGATCTTCAATCTCCAGGAACTGATCCGATAGACGGACCGAGAGAGCATCGGATGCGTTGGTGTCATCCGGATAGAGAGAGCCATGTCGCAAACAGTTGAGTTGGGAACGAAGATGAAACCACAGCTTCAAAACACAAACGGACGGGCATCTCGTCGCGCGTTTACTCTGATCGAACTGATGCTGGTGCTGGTGATCCTGGCGACGCTGGCGGCCATCGTGCTGCCCAAGCTGACGGGGCGCTCCAAGCAGGCCAAGGTCACCGCGGCGGGGACGCAGATCGCGCAGATCGAAGTGGCCCTCGACGCCTTCGAGATCGACATGGGCCGCTATCCGACGACGAGCGAAGGCCTCCGGGCACTGGTCGAGAAGCCCGCGTCGGATTCCGAAGGCTGGCAGCAGCCCTATCTCAAGCGCGATGTTCCCCAAGATCCGTGGGGCAGCGAATACCAGTATCGCTATCCCGGCAATTACAACGAGCAAGGCTACGATCTCTACAGTTTCGGGCCCGACCGCAAGATGGGCGGGGACGACGACATCACCAACTGGTCGGAGGACCGGCGCTGACCGGGCGCAGGCAGGACCATGAACGCGAGCCGACTGCAATCTGCGAGAGCCAAGGGCTTCACCCTGCTGGAACTGATCCTGGTGATGCTCATTCTCTCGACCGTGCTGGCGATGGCGGCGCCGTCGCTGCGCGGGTTCTTCGGATCGCGCCAGGCGCAGGACACGGCGGCACAGATTCTCGCGCTGACTCAGTTCGCCCGGTCGCAGGCAATCAGCGAGGGCGTCATCTATCGGCTTAACTTTGACACCAGAGACCGGGTTTACTGGCTGACCGCCTGGAAGTCCGGAGCGTTCGACGAGCTCGAGACGGAGTTCGGGCAGATCTTCACGCTTCCGAAGGACATGGCGATGGAACTGGAGGACGTGGAGGAGGAAGAGGGGGACGTGTACGTGGAGTTCACGCCGCAGGGCGCTGTCACGGCCGCGACGATTCGTTTGATCGATCGGCGGGGGCGGGCGCTCGAGGTGTCGTGTCCCAGCATTACGGAGTCGTTCTCGATCGTCGAGAGCGAGGAAACCTATGAGCAATACGCCGCGAGACAATAAGGTCCGAAGCGCCCGCTCGAGCGGCTTCACGTTCGTCGAACTGCTGGCGACGGTGGTGCTGATCGGCATCATCATGCCGGTGGCGATGCGGACGATTTCTCTTTGCACGCGGCTGGGGGGGCAGTCCCGACGGGAGATCGAAGCGGTTTCGCTGGCGAACACGAAGCTCGCGGAACTGGTGGCGTCGACAGAGTGGGAGACGGGCGGCAAAGGGGGCGATTTTGGCACCGACTGGCCCGGCTATCAGTGGAACGCGGAAGTTTCGAACTGGACGGAATCGACCGTTCGTCAGCTCGATGTGGAAGTGCTCTGGACGTCGCAGGGGCGCGAGCGTCAGGTGACGCTCAGCACGCTGGTCTATCCGGAGGAGGAGTGAGATGGCTCGCGTCCGGATGGAGATCGCAGGCTTTACGCTTCTCGAGTTGCTCGTCGCGATGACGTTGATGGTGGTCACGGCGTCCTGTCTCTACACCGCGCTCTACACCGGTTTCAAGGCACGCCGCAGCGCCCTGGCGGCGGTCGAGCCCACGAGTCAGGCGATCCGCGCCATCGAACTGCTCAAGCAGGATATCTCGGGCGTTCTGCCTCCGAAGGGAGCGCTGGCGGGGGCGTTCATCGGAACGGACTCTCGCAGCAGCCAAGGCGCCGACGCGGACGATCTCGTATTCCACACGACGCAGACCTACGCGGATACGGATCAGCCGGTGGGGGGGATTGGCAAGATTGAACTGGCCCTGGAAGAGGCCGACGATGACGACACCAGCGCCCGGGACAGCTTTCGTTTGGTGCGCAAGATTACGACCAACCTTCTGTCCCCGAAGGACGTCGATCCGGAAGAGCAGGTGCTGTGTCGCAACGTGATGTCGTTGAACCTGCGGTATTTCGACGGGGACGGCTGGCTCGACGAATGGGACTCGACCGCCGATGCGAACAGCCTTCCGAAGGCGGTGGAGATCGATATCGAGATCGCCAACCAGGTTCGAAGTTCCAGCGAGGAGATGGAAAAACGACGGCTCGTCCAGGCCTTTGCACTTCCGTGCGGCGTCTGGGCCCGGGCGACGGAAGAATCGACGGAGTCCAGCGAGGCCTCGGGCGCCGGCGGCGGTGGGGCGCCGACGCAGGGAGGAGGTCAGCAGGGATTATGAAGACCAGCCTGAGACATCGCGCTGCATTCGGCCGAGCGGGCGGGACGATCCTGATCGTTACGATCTGGGTGGTCCTGGTTCTGGCGGGGCTGGCGCTGGTCTTCGCGCGGTCGATGCGGGTAGCGGCGATCGTCTCGGCGAATCAGGTGGCCTCGATCGAAGCGGACTGCATCGCCTCGGGGGCGTGCCAGTACATCCGGTCGGAGCTGGCAGCCAACGCGACCGACGCGACGGCGCTGGAGGAGGACGTCCCGTGGGAGCAGTTGCAGGTCGGCCAAGGCTACTTCTGGGTGCTGCGTTCCAACCTGGAAGATGACAGCGAGTTCGACTACGGACTGACCGATGAAGCGGGCAAGATCAACCTGAACTCAGCGTCGCTCGAGATGCTGCTGAAGCTTCCGGGCATGACGTCCGAGCTGGCGGCTTCGATCATCGACTGGCGCGACGAGGACGGCGACGTGACGACGGGAGGGGCCGAGGACGAGTACTACCTTCTGCTGTCGGAGCCGTACAACTGCAAGAACGCGCCCTTTGAAACGGTGGATGAGATCCTGTTGGTCAAGGGGGCGTCGGAAGAACTGCTATACGGAGAGGATACGAATCTCAACGGAGTGCTCGACGACAACGAAAACGACGGCGACAACAGCGCTCCGTCGGACAATCGCAACGGACGGCTCGAGGGCGGTTTTTACGACTACGTTACCGTCTACAGCGTGGAGAACAACACGGACAGCGAAGGCGAGGAGCGGATCTATCTCAACGACGCCGGCGTCCGTACCACGCTGCAAAGCGCCTTGCAGGAGGTGACCAGCGAAGAGCGTGCTCTGGAAATCATGAACAACGTTCCCATCAGTCCGTCTTATAACAGCGTGATGGCCTTCTACTATGGCGCGGGGCTGAAGATTGAGGAATTCGAGCAACTGGCCGACAAGCTGACCACCAGCGAGGAGGAGACGCGGCCCGGGCTGGTCAACGTCAACACAGCTTCGAAAGAGGTCCTTCTGTGCCTGCCCGGCCTGGAAGAGTCGGACGTGGAATCCCTGCTGTCGTATCGGCAGAACCACGACGATCTCGATTCAGTCGCCTGGGTGGCAAAGGTGCTGGACCGCGAGAAGGCCATCGCCATCGGCAACTACATTACGGTCCGCTCGTTCCAGTACTCAGCCGACATCATCTGCTTGT
>CAZTGH010000005.1:0-36166 GCA_964612985.1 uncultured Pirellulales bacterium
GACTTCCTTCAGCCGATCACGAACTGGATCACCTTCAAGGCGGAGCTGTTCCGGGGTGAGAACCTGGACTCCTACTTCGGCGGCATCGGCCAGGGCGTCCGCACCGCAGGCGCAGACGGGCACGACCGCGAAATCAGCAGCAAAGGCGGCTGGTGCGCCCTGGCGTTGACGCCCTGGGACCGGTGGACGTTCAACGCCGGGATCGGCATCGACGACGTGGATGCCGACGATGTCAACGTGGGCGATCGCACGCTGAACCGCTCGGTTTTCGGCAATGCCATCTATGCGTTGAACCAGAACGTCGACGTCGGCGTAGAGTTGTCGCACTGGCGGACCGATTACCGGGGTCCGGGCGACGCCGACGATGTCCGTATTCAGACCTCGCTGAAATACAAGTTCTGAATTTTGGTTTGACATCTCCTTTTTGCGGCATTATAAAGTTGCTTTTACATTTCGCTCAGCCCCGCCGTCTACACAGAGACGATGTTGGGCGGACTTGACATCTGTGGCGAGGAGCGGAGTGAGAAGCCTTTGACCGGAAATATTCATCACGTAAAAGGAGAACACAATGACGCAAGAGAAAGCCATCAACTCTCTGATGACGGAGAGTCGGACGTTCCCGCCGCCCGAGGCCATTCAGAAGAACGCCCACATCTCGTCGGATGCCCAGTACCAGGAGATGTGGGAGAAATCGATCAAGGATCCCGACGGTTTCTGGCTCGAACAAGCCAAGTCGCTCTCCTGGTTCAAGGAACCGACGAAAAGCCTTGAATATACGTGGGACACGAAGGCGCGGAAGATCGAGCACACCTGGTTTGCCGACGGGCAACTGAATATCTCCTACAACTGTCTGGACCGGCACCTGGGGACCCCGATCGCCAAGAAGACGGCCATCATCTGGCAGGGTGACGCGGACGCCGACGTGGTCAAGTTCACGTATGAAGAACTGCACAAGGAAGTGTGCAAGTGCGCCAACGTGCTGAAGAGCAAAGGCATTCAGCGAGGGGATCGGGTCGCGATCTACATGGGGATGGTTCCCGAGCTGGTGGTGGCGATGCTGGCGTGCACGCGGATCGGCGCCATTCACTCGATCATCTTCGGCGGCTTCAGCGCCGATGCGATCAGCGGGCGGGTCAATGACTCGGACTGCAAAATGCTGATCACGTGCAACGTCTCGCGTCGCGCGGGCAAGGCCATTCCGCTCAAGAGCATCTCCGACCAGGCGCTGCAAAGCTGCCCGACGATCGAGAGCTGCATGGTGGTCAAGGTCACCGACGACGCCTGCAACATGCAGGAGGGTCGGGACTTCTGGTACCACGAGGCGATGGCGGGCGCGAGCGAAGAGTGCGAGCCCGAGAAGATGAAGGCAGAAGACCCGCTGTTCATCCTCTACACGTCGGGCTCGACCGGCAAGCCCAAAGGCGTCGTGCACACGACCGCGGGCTACCTGATGCACACGACCTTGACCCACAAGCTGACCTTCAACATCCACGACGACGACATCTACTGGTGTACCGCCGACATCGGCTGGGTGACCGGGCACAGCTACATCACCTACGGTCCTCTGGCCAACGGCGCCACCAGCCTGATGTTCGAGGGCGTTCCAACCTATCCGGATGCCGGTCGCTTCTGGCAGGTCTGCGACAAGTTCGGCGTCACGGTGTTCTACACCGCTCCGACGGCCATCCGCGCCCTGATGCGGCTCGGCGATGAATGGGTCAGCAAGTACAAGCTCGACACGATGCGCATCCTGGGCACCGTCGGCGAGCCGATCAACCCCGAGGCGTGGATGTGGTATTACGAGCATGTCGGGCACAAGCGGTGCCCGATCGTCGACACGTGGTGGCAGACGGAAACCGGCGGTTTCATGATCACCCATCTTCCGGGGGCGCACACCTTGAAGCCAGGCAGCGCCGGTCGACCGTTCTTCGGCGTCGAACCCGTTGTCCTGCGCGACGATGGGACGCAGTGCGACCCGAACGAAGGCGGCAAGCTGTGCATTCGCAAGCCGTGGCCGGGGATGATGCGGACCATGTGGGGCGACCACGACCGCTTCATCGACACCTACTTCACGATGTTCGCCGACCAGTACTTCACCGGTGACGGGTGTCGGGTCGATCCGGACGGGGACTACTGGCTGATGGGGCGGATCGACGACGTCGTCAATGTGTCCGGACACCGGATCGGAACCGCGGAGGTCGAAAGCGCCCTGGTCGGGCATCCGAAGGTGGCGGAGGCGGCGGTGTGCCCGGTCCCGCATGAGGTCAAGGGCCAGGGACTCTACGCCTACGTCACGCTGAAAGAAGGCGTCGAGGACAGCGATGAACTCAAGAAAGAACTGATCAAGCATGTCCGCAAGGAGATCGGCCCGATCGCGGCGCCGGAAGCCATTCAGTTCGCTCCGTCGCTGCCGAAGACCCGCTCGGGCAAGATCATGCGACGCATCCTGCGCAAGATCGCTGAGAAGAACACCGACAACCTCGGTGACATCACCACGCTGGCCGACCCGAGCGTCGTCGAAGCCCTGATCAAGGGCCGTGGCTGAGCCACTTCGACTAGAATCATCGATGGCGGGTGCATATCTGCGGATATGCACCCCGCCATGTTTTTGACTGGAGTTTTGCAGAAATGGACATTAGGCCTACTTTGGGAAGGAAGAGCCTCGTTTCCGGCTCTTCCTTGCCAAACCCCAAGATCTGGTTATAGCTGACTTCCACCATTCTCCAAGGAAATCGTGAAGCCGATTTCCTTGGAGAATATAGGCCTAATGTCCATTTCTGCAGAAGCCGACTTTTTACGGAAGGAAATCTCATGCCTGAGGGGAAAGTCATCAATCGCTGGCTGGTCGTGGTTGGCGCCATCCTCATCCAGCTCTGCCTCGGCGCCATCTATGCGTGGTCAGCGTTCACAAAGAAATTGACGGTCGAGCCATTCAACTTCACCCAGGCCCAGACCCAGATCGTATTCTCGGTCGGGCTGGTGACCTTCGCGGTGGTCATGGCTCTGGTGGCGGGCAAGTGGCAGAAGCAGGCGGGACCGCGCACCGTGGCGATTACCGGCGGTCTGGTCCTCGGACTGGGCTACTTGCTGGCCGGCTTTGCGGGCTCGAGCTTTGTGGGCATCCTGGTCGGTATTGGACTGCTCGGCGGGGCCGGGATCGGTCTGGGGTATGTCTGTCCGATCGCGGCTTTGGCGAAGTGGTTTCCCGACAAGAAGGGCCTGATCATGGGCCTGGCGGTAGCCGGCTTCGGTTTCGGCGCCCTGATTTGGGTCAAGCTGACCCAAGGCTTTCAGTTCGGACCGGTCGATCTGACCCCCGGCTGGGCGGGCCTCTTCGGGGCCGGCTGGAGCGTCAGCAGCGTGTTCAAGCTTTACGGGGTGCTTTTTGCGGTCCTGGTGGTGCTCGGATCTCTGGTGATGGTCAATCCGCCCGAGGGCTGGCTGCCCAAGGGATGGACGCCACCGACGACGGGAGTCGGCAGCGCCGGCGGGCTCGAGATGACGCCCAGCCAGATCGCCAAGACGCCGCAGTTCTGGATCCTCTTCGGAAACTTCACGGTTGGCGCGATGGCAGGGTTGATGGTCATCGGCATCATCAAACTCTTCGGCATGTACGCTCTGGACAAGGTCGGCGTCGAGGCGGCCAAGGCCACCGTGATCACGGGAACGGCGATGGGCCTGTTCTATGCCCTGCTCAATGGTCTCGGGCGTATCGTATGGGGCGCAGCGTCGGACAAGTTGGGACGCAAGAATTCGATCGTTCTGATGAACCTGTTGCAGGGCATCATGATGATCGCCTTCTTCTTCGTCGGCAACAAGGAAGTCGGACTCTATATCGGGGCTGCGATCATCGGTTTCAACTTCGGCGGCAACTTCGCTCTGTTTCCGGCGGCCACGGCGGATCTGTTCGGCAATAAGAACGTCGGCATCAATTATCCCTGGGTCTTCATGGCCTACGGCGTCGGCGGGCTGGTCGGCCCGATCCTCGGCGGTGTGATGGGCGACGCGCAGGCGTGGATGTGGGCCTTCCTCCCGGCGGGCATCGCCTGTATCGCCGCTTCGGCGGTGGCCATGACGCTGAAGCCGATCACGGTGACCGAGCGCGCCGTCAAGGCGGAGATCGAAGGGGAACTCGACGGGACCTTCAAGAAGCGTTGATTCTCGATCTTTCGAGGAATCCGACCCGGGGGCCAACCCTCGGGTCTTTTTTTTTGGCTCTCTCCAATGATCTGTAGATAGCGCGATGAACCTTCTGGACGGGCAAGACGTGCCAGGAAGAAGTCTGAGGCCTCGCACAGTTTGTCTCGTGCCGCGTGGTGGACCAGAACATGAACGCGTCCCGTTCAGGATGACAAGACGAGGCCTACGAGTCTTTCTTCGTCCGCGTCATAGGCCGTGGAGGGGGAAGACTTTGGCTTTGACGATCTCGATGGAGGTGTCGAGGGCGGGCAGTACGGCCTGCTTCTGTTCGTCGGTGACGACCAGTTCGCGGTCGCGGAGGCCCCCCTGCCAGTCGGTGCTCTCCATCATGACGCCGCCCATCAGGGCGCCGAGACTGAGCTGATCGTCGTCGCCCGTGAAGACCGTCCAGGCCAGCGCCCAGGCGCGGACGGAATTCTCGACGTTGTAGCCCCCCCCGCCGGTGGCGAGGATCGGCTTGTGGAAATCGAGCAGGCGGTGGATCACCTCGACATAGGTGTTGTTCGTCAGTTGCAGATGGGCCAGGGGATCGCCCGACAGTGTATCGACGCCGAGCTCGAAGACGATCACGTCCGGATCGAAAGCACCGATCAGCGGCATCGCAATCGCTTCGAAGGCGTGGAGGTAGGCCCGATCGAAGGTGCCCACCGGCAGCGGGAGATTGACGCAGAAGCCTTTGCCGCGCCCTTCGCCGATTTCATCCTCGAAGCCGGTTCCGGGGAAGAGCATCTTCGGGTTTTCGTGCAGGCTGATGGTCATGACGTCGCAGCGGTCATAGAAGGCGTGGGCGACGCCGTCACCGTTGTGGACATCGACGTCCAGGTAGAGCACCTTCTTGCCCGCCTCGGCCAGGACCGAGCAGGCGAGCGCGTTGTCATTGATGTAGCAGAATCCCGCGGCCTTCTCAGGAAACGCGTGGTGGTAGCCCCCCGACGGGTTGAACGCGATATCGACTTCGTTCGAGAGAATCAGCTCGGCTCCGACGAGCGTGGCGCCGGCGGCCAGGACGGCGTAGTCGTACATATCGCGGAAGATCGGCACATCTTCGGTTCCGATGCCCATATGGAGCGCCTGAAGGTCCCACTTGCCCCGGGCGGCACTCTTGAGGGCGTGGAGATAGCGTGCGGTATGGAATCGCTTGAGCACCTGGCGATCGGCGGGAACGGGGGCGACCTCGCGGATTCCCTGCCCGGAGAGCAGCCCCATGGAGTGCAGCGTCTTTCGGAGCTGTCCGGCCCGTTCGGGACGGAAGGGACAGCCCTCTGGATAGCGGTACTGCTCGATCTGCTCCGAGTGGATGAAAGCGGCTCTTCGTCCGGATGCGGTCATGCCTATGTCTGTTCTTTCGTCAGGTCGTACGAGACGTTGTAGACGTCTCCATCGAATTCCACGTTGACTTTGTACCCGGAGTTCTGGAAGACCGCCAACATCGGTCGGTTGTCGGGCAACACTTTGGCATAGAAGCGTTTGACGCCTCGCTGCTTGGCCACCTGGGTAATGTAGTCGAGCAGGAACGTGCCCATGCCCTTTTGCTGCCACTCGTCCTGGACGAGGAAGGCCACTTCGGCAGCCATGGTCTTGGGATCGAGATAGTACTGGGCAATGGCGACGATATCGTCGCCGCCGATGCCGGGGACGATGCCGACGATGGCAATGTCGCCTTTGTAGTCGATGTTCGTCAACTGCTGTACGTCTTTGTGCGGGAAGGCCATCGTGCGAGTCATGTAGCGTGTGCGGACGGACTGTTCGCTGAGGGAGTAGAGCATCTCGGACAGTGCAGGCTCATCCACCGGTTTGATCGGGCGGAAGAAGATCTCCGTTCCGTCCCGCAACGTGGCGTAATGCTCCAGTTCCTCGGGGTAGTTGACCTGATCCCAGGACATTTCGATCTGATCCTGGTAGATGTAGTTCTTGGCCTTGGCGGCCTGGATCAGGCCCTTGCGGAACTTCGGATGCGCGATGTTGATCAGGTCGAGCACGCGCTGGCGGATGCTCTTGCCGTGCAGATAGGCGACGCCGTACTCGGTGACGACGTAATGGACGTCGCCGCGCGTGGTCACGACGCCGGCGCCTTCGGTCAGGTGGGGCACGATGCGAGAGACCTGTCCATTCTTGGCGGTCGAGGGCATGGCGATCACCGCTTTGCCGCCGCGACTGCGGGCGGAGCCGCGAATGAAATCCACCTGGCCGCCGATGCCGCTGTAGAACTTGTGTCCGAGCGAATCGGCGCACACCTGGCCGGTCAGGTCGATCTCGAGCCCGACGTTGATCCCGACCATCTTGTCGTGCTGGCTGATCACGTTGACGTCGTTGACGTATTCGGTGGGATAGAATTCGAAAAAGGGATTGTTGTCGATGTAGTCGTAGAGCTTCCTGGAGCCCATGCAGAAGCTGGCGACGATTTTGCCGCGATTGAGCGACTTCTTGGCACAGGTGATGGCGCCGCATTCGATCAGGTCGATGATCCAGTCGCTGAACATCTCGGTGTGGACACCCAGGTCCTTCTTGTAGACGAGGTACTCGGCCAAGGCCTGCGGAATGCGTCCGATGCCGCACTCGATCGTGCTGCCGTCGTCGACGAGGCGCGCGACGTTCTGTCCGATCCGGCGCAGGGTCTCGTCGGGCTCATCGATCGGGATTTCGATGATGGGCTCGTCGTAGGGGACCAATACGTCGATCGTGTTGACGTGCAGGAAGCTGTTGCCGTGGGTGCGCGGCATCCGGCTGTTGACTTGTGCGATGACATAGCGGGCGTTGGCGGCCGCCGACTGGACGATGTCCACGGAGACGCCCAGACTGCACAGGCCGTTGGCGTCAGGCGGCGCCACCGAGATCAGGGCCACGTCGATTGGGATGCGGCCCGTCTCGAACTCCATGGGGATCTCGGAGAGGAAGATCGGCGTGTAGTCGCCGAACCCCCGGTCGAGAGCGTGACGGACGTTGTCGGCGATGAAGAAGCTGTTCATCTTGAACTTCTCGCGGAACTTGTCGTCCACGTAGGGCGCTTCCCCCATCGTCAGCAGATGCACGATGTGCGCATCGTAGATGTGATCGGAGTGTTCGACCAGCGCGCGGACGAGATGCTGCGGCTGGGCGCAGCCGGTCCCGATGAAGATGCTGTGGCCGGATTTGATCAGTTTGATCGCCGCGGGGGCGGTTTTCACTTTGTCTTTGTACTTCGCTTGCCAATCGAATGGTTGCATGTCACTTCTCTACACTAATTCTGGCGTCTACGGCAATCGGCGTGGTCCCCGGAAGGCCCACGACATACGGATTGATATCCATTTCCTGAATCTGCGGGAACTCCGTCACCAACTGGCTGAGTCGCTGGAGCCCCTCGGCGATCGCTTCGATATCCACCCCCTCCTGGCCACGCACGCCCTTGAGGAGTTGATAGGTCTTCGTCTTCACCAGCATCTGCTTGGCCTCGTCCCCGGTCAAAGGCGCCAGGTAAAACGCGACGTCCTTGAGGACTTCGACCATGATGCCTCCCATGCCGAACATCATCAGCGGACCGAAATGGGGGTCGCGGTGCATCCCCAGGATCACCTCGCGGCCGCTGGCGCACATCTCCTGCACCAGCACGCCAAGGATGTTGGCATCCGGCATCTTTTTCGGAACGCGGTACATCATCAGGTCGAACGCGTCCTTGACCTGCTGTGCGTCCTTGAGTCCGACCTTGACCCCGCCGACGTCGGACTTGTGCAGGATGTCGGGAGACCAGATCTTCAGCACAACCGGATAGCCGAGCTGTTCGGCAATGTTGGCGGCCTGGTCGGCAGTCGTGGCGATCGAGCCACTGGGCGTCGCGAATCCGTACGCTTCGAGGATTTCCTTGGACTCCGCTTCCCCGATCTCCCGCGCCCCGTGGCGGAGGTGCCGTTCGATGATGCTCTCGACCTTGCGGCGATTGACCGGGAAGAGGCGGACGACGCGCTTGGGCCGGCTGCGCCATCGGACATAATCGGCCATCGCCTTGATCGTATCCACGGCCTCTTCGGGCGACTGATACTGCGGGATCTTCGCCTCGCGGAAAACCTTGACCCCTTCTTCGACTTTGCTGGCGCCCATGAAACAGGCGAGGATCGGTTTGTCGGGCTTGCGCTGCGAGGTGCGGACAATCGCCTCGGCCGTCCCCTTGGCTTCGGTCATCGCCTGCGGTGTCAGCAGGACCAGTACCGTCTCGACGTTCGGATCGTCGAGGAGCACATCCAGGGCGAACTCGTATCGGTCGGCCAGGGCGTCGCCGAGCACATCGACGGGATTGTGAAAGTTGGCGGCCGGCGGCAGTTTGGTCTTGAGCTTCTCGATCGTCTCAGGGGCCAGTTTGGTGAAGGTCAGGCCCTGGCGTTCGATGGCATCGGCGGCCATGATGCCGGCGCCGCCGGCGTTCGTGAGCACCACCACGCCGGGGCCTTTGGGCAACGGCTGGTTGGCGAAGGCCTGGGCGAAGCTGAATTGCTGGGTTACCGACTCGCAACGGGTGATTCCGGCCCGGGTGAACATCGCCTCATAGGCCACCTCACTGCCGGCCAGCGACCCGGTATGGGACGAGGCGGCCTTGGCGCCGGCGGAGGTGCCGCCAGACTTCATCAGCAGGATGGGCTTATCGTGAGAAATTCGCTCGGCGGCGTGCACAAAGGCGTTTCCGTCCTTGATGTTCTCCAGGTATCCGGCAATGACCTTCGTATGGGGATCGTCGGCCAGCGCTTCGATGAGATCCAGTTCGTCCACGTCCGCCTTATTGCCGATGCTGAAGAGGCTGCTGAAGCCGATGCCGTTGGCCTTGGCGGTGTCCAGAATTGCCGCCAGCAAGGCACCGGACTGAGAGAGGTAGCCGATCCCGCCGGGCTCGGGAAGATCGCCTCCAAAACTGGCATTCAGTTTCGAGGCGGTCACCGTCACACCGAGGCAGTTGGGCCCGATGACTCGGATGCCCGCGCGGCGCGCGACGCGAATGATTTCTTCTTCAAGCTTCTTGCCCTCCGGTCCGATCTCCTTGAAGCCGGCGGTGATGATGATGACCGCTTGGGTGCCGATCTTGGCGCACTCTTCCATCACGCCGAGGACGAACCGGGCCGGGACGATCACGATCACCAGTTCCGGCGTCTCCCCGATGCTGGTCAGGTCGGGATAGGACTTGAGCCCTTCGATCTCGTCGGCGCTGCGGTTGACGGGAAAGATCTTTCCCTCAAAACCGGAGGAGATCATGTTGACCAGGATTTCGTACCCGACCTTGCCCTTCTGTCGGGACGCCCCCACGATGGCGACGGATTTTGGAGTGAAGAAGCTTTGAAGACTCATCTCTGTGGAATGTCCTTTCTCGAGCTACATGATCCTGTAAAAAGAGAGTGATTGTATGTCTTGTCGTCGAACTCTGCAATAGTTTTTTCCGACCGACCCAGCCCAGCCAGCGCGGCAGGAAAACACGTGCTCACGGGCGCTTTGGCCCCCTGTCGAATCTATTTTCGAAAGGGGGGCAGATCCGGCTCGATGTGGACGGTGAGGTTGACGGGGCAGGTCAGCTCTTCGTCGAGCGATCTTTCGAGGCGTTCGGAGATCTCATGGGCGGCTGCGACATTCAAGTTGGGGTCGACCAGGATGTGCACGTCGAGAAACAACTCCCGGCCGACCGTACGGCTGCGGAGCCGGTGCCATTGACGGACGCCTTTTTCGCCATCGATCACCTTCATAATCTGGTCTGCCGTTTGTGGATCGACGGCCCCTTCGGTCAGTTCGCGCAGAGAGTCGCCGATGATCTTGACGCCCACCAGGACGATCATCAGCCCGACGGCGATGGCGGCCACCTGATCGCCATGCTTGAAGCCGACGTACAGGGCCGCATAGCCGATCAACACCGCCACGGAACTGAGGGCGTCGCTGCGATGGTGCCAGGCGTTGGCGTAAAGTGCGGCGCTGTGGGACCTTACCGCGACGCGCCGCGTGGCTCGGTAGAGAGCTTCCTTGGCCAGAATCGAGATTGCCGCTACGGCGAGGACGGGCCAGTGCGGCACCACCACCTCGTTTCTGGCGATGGCGATGGTGGCATAGTAGATCATGGCGCCGCCGACGAGAATCAGGATCATGGCAACGGCCAGCGCCGAGAAGGTCTCCAGGCGCCCGTGTCCGTAGGGGTGCGACCGGTCGGGTTTGCGGGCGCCCAGGTGGAGGCCCAGCAGGACGGCCAGATCGGTAACCAGGTCGCTGAGCGAGTGGATGCCGTCGGCCACGAGCGACAGAGAGGCGAAGATCAGTCCGACCCCGACCTTGACGATCGCCAGGGCTACATTGACCGCCATGCCCAGGTAGGTCACCGACTGCATCTGTCGGGCGGCGACCTCGTTTTTGTCGTTGTGAGCCACCGGTCTACCCCAGTACGGTCCGGCGGATCTCCGAGACCGCATCCATGTACCGCCTGGCGGCCGGCTCGTCGTTGGCCTCGACGATAATGCGCATGACCGGTTCGGTGTTGCTGGTCCGCAGATGCACCCAACCATCATCGAAGTCGAAGCGGCAGCCATCCGACGTGTTCAATTCCGCGTCGGAGAACTTCTCTTTGGTCCGCTCGATGATTCGGCGGGCCTGCGATGCGTCGGCGGCAAACTTGTCCTTGTGCATATAGTAGCCGCCAATCTCCTGCACCCACTGGCTGACCGTGCGGCCCGTTTCCGCCATCAGTTGCAGCACCAATGCCATCGCGACGAGGCTGTCGCGAATCGGGCCGACACGGAGGTCGATGACACCACCGTTGCCTTCGCCCCCGATGACGCAATCGTTGTCCAGCATGGCACTGGCGACGTTGGCCTCGCCGACCGGGGTGCGGATGACGCGCCCGCCGGCGGCCTTGGCCACGTCGTCGATCATGCGCGAGGTGGACAGATTCGCCGCGGCGGGTCCCGGGCGGACCGAATACATGTACCTGGCCGCCAGGGCCAGGGTATACTCTTCGCCGATATAACTGCCCTTCTCGTCAACGATCGCCAAGCGGTCGGCATCGGGGTCTTGTGCGAACCCCACATCGGCGCCGGCCTTCTTAACGGCATCGCAGAGGTCACCCAGATTAGCGGCGGTGGGTTCGGGCTCGTGGGCGAACAGTCCGCTCGGTTCGTCGTTAATCGCTATGACCTGGCAACCGAGTTCAGCCAGCAATTTCTTGGCGACGGGAGCGCCGGCGCCGTTGACGCTGTCGAGCACGATTTTGTACTTGCGGGCCGCGATCTGTTGTGACTGGACCACCGCTAAGACCTTTTCGGCGTGGATGCGATCGGTTTCGGAATGGATTGCGATCCGGCCACAGTCGGGCGAGGCGACGAACTGGAATCGCTTGTCGAAGAACCGCTGGCGAATCTGTGCGGCGGTTTCGGGCGGCGGCGCCATCCCGTTGTCCAGCAGCAGCTTGATGCCGTTGTAGGGAAGCGGGTTGTGGGAGGCGGTGATGATGATGCCGCCGGTGCAACCAAGATGACGCAGCATGATGCCGACGCCGGGGGTGGTCACCAGGCCCAGGTCGATCGCTTCGACACCGACGGAGCAAAGGCCGGCCATGACAGCGGAGGCAAGCATCGGGCCGCTCACACGCGAATCGCGTCCCACACAGACCGACGGCCGGGATGAATCGGAACCGAGGCGGCTCTTTAGAAAGCTGCCGAAGGCGCATCCGTACTCAGCCGCGAGGGCGGGGGTGAGATTCTCGCCGATGATTCCCCGCATGCCGCTGACGCTGATGATGAGTTCCTGGGCCATGATCTCCGTTCCCCTGCCAAGACGGTCCGCGCGCCGCCGAGCGGCGACATACAAGGGCCGCCACAGTCCTGCGTTCGGATTGCCGTCGGAAGACGGCTAGAGCGTGCAGACGTAGATCTCGTTGACGAAGTCCAGCCTGCTCAGCTCTTCGACGGTCTCGGTGTCCGGCTCCTTGTCGAGGCTCACCGCCAGGATCGCCTTGTGCTCTTCCAGCTTCTGTCCGACGCCCATCGTGCCGATGTTGATGCCATGTTTTCCACACACGGTGCCGACAGCGCCAATGACGCCGGGCTTGTCTTCGTTGAAGATGACCAGCACCGCTCCTTGAGGCGTCATCTCGATGTTGAATCCGTCGATCTCGATGATACGCAGCAGCCGCTCGCCAAAGACCGAGCCGGTCACAGTGCGCGTGACTTTTGTTGTGACGACCTTCGCGCTGAAGCTCGATGCGACGTCCTTGGCTTCGGTGTTCTTGGTCTCATCGATGCTGATGCCGCGTTCTTTGGCCAGCACCGGCGTATTGACCATATTCAGAGGCATTTCGAAATGCTTCTGGAGCAAGCCCATGGAGAAGCCGAGCGTCACGGGAGCGATATCCATGCCCGCGATGGCGCCGCGATACTGGACTTCGATGCCCTTGATATTGCCCGGGGCGATCGTGCTGAGCAGCATACCGATGCGACGTGCCAGTTCGGCGTAGCGCCCCACGGCCGCCGGCATGGCGCCGGCCGTGGAGGGGGCATTGAGCGCGTTTCGGATCGGCCCGCCCTTGATGGCGTCGAGCAGGATCTCGGCGGCTTCGACCGCCACTTCCACCTGGGCCTCTTCCGTGCTGGCGCCGAGGTGCGGCGTGACCAGACAGTTCTCCAACTCCGCGAAACGGATGTCTTCGGGAGGTTCTTTGGAGAAGACATCCAGGGCCGCTCCAGCGATGCGTTTGGCCGCCAGGGCGTCGTAGAGGGCCTCCTCGTTGATGATGCCTCCCCGGGCACAGTTGACCAGGCGCACGGTGGGCTTCATCATTTCGATCTGTTTGGTGTCGATCATGTTGAGCGTCTGCTCGTTGCGCGGGACGTGAAGACTGATGAAATCGGCCTCTTTGAAGATTCTCTCGATGTCGTCGGTGACCTCGACTCCCTGCTGCTGGGCGTCTTTGGGCGCCGCCAGCGGGTCGTAGCCCAGAACTTTCATGTTGAATCCGCGTGCCATCTGGGCGACGGCCATGCCGATACGCCCGAGGCCGATCACCCCCAGGACCTTGTGATTGAGCTGATTTCCGGTGTATTTCTTGCGATCCCAGGTGCCTGACTTGAGGCTGTTACAGGCGGGGACGATGTTGCGGCTCATCGCCAGCATCAGGGCCAGGGTGTGCTCGGCGGCACTGAGAGTGTTTCCGCCCGGGGTGTTCATCACGAGGATGCCCTTGCGGGTGGCCTCCTTGACGTCGATGTTGTCAACGCCCACACCGGCGCGGGCGACGCCTTTGAGCTTGCCGGGATTGGCCAGGACCTTGGCGGTCACCTGGGTCCCGCTGCGAATGATCAATCCGTCGTATTGTCCAATGATCGAGGCCAGTTCATCCTCGCTGATCCCCGTCTTGACGACGGCCTCGGCGCCGTCGGCGGCATTGATGATGTCGATCCCTTCCTGGGCCAGTTTGTCTGTAATCAGGACTCTTATCATAACAGTACTCCCGCAACTCCCCATGGTCCGTAACGCTAACCGGAACTCTGGGCTGCAAAGGCACGGGCCAACGTGACCATCCAGCCGGCAGCCAGAATCACAAGCACAACCACGATCCAGTATGTCACTTTCGTCTCGTGCAAGAGACGGTCGAAGACGTTGAAATATACCCCAAGGATTGCGGTGAGCAAAGTTAAAAATGCGATCAGCAAAATAACGCTGCACAGGACCGCTGCGGCGGGTTGAATGTAAAATGCATTGAATATTTCGCCACGTGTGAAGGCCAGGACGGAAGTGGTCATGCCGCAGGTCGGACATGGCCAGCCCGTGCGCTGCTTGAAGCCACACGGATTGAAGAGCGTTCCAAAATCGAATCCGATCCTCTGGCAAATCCACAGCCCCGCGAACAACGCGAAGATGGACAGGGAAATGACCAGGGACGCGCGGCGTTCCAGAGGCGTGGCGCGACGGGTGAACCTGGCGGCATTTGCTGATTGGCGTCTCTGCATATCTTCGATAGGATAGGCGTGATTCGTATCGATGTCAATGGCAACCCACGAGGGCTGGTTATGGACTTGAAACAGCAGGCGTTAAGCCAAATCCTGGAAACCGCGACGGTTGCGGCGCGTCTGGCCGGACAGCGCGCCATGGAAGAGATGGATTACGTCAAGGCCACCTTGAAAAACGAAACGGAACTGGTCACCGAAGCCGACCGCCATTGCCAGCAGATCATCGTCGATCGCGTCAAGGAGAGCTTTCCCGATCACGGCTTCATCGGGGAGGAAGGCGAGTCGGGCAGGATCTTCAAGCGCGCGCCGCGAGGCGAGCCGGAGATCTGGTGGGTGATCGATCCGATCGACGGCACCAACAACTTCGCCCACGGCATTCCGATCTTCGCCGTCAGCATCGGGGTCCTCTACCAGGGCCGGCCGATCGCGGGCGTCGTGTTCGCCCCGAGCACCGAATCGATGTTCACCGCGGTCCAAGGCGGCGAGGCCCAGCTCAACGGACGGCGCATCCAGACCGGCAGCGACGAGATCACGGCGTTGAGCAGCATCGGGCTGGACAGCCACTTCGGCGATCCCCTGCCCTCGTGGGTCGCTCAGGTCATCCATCGCTCGCGGTTTCGCAACCTGGGGACGACCGCACTGCAACTGGCCTATGTAGCTGCCGGCGGCCTGGTGGGGACGGTGGTGTGCACGCCGAAGTTGTGGGACATTGCCGCCGGGGTGCTGATCGCCGAAGCGGCCGGGGCGGTCGCCACTCACTGGACAGGGGAGCCCCTGTTCCCGGTCGATCCGGATAGCTACGAAGGGCAGTCGTTTGATGTGCTGGTGGCCAACCCGAAGACGCATCCCAAGCTGATGGAGTGGATCGGCGACTAGATCAGCGCGGGCCCGAAACCGGACACAAGGAAACCAGTTTCAGCTTCGGGTTCGCCTCGCTGGTGCGGCTGCGGTCGAAAATGGCCATCATCCGCTTCTGGGGCCCGTTGACCCCGATGCGGACCAGGATGTAGGCGGTGAAGACATCGCTGCGCACCGTCACCAGATCGCTGATTCGCGTGAAAAGCACATCGCGCTCCTCCAGATCGTCGCGAATCCTGTCTAACGTGATATCGGGGCCGTTCGGGTCATCCTCGTGCAGATTGTCGAGGCCATCGTTGCTCAACTGGCACATTTCGGGGACATGCAATAAGCCTGCGGCGTTGCGGAAGGGGCCGGTTCGTTCGCGGTGATCCACGATGGCCAGGGCTCGCAGGCTGGTCGGCTGGCCGCTGGGTTGATACTGCATCCAGGGCAACTGGGCGAGCACAAACGAGGGAGCGGTATTGATATTGATCCGTCCCATGATGCGCGTCTCGTCGGCCGGCTGGCCATGCTCGGCCGGGTCGATCACGGTCAGATAGTTCAGCAACTCGGCATAGCTCGGTCGCGACAGGTCGAGCAGGACGTTGGCGGCCAGATCCGTGGGGGCGATGCTCGAGGCGCTGGTGGCAAAGAGCATGCCGATCTCACCGATGTTCTTCAAGGGGCGGTTGGTCGGGTGGGCCTGAATGACTCCTTCGTCGGGATCGACGTAGTTGTCGACGGCATGGCCGAGGCCCGGCGCATTCGTGGCAACCTCGCTCCAGAGTTTGCGAACGCACTTGCCCGGTGAGACGTCGCGTTGGAGACTGCGGGGCCCCTGCCCGGGCGTCATCCAGCCCGTCCTCTTGATAGTCCAGTGATCGACCGTCGTCCAACTGTCCGTCTGTTCCACGAATCGCTGGAGCGAAATCCTTGCGCCCTCGGCGAAACCGTCCGGGACGATCTGGGCGGTCGGGTTGGCGTACGCGCTGGGACGGTAACCATAGCGCTGAAGGGCATCCGTAGGGTCGGGATCGGAGAAGTCCGCGTCGTCGAACAGCTCGGCGACCGGATCTTCCTTGAGGATCACATGGAAACGTCGCGTGCCCGACCACACGATCGGCACGTCCCTCGTTCCACTCTCGTCGGAAATCGAGAGGCGCCATTGCCCGACCTGTGGATCGCGGTCCTCAAAGTAGGGTTTGTAGAGTTCGATGGCAGTGGACGTATGGACCACGCCCGCGGGGTCTCTGACGCCGTGGTACGCGATCTCGGAGATATAGATGCACGGCTGCTCGAACCCGTAGTAATAGGCGCCGGAACTGCCCGGCGCGGGGATGGCGGTGACGACATCGTCGTCGTCAATGTAGTCCCGCAGGTTGGCGGCCAGTTGGGCGGAATCGGCGCTGACCACATTCACGTCGCGGTCGGCCCCGCTGAGCGCGGTGAAGATCGCCGCATGTAGTGTCTCCTCGTCGGCCGTGTTGACGTTCACCTTCTTGTGCAGCGTCAACGAGCCGACCTCGATCGGCTTCGGTGTGAGAATGCGGTCCATGTTATACGTCGTCGCCAGGTGCCGATAGGCATAGTTCGGGTCGAGCGATCCGTCGTCGCGGACGCGGGCGAACCATTGATCGAGCATGTGCCCGGCCGAATCGACAGGAGTGGAAATCGCGTTCGCTCTGAAACGTCCCCAGTCTTCGATCCGCGCATCGACGTCGGTGTGATTCAACAAGAAACGGTAACGCAACTCCAACTCATCCGACAAATCGAATACCCGGTACGGGGTATTCGGGTCCAGTTGGCCGTATTGCCAGATCACCCGGTTTTCGTAGTCCGTCAGGTCCCCCGTCGGATCGATGCCTCGCGCCGCGAGCAGTGCGGCCGCATGGTCTTGAACATCCGTCTGTGTGGCATTCCTGCCGGCGGCCAGGGCCACGGCATTGATCTGTTGCACGCTGCTTCCGTCGACGCTGGCCCGGTCCGCACGGGTCGGGTCGAACCAGTAGCCGGTATTGACGTTCAGCATGCCTGAGTTGTCCACGATCCGCACGGCGGCGTAGATCGGCCGGCCTTTGCTCGACATGATGCCGGGAACCTCGAACCACCGGGCATCGCCCACCCCGTCCCCATCGGCATCGGCATTGGTCCCGGTCATATTGGCGTCAATGACATCCCGATCTCCAATGACTCGAATCCGTACGTTTCGCGCATCGGCCTCATTCGTGTCCGTGATATGGCTGATCTGCTGCCAGTAATAATTATCGCCCGATTGGAACGGCTCCAATTCCGCCAGCCAGGGATCATTGGCGTCGGCGAAATCGTAGTGCTCGGCGTCGGGCGAAACCCCCGGCGTATCGGCGATCAACACGTCGCCGATTTGCGCCACGAGCGTCTCGACCGCCAGGTTGAGCTGCTGATTCTCCGTCGTCGCCGACGTGGCCATCCGGTCGATCCGCGCCGTCATGATGAACAGCACGCCCACGATCGCCAGCAGGCTCGTCAGCACCACCGTCAGGATGAGCGCCGAACCGGGACGGGCGTTTGTCGATGATTGTCGTACCAATGCCGCCATCCGTAATCCCATCAGTCGTCCAAGTAGACAATGTGCGTGAAGGTCCTGCCGCTGGCCAGAACCTTTTTCGAATCGTACAGGGTGAAGGTGAATTTCAGCGCGCGTCCGAGGCCGGGGATTTCATGAAGATGTGCTTCGTCGATCTGCGAGGTTTCGTAGGTGATGTTGCGCAGCGCCATCGCACCATTGGGATACCAGATGCCCGGGTTATTCTCCGGGTGGAGATCATCTCCTTCCAGGAGAAAATCCGAATCGTCCTCGAGACTGTCATCACCGTCCGGATTGACCTCCGGAATCCATCGCTGCTCGGCATCGCTCCAACCCTGTATGGCAAACTGCCCCACGCCTTCGCACAACAGGGCGTGCACCGGATCCGGTTGCGTCAGGTCGATCACCGTGCCTCGCGCGGCCTCACTTGTCGTGCTCTCGATATCGCCGGCCACCGTCACATCGCCCACGACCGAGAGAATGTCGATCTTCTGGGCGCGGGGAATCTGCATCCATTCCTGCAACGAGATATTGTCGTATTCCAGGGTGCTGTTCCACTGCCGCCATTCGTCATCGGTGAAGGAACTCGTGTCGAGCCTGTCGGCGGCATCCGCCGACGGTACGAGGACGTGCACCGTTCGGGCCAGCATGCGCTCGGCCGGGGCCTGCTGCTGGGGTCGAAGCCGCCCGGCCTCATTGTCAGCGGGTTTGCTCACCAGCGTATAGCAGACCCTCGCCACATTTCCACGAACGGGAGGATCGGCGCTGTACGTCTGGAAATCGCCCGTCGTGAAGAACATGATGCGGTCGAAGCGCTCGAAGGCCAACGGATCGTTGTTGTCGTTGGCGTCGCTGACGTCCGCCTTACGATCGGCGTCCCAGATGACGAAGATATCCCCGTCGCGGCGCAGCCCCTGGAAGTCAGCGTCGAGCTGCTCGGTGATCACGCGAAGCTTCTGCATGATCTCGGCGTTGGCCAGGGCAATCCGGTGCGATTCAATGCTCACCCGGAAGATGACGCTGGCAAACGACATGACCACCGCCAGAATGCCCAGGGCCACCACCAATTCGATCAATGTAAAGGCTTTTCGCATCCTATCGCTCTAGAACCTCACCACTTCCTGATAGACCGCCACCAAGGGGCTTCGTCCGCCCCCCACCGGTCGCGGAATGACCCAGACCTGCCCCCCTGTCGTCGAACCGATATCGGCCCCGGTCCAGGCGCGGTCCAGATGGATGCGCTCGGGCGGATCGACGTATCGCTGAAGCACGCGATAGATCTGCCCGGTTTCGTCGTCCACCAGCATGCTGCCGTCATTGGCGAACGCATTTTCATCGACCTCACCCGAAGCCATCGTATCCACAATAGAAACCTCGTCGTCGGCCAGGCCGCCTTCCTGAGAAATGGTGATCCGCAGGGGTCGGGGCAGAAGGCCCAATTTGAGGTCATCGGCCGGGTCGGCGCCGGGGGCGCGCACCCAGTATCGGGCATCGGTCCCGGCGTGGCGACAGACGAACACCGTCACCTGCACCAGACGACTGTCGGGCGCCATCCTTCGGCAGAGAACGGCCCACGAATACTGCTTCGTTGTATCGTCGGCCAGGGACGGATAGAGAAACTCCGTCTCGGGAATCGTCGTCAACTCGTCATAAGCGACAAACCCGTCCGTCTTCAGATTGGGATCGTCGAGATCGAGTCCGTACAGGCGAACCTTCGCGAGTGCCTCATCGCTGACGACGGCGGCGATTGTCCGTTCCGTCGACAAAGACGTGAAGTAGATGCCGGCCATGAACGTGCCGGCGACGAACACCATGCCGACCGCCAGCGTGCTGACAGCCAGCAGCGTCTCCAGCAAGGAAAAACCAGATTGTCGCGGTCGCTCGTCCATAGGGCCAATTACTCGGATGAAATCAACGTTCCGGTGTGGGGGCTCACGTACACCACGTCTTCGCCCGAAAGCTTCGAAAGGTATTCCGACCACACCTGTTTTCTGCGAAACAACTCGGTCAACCGCAGGCGATCGCAGATGACAAAACTCGTGCGGCTCATCTCTTTGCCCAGCCCGTAGTCGGCTTCATTGCCGGGCGACAGGTTGCGGACCGAATAATCATCCTGGATGAACATCCCCCGGCCGTACTGCGTGATGTTCAGGGCGGAGTTGAACACCTGGTCCAGCGACATCTTGTTCGATCCGCGGTCATTGCTCGGCAGACTGTGACCGTCCCGGTTGCGAACGCGAACTTCCCGGACGACGAGCTTGCCCGAAGGGCTGAAGACAATCGAAAACGCCGACGCATCGTTGAGTTCCCGACCTTCGTCGATATCCGCGTCGCCGGCTAACTGGCTGATGTCCATGACAGCCACCGTATCGGGAAGCTTCACCGGCTCCAGGCCTTCGACGGCCCGGAAACCGATCGCCATACCGCCCATGTGCTTCGGCTCTTCGTGGACGATGAAAATCATGTATTGCGGCGCGTCGACCGCACCGATGAGCGGATCGAGCGGGTCGCGTGAACGGCACAGTTTCTGGAATCGGACGCCGGTGTATCTCTGATTCCGGACGGCCATGGCCCGCGCGGAACTGAGGGCCGCGCTGATCATGCTGCGCGTACCGCTCTGTGATTCGAACGAGTGAACCAGCGATCGCACAGCAGGAAGCCCGAAGCCCACCAGCAGCGCGATGGTCGCGATCACCAGGGTCATCTCGACCAGCGTCAAACCGCTCTTCTTGTGTACGTGGCAATCCATAGGCTTCAGTTTCATATCGCCAGTGCCGTGGGGCGTCCGCCGCCATCCCGGCAAGACCTTCGCCTCAAGCAGTGCAAAGTCACCCGGTTCTGCTGTTGATGTCGTCTTCGGTGCCGAACTCTCTGTCGGGTCCGGCGGAAATCAACTCCGGAAAATCGTCGTCGGGTCCATATCGATAGTCCAGCACGGTTCCCCAAGGGTCCCGGACCTCCGCCACCTCAAGGCTGGTCTGATCGCCCTGCGTCGGGAAGCCGGCCAGATGCGACAGCACCTGACGCGAAGCGGGTTCGGCCATGAGCCGCTCGTAGAGCAATCGCATGTGCACCGGTGCGTTCGCATAGTTCCGTTCCGGCTGCGGGGGAAACTCCCCCGTCTCCTCGCGGTATTCCTGCAGCGCACCCTTGAACATCGCAAACGCACTGGCCAGATCGCGCTCTTTGGCCTGGCGGCCCAGTCGCGAGGTCAGCGTGACGGCCAGACCGGCCACGACCATGATGATGGCCACCACGACCAGCATCTCCACGAGACTCAATCCGACCTGTCGTTTCGCATTCCTCATGCTCGGTGTCGCCCTACCGCTTGAAGTTCGTGATGTCATCGTCGGTGCCATACAGGCCGTCGTTGCCCGCGGAGATCAGGAGGTAGGAATCGGGCTTGTAGGGCACCTGAAAGGTGGTCGTGGAGGCCCTCCAATCGGTGATGTAGTCATAAAAGGTGGCCACGGTGCCGGCCAGCGGATTCCAGATTTGGCCGGCGGGCCGAACCGGCGCCGTTCCTCGATTCAGCAGGTCGATCTGCTCCTTGGCATAGATCAGATAATCGTTGTCCCGGCTGTTGTAGATCTCCTCGCGCACTTTCTCGGAAGGATCGGCGCGATAGTAGAGCACGGGCAAGCCGGACTTATGCCGCGTCCCGTCCAGCAGCGACACTTCCTTTCCCTTGCCGAAAACGTCGCCCAGAACGAAGGTACCTGGCGCCAGCGGGACCCCGGCCCGGCTGAGATCGAACAGTCCGTCCTGGTCACCGCTGATGCCCAGTCGCACGGCGTTGGCGGTATCCAGGTCCAGGTAGCGGGACTTTCGCTTGTCCATCTCGCGCTCGATCGTCCGGTCGTACAGGAAGTACGTCCCTTCGGGGTGGGTCGTCGTGCCGACCCGATAGGGCCAGCGGTTCATGCCGTCGGCGCGCCAGCCCGAATCCGGATGGAAGCCCAGCAAATCCCAGCCAAGCAGGGCTTCCGCCAGTTTCTGTGCGCCTGAGGAATTTTCTATCGCGTCCGTATCGCCCAGCCACGTGTAGTGGTCGGAAGGCGGCAGCGCCCCATAGTCGTTCTTGAATGTCGCCAGGGCGAGATCGATGGCGGTGAACTGCACCCTCTGCTTGGCCTCCCTGGCCGTCCTCTTGACCATGCTGACGGCCGGCAGCAACATCCCCGTCAGGATCGCGATGATGCCCACGACCACCAGAATCTCTACCAGTGTCAAACCGGACCTTTTGGCTTTCACGATCGTCCTCTTTTCCATACCGACGGTTCCTGTCAAATACCCCTTTTCCGCTCGTCGGCGGTCGGACCGAACGTCCGCACCGAAGGCGAGCCCAAGGATGTCGGTCGATTGGAGCTCTAGAAATCTCTCTCTCTGTACTTCCACTCGAAGTTACAGATATCGTCAGCAGTGCCATACTCGCCGTCCCAGCCGGCCGAGATCAAAAGGTAGGAATCGGGCCGGACCGGCCTATCCGTGGTGATGATCTTGTCGCTCTTGGTGTTCCGGTAGAACCGCTGCGGATCGGTCAGATTGTGAGGCGTCTGCGTGGCACTGGGCGCCTCCCAGGGCTTCCCCAGGTTGAGAAGCGACAGATTGTCGTAGTAATTATAGATGTTGCCTCGGCTGTCCGTCACGTTCATCGAACCGGCCAAGTTGGGATCGTGGAGGTTATTGGCCGTATTGGCCTTGTAGTACAGGATCGGCATGCCCGTCTTCTGGCCCGAAGCCATTTGGCGCTCGTAAACGTCGCAGAGCACGAACGTGTCGGGCAGAAAGGCACCGACGTTGCCGTCGCCATAGATGCTTCTCAGGCGGTACGCATTGGCGCTTTCGGCTTGCAGGTAAGGTCCCTTCCGCGCCGACAGGTTGGCCGGTAGCGGATTTTGTGGGTAAAGCTGAATGCTGCCGCTTGCGTCGAGACCGTCGCGCCGGAAAACGCTATTCGAGTGACAGCCGAGCAGGTCTATTCCCATGATGGCCTCAGAGAGCTTCATGGCCCCGCTGTACGGAGCCCCGGTCGGGTCGAGGGCGCCGGAATCCGGGTAGCCGTCGAATTCGTTGCTGAACAACTCGATGGCGGAGTCGATGCTCCGCAACTGGGCCATCTGCTTGACGTTCGTTGCGAATTTCTTGGCCTTGTTCAAGGCGGGCACGAGCAGGCCGATCAGGATGACGATGATGCTCATCACGGTCAGCAGCTCCACAATCGTGAACGCGCGGGGCGTTCGGGCTGGGTTTGCGACTGGTCTCATTTCTGTTCTCCTTTAGGATGCAAAACTACTTCGATCTCGTTGGTTTGGGCCGATCAGCCACCGGCGGCACTCAAACTGGTAATGACCTGGATCATCGGCAAAAACACCGCCAGAACGATCACCATCACGACGCTGCCGAGCACGATGATCATGATCGGCTCGAGCATGGACATCAGGCCGCCGACGAGGACGTCCACCTGTTCGTCGTAGTTGTCGGCCACCTTCAGCAGCATCTTGTCCAGATCCCCCGTTTCCTCGCCGACCGCCACCATGTTGCTGACGAGCAGGTCGATGGTCCTGGATTGGCGCAGCGGCGCGGCGAACGTATCGCCCTGTCGGATGGAGTTGTGAATATTTCCCAACAGTTTGGCATAGACTTCGTTGCCGGCGGTTTCGCGGGTCACGTTGATGGCGTCGAGGATCGGCACGCCGGCGCTGATCAGCGTGCCGAGCGTTCGGGTCCATCGTGTAATGGAAACCTTGCTGATCAACTGGCCCACGACGGGCATCCGCAGATTGACGGTGTCCAAGGCCATACGTCCCGGCTGAAACCGTCGGATCATCCTTATGAGAATCACCAGGCCGATCGGAATGGCAATCATCACCGCCCAGCCGTAGTCATAGGCGATCCATCCGCTGATCCCCAGCACGGTGGTCGTGACCGGGTTCAGTGTGCCGCCGACCATTTCTTCGAGCACGGATTTGAACTGCGGAATCACGAATGCCATCAGGCCCAGCAGAATCAGAAACGCCGCCGAGAGCACGACGATCGGGTAAATCATGGCGCTTTTGACACGGCCCTTGAGCCGGATCGCCTTCTCCTTGAAGTCGGCGATACGGGCGAGAATCAAATCGAGCACACCGCCGGCCTCCCCGGCCGCCACCATGTTCACGAACAGACGGTCGAAACATCGCGGGTACTTGGCCATCGCTTCTGAGAGCGTCGAACCGCCTTCGATGTCGTCGGCCACGTAGCCGATGATCCGCTTGAAGGCGCCTGATTTCGCCTGCTCTTCGAGAATCCGAAGCGATCGCAGAATCGGCAGACCCGCGTCCTGGAGCGTCGAAAGCTGCCGGGCGAATTCTGTCACGAACTTGACTTTGACCCTCGCCTTCGCTCCGCGACGGGTCCGCGCCTTGGCGGCGGTCTTGCCCACCTGCCTGGTCGCCGCCTTGGAACGCACCTTCGTGGGGAAGTACCCCATGTTGCGGATCTTACTGATTGCCTCCTTCTCGCTGAGGGCCTCGATCTCGTCCTTGATCTCGACGCCCTGCGAATCCAATGCTACATATTGAAAGACAGGCATTTTCTTACCTCACTTCAACACATCCGTCCTGAGTCGAACACGGTCGGCATCTTAGCTTTCCGTGATGGTTTCCTTCATGACCTCGTCGATCGTGGTGATGCCGTCGAATACCGCGATCAGGCCGTTGTCGCGCAAGGGCCTCATGCCCGCCTTCTGGGCGGCGACGCGCAACACATTCGTCGAGGCGCGATTCATGATCAGGTCGCGGATTTCGTCGTTGAATATCATGATCTCGTACAGCCCGGTCCGCCCCTTGTACCCGGTGCCGTTGCACTTATTGCAGCCCCGTCCGTAGTAGAAGGTCCTTCCGGCGATTTCCTCCTCGGTCAGCTGCATTTCCCTCAATTGGGCCTCGTCGGGTTCATAGGCGGTCCGACACTTGGTGCAGATCCGTCGAACCAGGCGCTGGGCCACGACACCTTCGATCGTCGCGGTGATCAAGAAGGGCTCAACACCCAGATCGAGCAGACGAGCGACCGAGCTGGGGGCGTCGTTGGTGTGCAGAGTCGTAAAGACCAGGTGGCCGGTCAGAGACGCCTGTGCGGCGATTTCCGCCGTTTCGTGGTCACGAATCTCACCAACCAGCACAATGTCCGGGTCCTGACGCAGAATGGACCGCAAACAGCGGGCAAACGTCAATCCGATGTCCGGCTTCATCTGCACCTGGCAGAGGCCATCGAGGTCGTATTCGACCGGGTCCTCGGTCGTGATGATCTTGCGGTCGATCGTGTTCAACTCGCTCAGGGCCGAATACAGGGTCGTGGTCTTTCCCGAACCGGTCGGGCCCGTCACGATCACGATGCCGTTGGGCTTGTGGATGAGTTGCCGGGTGACCTTGAGGTCTTCCGGCTGGAATCCGAGCTTCTCGAGATCGAAGCTCACCTGGCTGCGGTCCAGGACACGAAGCACGACGCTTTCGCCGAACATGGTCGGAAGCACGCTGACACGCAGGTCGATGGGATTTCCCTGGACCGAAAGGGAGATTCGGCCGTCCTGGGGCAAACGCCGCTCGGCGATGTCGAGGTTCGCCATGACTTTGATACGGGAGCTCAGGGCGGTCGCGATGTACTTGGGCGGCGGGATCATCTCGTACAGCACACCGTCGATACGATACCGCATCTTGTATTCGTTCTCGAACGGCTCAAAGTGGATGTCCGACGCCTTGTCGCGAATGGCTTGCAGCAAGACGAGGTTCAGCAGCTTCTTGACGGGGTTGGATTCGGAGAGCTCCTTGAGCTCGTCCAGGTCGATACTCTGGTTTCGCCCCTCGAACTCGGCCAGAAAGGCATCCGACTGGATCTCGTCGATCAGTTCGGTGATATTGTCGTCTTCTGCTTCATAGTACTTGGTCAGCGCCGCCTCCAGCGCATCGCGATCCGTCATCTTGGCCGCAATGGAAAAACCCATCAGCGTCCGCAGATCGTCCGTGGCGCGGAAATTGTCGACGTTGTCCAGCACCACGGTCAACTCGTTCTTGCCCTTGTTGTACTCGATAGGAATGATATGGTAGCTCTTGGCAGTCTGGGCGGGTACCTTTTCAATGACATCCTGGGGGATTTCCAAGCCGTCAATACTGATGTACTCCATGCCCCGCTTGGCGGCCAGAGCCACCTGCAACTGCGTCTCATCCACCAGGCCGAGTTCCGACAGGATCTCGCCGATGCGCACCCCGCCGCCTCGCTGCTTCTGAATCTTGAGGCATTCCTGGACCTTGTCTCTGTCGAGGACCCCCATCTTCATCAGGATGCGACCCAAGGGTCGCCCCCGCAATTGCTCGACCGGAGGGAGCTTAATAGCGGTTTTGCTTTTTCCCATAGCTCAAAGCCCTCAAAGACCCTCTATCTTCTGTACGTCTCGATTATAGCAAAGTAAATAGTTATCTTCACGAAAATTACGAATAGGACACATGGTTACAGAGACAGGTCAAAGGGCGATAAGATTCTGTTGAGAAATCCACGCCATCGGATTCTGCCTCCTCACCGGCGTGTCGGCACGCACCCCCAGCAGCACGGTCCGACAGAGGCAACCGTCCGTGCTCGGGCCCCTTACGTCTTGAGGATCGGGCCCATGTCTTCCAGTTCTTTTGCTGCTTCGGCGGCTTTTTTCTTGTGCTTGCCCTTGGCCCCGGCGATCTTCGCCATGGCCTTCTCCTGAAGAGCGCCAGGCCCCCGTCCCTTGTCCAACATCTCTTCCAGCGAGATCTTGCCGGCGTCATACAGATTCCAGAGGTGCTCGTCGAGGAGCTGCATGCCCAGTTTCTTGCCGGTCTGGATACTGGAATCGATACGGTAGGTCTTGTTTTCGCGAATCAGGTTGGCGATAGCGGGGGTCACGACGAGAAACTCGTACGCTGCGATGCGACCACGGCCGGTAGCGAGAGGGCATAGGGCCTGGCTGAGCACCGCGAGCAGATTGCCCGCCAACTGGATCCGGATCTGCGCCTGCTGGTTCACTGGAAACACGTCGATAAGACGGTTGATGGTGCCCGCGGCGCTGGTTGTATGGACCGTGCTAAAGACCAAGTGGCCTGTTTCTGCGGCTCGGACGGCCGCCTCGATCGTCTCGAGGTCGCGTAATTCGCCGACCAGGATCACGTCCGGGTCTTGACGCAGCACGCGGCGCAGAGCCTCCGCAAAGCTGGGAACATCGACGCCGACTTCGCGCTGGTTAACCACCGATTTCTTATGGGGCTGATAGTATTCGATCGGGTCTTCCACGGTCACAATGTGGCGATCGAAATTCTCGTTGATGTAATTGATCATCGTCGCCAGTGTGGTGGTCTTGCCGCTTCCTGTCGGGCCCGTCACAAGGAAAAGCCCTCGCGGACGGCGGCAGAGTGCGGCACAAATCTTCGGCAGCCCCAGTTGTTCAAAGGTGAGGATCTTATTCGGGATCTGGCGCAGAACGATCGACACATTGCCCTTCTGTTTGAAGACGGCAACACGAAAGCGGGCGGCATCCCCAAAGGCGAATCCAAAGTCGGTGCCCCCTTCCTCCTGAAGTTCCTGTTCGCACCGTTCGGGCGTAATGCTCTTCATCAGCGCCACCGCATCGTCGGGTTCGAGAACCTTCGTCTCGAGCGACCGAAGATGCCCGTCGATACGAAGCACCGGAGGTCGCCCCACCGTAATGTGAATATCTGACGCGCCCTGCGAGACACACGCGTGCAGCAGCCTGTCCATGTTCACTGTCGCCATCTGGTGATCCTTTGCGAAAAAATGCCCTTATTCTGATACCACACCCTCGGCTTGCGCGATTCGGGAGACCTCCTCGGCGGTGGTGATGCCTTTGAAAATCTTGAGTCGTCCGTCGTCCGTCAGCGTACGCATCCCTCCAGCCCTGGAAGCTTTGCGCAATTCGCTCGTGGTGGCCCGTTTGAAGGCCAATTCGCGCATCTCTGCGTTCATTTCGAGCATCTCGAAGATACCGAGACGTCCCTTGTAACCGGTGTTTTGACACGCGCTGCAGCCGGCCCCTTTATAGACGGGATTCTTCTTGGTCTCCTCCGGATCGATGCCGAGCAGGCGAAGGTGGTGCGGATCGGGGTGCTCGTCCACGACCTTGCACTTCTTGCAGATCACGCGGATCAGCCGCTGCGCCATGATGGCCTGGATGGAACTGGCCACGAGAAACGGCTTGACCCCCATGTCGATCAGACGCGTGATGGCGCCGCAAGCATCGTTCGTATGCAGTGTACTAAAGACCAGGTGTCCAGTGAGGGCCGCCTGAATAGCGATGTCGGCCACCTCGCTATCGCGGATTTCGCCGACGAGGATAATGTTCGGGGCCTGCCGGAGCATCGACCGCAGAAGCTTGTCGAATGTCAACCCGATGTCCGTCTTGACCTGGCACTGGTTCATACCGGCAAAGTTGTATTCCACCGGGTCCTCGGCGGTGATGATTTTCTTGTCGGGCTTGTTCAATTCCTGCAAAGCCGCATAGAGCGTCGTGGTCTTCCCACTACCGGTGGGCCCGGTCACCAGAAAAATGCCGTTCGGGCGTTTGATGATCCGCTGGAACGTTTCGTAGTTGTCCTGCTCGAAACCGAGCGATTCGATGCCGATATTGACCGCATCGGGCCTGAGAATACGCAGCACAACGCTGGGACCGTGGTTTCCGGGAAGCGACGAGACACGAAAGTCGATGTCCTGACCGGCGATATTCCGCTTGATACGACCGTCCTGAGGAAGCCGCTTCTCGGCGATATCCATACCGGAGAGGATCTTGAGACGGGTAACCAAGGGCGCCTGCATGTTTTTCGGAATGTTGTCCTTTTCGAGGCAGACGCCGTCGACACGGTAGCGGATGCGGACGCGGTCGGCCATGGGCTCGACGTGAATATCGCTGGCCCGCATGTGATAGGCGGTGTCGATGATGAGGTTCACCAGTCGGATGATCGGTCCTTCGTCGTCGGCGCCGGCTTCCTCGGCTCGTCTCGCCTCGGCGGCCAGTTCGCTTCCCACCTCGGCCAGTTCGGCGGCGGTAGCGTCGATACTGTGCCTGAGCCGGTCGTCCTCCTCGGTTTCCACCTCCTGTTCGAGCGACCCGTCGATGTAGGAACGGATCTTCTTGGGGCTTGCGAGATAGCATTCCAATTCGGTGTTGAGCCGCAGACGGACCGAATCCATCATGTCCAAATCCATCGGATCGCCGATAATCAGCTTCAGACGCCCGTTGGCCACGCTCAAGGGGAGTATGCTATGACGGCGAATCAGGTCTTCGGGAACGATTTTCACCGCATCCGGAGGGATCGTAACCTGGTCCAGGTTGACGTACTTCAAGCCGAACTGCTTGGCGAGGGCCTTGGCCAGCGTCTCCTCGTCGATCAGTTTCAAGTCCAGCAGGACCTGGCCCAGTCGCTTGTTGTTCGACTTACCGGTCTTGATGGCTTCGATGAGGGCCTCTTTCTTGACGAGCCCTGCCTTGTAGAGGATTTCCCCTAAGTGCCTGCGTTTCTTGGTCATAAGAACCTCATGTGCTGCGTCTAACGAGCCCGATTGATTATAGCACCTTCGGGCGGACAAGTCAACCGCCCAGTCTCCGTCGCAGGATGTCCAATGCCGTCTGCGCGGCCCTGAGGCGGACGAAGCTGCGTTCCCAGGGGAATACCTCACGCACTGTATGCACCTGCCCTTCCAAGTCCACCGAGATGTAGACCAGACCGACCGGCTTGGCTTCCGTACCACCATCCGGACCGGCAATCCCGGTGATACCGACTCCATAGTCGGCGGCCGCTTGCGATCGCGCCCCTTGGGCCATCGCTTCAGCGACCGGCTGACTGACGGCACCGTGTTTCTCAATCAGGGAGGCGGGCACGTCAAGCTCGGCAACTTTGGCTTGATTGCTGTAGGTCACCCAACCTCGGGTGAAATACCTACTCGCCCCTGGGACATCCGTGATCAGCTTGGCAAGCCATCCGCCCGTGCAGGATTCCGCCACCGCCAGTGTTTTTCCTCGCTCCGCCAGGCGCATGCCGACCACTTCGGCCAGAGTCTGCTCGCCCACACCATATACCAGGGGCCCCAGTACGGCGCGCAACGACGCCTCCTGGGCCTCGATCATCGTCTCGGCCTGGGCGGTATTCTGTGCGGTAGCCACCATTTCGAGCGTAATTATCCCCATGTGGGCGGTACAATTGACCAAGGGGTTGCGGTCCCGGGCCATGGCGTCGCCGATCATCTCAGCGATCGTCGATTCACCGGCGCCGAAACATTGGAGCCTTTTGACTACCACCACCTGCGAGTGGGCTAGGACCTGCACTCTGGGCAACACCGAAGCGGCCAGCATCCGCTCCATTTCCCGGGGTACCCCGGGCAATGCGAAGAAGACTTTCCCGTCCTTCTCGGCCAGGATTCCCGGCGCCGTGCCCCAGTCATTGGGCACTACGTCAGCCCCCTTCGGCAAGCGTACCTGGACTTTGTTCTTGGGGACCATGGGCACACCGCGCCTCTGGAACCACTCATTAAGTCTGACAAGCAGATCCTCTCGAAGTTCCAGTTCGGTCCCGAGAAATTCGGCGAAACCTTCGCGTGTGAGATCGTCGTCGGTCGGTCCCAGCCCACCGGTGGCGATCACGACATCCGCCTCTTCGGCCGCCAGTTTCAAGGCCCGCACGATCGCAGGCTGAAGATCCGGGACGGTATACACACTGACCGTGGGGATACCGATCCATCTCAGTTGTCGGGCGATATAGGCGGCGTTGGTATCGACCGTGTGGCCGCTGAGGACCTCGTTGCCGATGCTGATGATAGATGCCTGCTTGACCCGATCGACCATTAAACCTCCGAATGCCGTGCAAGGCCCGTGCCCGGCTCACAATCCACAGGGTCCACCCGATACAGAAGCGACCCGTCCCTCCAACCTCCATCCTACCCTTCGGCTCCAGGTGGAGCCATGTGGCGATCATACTTCGATCATCGCCTTGACAACGCCGTCGCGGTAGCCGGCCACCAGCTCGAAGGCTTCGGCGGCCCGCTCGAACGGAAAACGATGGGTCACCATGAAATCGACATCCACCGCCCCCGAGGCCACCCGATCGATCGCCTCATGGGTACAGTTATTCTGACGGCGCACGTTGACGATCGTTACTTCCTTGCGCCGAATTTTGTCGATGGACAGCGAAATGCGATCCTCTCGCGGAATGCCGATGAGCATGAGCTTGCCCCCCGGTTTGAGCAGATCGACCGCCTGATCGATCGTTTCCTGCTGACCCGCACATTCGTATACTATATCCATTCCGAGGGGTTTTTGTTCGAGAATTGCGGCGACGACGTCCTGCTTGAGGGGATTGCCCACCCAGGTGGCCCCGCCGGAGCGGGCGACCTCGACGCGTTCATTGATCTTCTCGGTCATGTAGCAGGCACCGACGCCACAGGCTTTGGCACTGACCATGCAGCAGAGCCCGATCGGCCCGGCCCCGAGCATAGCCACGTCGGCGCCCTGGGCTGGGTGGGACTGCTTGACAGCGTAAACCGCGATCGCCAGGGGCTCACAGAGCACCCCCTGTTCGAGCGAAATCCTGCCCTGGGTGGGCAGACAGCACTCCTCAGGCATGACGATATACTCGGAGAGGCACCCATCGCCCTGGCCGGGCGTGCCGAGGAATCTCAGATGAAAGCAGGTATTCTCCCGGCCCTCATTGCACTGCTCGCAATTGTGGCAGGAGACCGCCGGCTCGACGACCACCTCCTGGCCGACCTGGAGATTCTTGACGTCCGGACCGACTTGCGCCACCGTCGCGGCACATTCGTGGCCCACGATGTATGGGAACTGGACCACTTGCGAGCCGATCCGTCCTGTCTCGTAATAGTGAACATCCGAGCCACAGACGCCCACCCGCTCGATCTTCAGCAGGACATCGGTGCCCTTCTCGATCTTCGGATCGGGGACTTCCCGGATCTCCATCTGGCGAACGCCCGTCAATACCGCTGCTTTCATGTTCGATTCGACTCCTTGTCCGGTCCGAACGCGATTAGACGTTGAACCGGAAATTGATGATATCGCCATCCTTGACGACGTACTCCTTGCCTTCGAGGCGGGCCTTTCCGGCAGCCTTGACGGCCTTCTCGTCCCCCAATTCCTTCAAATCGTGGTAGGACATCGTCTCGGCGCGGATGAACCCCCGCTTGATGTCGCTGTGGATCTTTCCGGCGGCATCGACCGCGATCGTTCCGTCCTTGATGGGCCAGGCCCTGACTTCGTCGGGCCCGGTCGTGAGGAAGCTGATCAGCCCCAGGGTGGAATAGCACATCTGGACGAACTTCTCGGCGGCCGATTCACCAATCCCCAGGTCGGTCATGAACGTATCGCGGCTCTCGGCATCCAACTGGGCCAGCTCGTGCTCGAGCTTGGCACACATCGTCACCGCCTGCATGGGTCCCTCGACCGGGATCGCCTCGGCCACCCGATCCTCGCCCACGTTGATGACGACCGCCATGGGCTTGAGCGTGAGGAAGCCCAGCGACTTGATCGTGGCTCGTTCCTCGTCGGTGCCGATGACGGAACTGATCGGCTGCTCGGCCTCGATCGCCTCCTGCAATTTCAGTTGAAGCGCCAGTTCCGCCTTGTCCTGGGCCTGCGTCCTGGTGGGCTTGTGCACCTGCTTTTCCAGCTTCTCAATGCGTGTGGTGACCAGTTCCAGATCGCTGAGCAGCAGTTCGGTCTGCAACTCGGCCAGATCGCGTTTCCAATCGACGCGGTTGCGGTAGGCGGGAACGGTCGGATTCTCGAACGCCCGCACGACCAGGACCAGCATGTCGGCGGTGCGTATCTGGCCGATCAGCCTCCGGGCGGCAGCGCGACCGTGTTCGTCGGTGAAGCTGAACCCCGGCAGATCCAGTACGTCGATCGTCGCCAGGGTCTTCTTCTTGGGCTTATAGAGCTTCTCCAGCCAGTCGAGTCGGCTGTCGGGAACCGGGACGATCGCCTCTTCAATCGCGGTGGCGCCCATCGCAGGGACGGGCTTGCCGCTGATGGCTGAGAATATCGTGCTCTTGCCGGACTGCATCAGTCCCAGCAATGCTGCCTTCATTTCATACTCCGGACTTATCGCGAACCCTATCGTATACAGAGCCCCCGGCGGCATCATACGCGACCATCGCGGGGAAATCAACTACCACCAACCGGCGGATCGCCTCGGTGCCCAGATCCTCGTAGGCCACCACCTCGGCACCGACGATGTGCTTGCTCAGCAGCGCCCCTGCCCCACCGACCGTCGCCAGGTGGACGGCACCGTGTTCCTGCAACGCGCGGCGGACGTCGTCACTGCGGTAGCCTTTTCCGATCATGGCTCGCAGGCCGTGGGCGATCAGTTTCGGGCTGAACGTGTCCATGCGGGACGACGTCGTCGGGCCGGCTGCTCCGATCGCCATCGGCGGCCGCGCAGGCGTCGGGCCCACGAAATAGAGGATCGCCCCGTCGAGGTCGATGGGCAACGGCAGGCCCTCTTCCAGGGCGGCGCAGAGCCGCTTGTGGGCCATATCGCGGGCGGCATAGACGACGCCGCGAACCATGACCTCATCGCCCGCCTTCAGTCCACGGACGTCGCCTTCTGCCAGGGGGGCGGACAACTCGATCACTGGATCTGACCTCCGGGGCCGCGCAAGAAGCCCAAACATTTACCGGATGATATCGTAGAGGGGCGAGTGTACCGCATCGGTCGAGCGTTGCGAACGGAAAAATTCGGCTGGATTACTCCAACAGCGGCCTTGCCGCTCTTATCGAGGGGCAGTATGTTCTGGCGAGGGCAACCGGCGGGAGACATGGCAGATTTGTTTGGAAAACCGTTTGAAATAGCGTATCGAACGTAACCGGCGGCTGTTATAATTCCTGGTGATATGGCAAAGTACCCGATATTTCTGGATTTGACGGATCGACGTGTCGTGCTCATCGGCGGCGGCGCGGTGGCTGTGCGCAAGGCGAACGTGCTTCTCGAGGCGGGGGCGCGGCTGGTGGTCGTGGCGGATCGGGCCAACGATGTATTGACCGGTCTTTGCACCGAGCGAGGGGCGGAACTGGTCCGGTCGAAGTACGCCAAGGAGTACATTACCGAGGCGGTGCTCGTGATCGCGGCGACCAACGACGAGAAGGTCAACCGTCAGGTTTACAGCGACTGCCAGCAGTTGGGTATCCTCTGCAACGTGGTCGATGACCCGCCTCTGTGCGATTTCTTCGTTCCGGCGGTCGTGCGTCGGGGCGATCTGCAAATCGCCATCGGCACAGACGGGTACTGTCCTGCGTACGCCGGGCACCTCCGCAAGAAGCTCGAAGCGGTTGTCACCGAACAGCACGGCCTGTTTCTGACCGAGCTGGAGTGGGCCCGAAAGCAGATCATCGAGCACCTTGACGATCCCGCCGACCGCAAGGCCCTGCTGGGCAAGCTGGTCGATGATGGATCGTTCGAGTACTTCACCGCGAACGGTTCAGCCGCCTGGCGCGAGAACGCCCAGCAACGTATCGCGTCCTACGCGAGAGAGCATTGACACCGGCGCAAACGGCATAGTGCTCTTGCCATCTCGACGAGGCTCGGCAGACAAGCCGCAGCATGAGACCATGGCCCCCAGGATCGAACTGTTAGCTCCGGCCAGGGATGCGTCGGTGGCGATCGCCGCGATACGGTGCGGCGCCGACGCGGTCTACGTCGGCGCGCCGCAGTTCGGCGCCCGGGAGGCCGCCGGCAACACAGTGTCCATTATCCAGCAAGTCGTGGATTTCGCCCACCCGTATTACGTCCGCGTGTACGTCGCCCTGAATACGCTGCTTCACGATCACGAGTTGGGTGCGGCCGCGAAGATGATCCATGAGCTTTACCGCATCGGGGTCGACGGGCTGATCGTCCAGGACGTCGGGCTGCTCGAACTGGACCTGCCACCGGTGGCGCTGATCGCCAGCACGCAGATGCACAATGCAACCGTCGAGAAGGTTCAGTTTCTCGAAGCGGTCGGCTTTTCCCGCGTGATCCTGGCGCGCGAGCTGACGCTGGAGGAGATCCGCGACATTCGTCGGCAGACGACGGTCGAACTGGAGTGCTTCGTCCACGGGGCTCTGTGTGTCGGGGTCAGCGGACAGTGCTATTTGAGCTATGCCCTGGGCGGGCGCAGCGGCAATCGAGGCCAGTGCGCCCAACCGTGCAGGCGACGCTACAAGCTGTTGGACCGGCAAGGCAAGGTGATCGCCCAGGACCGACACTTGCTGTCGATCAAGGACCTGAACCGGGCCAACCGCCTGGGCGAACTGGTCGACGCGGGGGTCACTTCCTTCAAGATCGAAGGACGTCTCAAGGATGTCGCCTACGTGGCCAATACCGTGGGCTTCTATCGCCGCCGGCTCGACGCCCTGCTGAAGGAGAAGGGGCTCGCTCGAAGCTCTTCGGGCACATCCGAACTGGCGTTCGAGCCCGATCCGGACAAGACGTTCAATCGCGGATTCACCGACTATGGCCTGGTCGATCGCAATGCCCGGTTTGGATCGACAGAGACGCCCAAGTCGAGAGGCGAGTTCGTCGGGACCGTCGCGGGCGTCGAGCAGTCGAGCTTCGTCCTAGGCGGTGACCACGACCTCCACAACGGGGACGGGATCTGCTTCTTCGACGCTCAACGGCATTTGGCCGGGACGGTGGTCAACCGGGTCGACGGACGCAGGGTCTTTCCGCGGAAGATGCAGGACATCCGCATCGGACAGGAGATCTTTCGGAATCACGAGCGCTTGTTCAGTGCCGCGTTGGCAGGCCGGGCTGCTGAGCGGAAGATTGGTCTGGAATTGAATCTGCGGGAGATTGATGAGGGGCTGGCGCTCTCGGGTCGCGACGAAGATGGCAACGAAGCGAGCGTCGAGATCCTCACGGACAGACTGCCTGCCCAAAAGAAGGACGCTGCGCGGAAGACCATCGTCACGCAACTGACGAAGCTTGGGAACACGATCTTCGCTTGCCGCGACCTGCGGGTCCGGACGAAAAACGTGTACTTCCTTTCGGTCTCACAACTCAACACGGCCCGACGCGAGTTGGTCGAACGGCTGATGCAGGTGCGAGAGGCCAATCGCCCACGCATGGCTGGAACGGTGGTCAAGAACGCGGTCCCCTATCCCCAGAGGCACCTGTCGTACCTGGGCAACGTGCTGAACCACAGGGCGAAGGCATTCTACCGGCGGCACGGGGTCGAGACGATCGAGCCGGCGGCGGAATCGGGCCTGGATCTGTCGGGCCGGCTCGTCATGACCACCAAGTATTGCCTGCGCCAGGAGTTAGGCTTGTGTCCGGGGTCGCGATCTGACGGCTGCGCTGAGCCGCTGATCCTGGAGGATGAGGATGGGCGCAGATTCCAGGTGCGTTTTCGCTGCGGACCATGCGGGATGGAGATCGTCGCCCTGTGAGGGGGCGCCAAGGGCCCAAATAGAACGGCTCGACCGAACGCTGCGGTCGAGCCGGTAGACTGCTCGAAATGACGACGCATCGCGTCAGGCTTCGATCTTGTCGATCTTGACCTGGAGGTACTTCTGGCGATGCCCGATGCGGGACTTGCTATTCTTACGGCGACGAAACGACGTGATATAGAGCTT
>CAZTGH010000006.1:0-22265 GCA_964612985.1 uncultured Pirellulales bacterium
CGCTGATCGACAGCTACAATGTCCTGCATCAACTGATGCCCCTGATCGTAAAATATCAGGGGACCGGGAAGATGGCGGGCGTGCTTCAACAGACGCCGGAAGAGGAGAGCACGACGGTCCAGATCGGCGACTACCGCGCGAATGTCCGCTACCATCGCCAGGCCGAGGGGCAAGCCGACATGGCATACGGGCTGATTCTAAACGTGGCGCCCGACGAGTACCTCATCGCCGGCAACTGGTTCCAGGTGAACTTTTCGCCAATCACACCGGGACCGCGCCATGCGGGGATTCTCCAGGTCTGGGAAGGGACCTTCGAGGATGGGCAATGGGTCCCAGGTCGCTGCCTCAACGGCGATGAGACCGCCGCCCATTGGGTGGCGAAGCTGCCGCCCAACGATCGGGATCGATTCGCCGGTTCGGACCGGCCGCGCATTCTGCGTGTGACTCTATATCGCCACGATTGAGTCCCTCTAGGCCGAGCAGGACTGGAGCAGGTTCTCCTGGGCGTAGCGTACCGCGTTGCGGAAGATCTTGATCCCATCGGGGTCCAGGTCTTCGCCCAGCCGGGTCCAGTGCGGGTGCTGCGTCCGACGGACGAATCGCTCGGGGTGCGGCATCAGGCCCATCACGCGACCGGTCGCGTCGGTCAGTCCTGCGATCGATGCGGCTGAGCCGTTCGGATTGACGGGGTAGGGGCCTTCCTCACCGTCGGGTCCGACGTACTTGTAGGCGACGAAGCCTTCGGACTGAAGTCTTTCCAGCGTGGCCTCGTCGGCGGTGACGACCTTGCCTTCGCCATGAGCGACGGGCAGATAGATCTGCCGCTCGGGTTCGATGAAGACGCAGCGATCCGTCTGTGGCAGCAGGTGCACCCAACGATCTTCGAACTTGCCGCTGTCGTTATAAGTGATCGTGACCTCTTCCTGCCTGGAGGCTTCGTTGCCTGGCAGAATCCCCATTTTGACGAGGACCTGGAAGCCGTTGCAGATGCCCAGCACGAGCTTGCCGTCGTCGATGAATCGGCGGATCGGATCGGAGAGATGGTGGACGATCTGGTTGGCGAGGATGCGTCCGGCGGCGACATCGTCGCCGTAGCTGAAGCCGCCCGGGAAGACCACGATCTGGTAGTGATCCAGCAGGCCCTTATCCTCGATCAACCGGTTGACGTGAATACGATCTGCCTGGGCCCCGGCCAACTCGAGTGCGTGGCACGTTTCCACGTCGCAATTGACTCCGGCCGCCCGCAACACCAATGCTCGAACTTCGGTCATCTCTTGTCCTTGCGCTCCCGCGAATGCTGTTACCAATCCAATGTCTTCTTCCACGCCTCTTTCAGAATGTCGATCTCGGCGTCGATCACGTTCTTGCCGTCCTGCGAGCGAATCACGAGCTTCGAGCCGGTGGTGACCTTGCCGATCTGGCCGAACGGCAGATTCAACATCCGCTTCGCGAAGGCGTCGTAATGCCGGGGCTCGACCTCCACCACATACCGGCTGTTCGACTCGCTGAACAGTTGAGCGTCCGCCCGCGTGCAATCCTTCGAGAGTGGCAGGCCCTGCAGGTCCGCCTCGATGCCCAGGCCGCCGGCAAAGGCCATCTCCGCCAGCGCTACCGCCAACCCGCCTTCGGAACAATCGTGGCAACTCGCAACCAGCCCCTCGCCAATGGCTTCACTGATCTTACGAGCGATCTGCGGCGCCTGTTCGAGGTCCAGCCTCGGAACGTTGGCGCCAAGCTGACCGCGCAGCTTGTAGTAGTGCGAACCGCCCAGTTCGTTGCTGGTCCGTCCGACGACGAACAGCAGGTTACCAGGACGTTTGGCATCCATCGTGATGCATTTCTCGATGTCATCGACGAGCGACATGGCGCTGATCAGCAGCGTCGCGGGAATACGGATCGTCGTGCCGTCTTCCAGGACAAACTCGTTGTTGAGCGAATCTTTGCCGGAGATGAAGGGGGCACCGTAGGCCATCGCGCCGTCGTAACAGGCCTGGGCAGCCCGAACGAGCGTTCCGAACGTCTCGGGATGGCTGCAATTGCCCCAGCAGAAGTTGTCCAGCAGGGCGATGCGGTCGGCGCGCCCGCCCACGCAGATCAGGTTCCGAACGGCTTCGTCGATTCCCGCCAGCGCCATCCAGTAGGGGTCGATGTCGCCATAGAGCGGATTCATGCCGCAACTGATCGCCAGGCCGCGCGAACTCGTCAGCTTGGGCTGGACCACGGCGGCGTCGCTGGGTCCATCGTTCGCGACGCCCGTCAGAGGCTTGACGACCGAGCCGCCTTGTACCTCGTGGTCGTATTGGCGGATGACCCATTCCTTGCTGGCGACGTTGTACGAAGACAAGATGCCCAGCAACTCATCGTTGTAACGGTCCTTCTCGGCAGTGGCCGGTTCGCTCAGTTTCGGTGCCGTCCAGACCGCCTGTCGGCTGTATTTTGGCACGCCCTCGTGCAGAAAGTCCATGTCCAACTCGGCGACCTGCTGGCCGTTATACCGCAGTCGGAGCTTGCGGTCGTTCGTGAATCGACCGATGACCGTCGCCTGGACGTTTTCGCTCTCAAAGATCCTGAGCACCGCCTCACGATTCTCCGGCTTGACCGCGATCACCATCCGCTCCTGGGCCTCGCTGATCCAGATTTCCGTGTAGCTCAGCCCTGTGTACTTGAGCGGTACCGTGTCGAGGTCGACCTCGGCGCCGAGTTCGGCGCCCATTTCGCCGACCGCGCTGCTCAGACCCCCCGCCCCGCAATCGGTGATCGCTTCGTACAGGCCTTGCTCGTTGGCCTGCAGGAGCACGTCGAGCACCTTCTTCTCGGTAATGGCGTTGCCGATCTGTACCGCGTGCGAGAAGACGGTTTCGTGCTCGTGCGTCATTTCGCCACTAGAGAAGGTGGCGCCGTGAATCCCATCGCGCCCGGTCCGTCCCCCGACAACGACGATGAGATTGCCGCTCTGCGGATGCTTGAAGGCCTTGTCCTTGTCCATCAGGCCGATGTTGCCACAGTAGACCAGGGGATTGCCCAGATAGCGGTCGTCGAAGTAGATCGCGCCGTTGACGGTGGGGATGCCCATGCGATTGCCGTAATCGCGGACCCCCGAGACGACGCCTTTCATGATCCGCCGGGGGTGAAGGACGCCCTTGGGGATCTCGTCCAGGCTCTTGTCGGGCTCGCCGAAGCAGAACACGTCCGTATTGGCGATCGGCTTGGCGCCCATGCCGGTTCCCATCGGGTCGCGAATTACACCTCCGATGCCGGTGGCAGCGCCGCCGTAAGGGTCGAGGGCCGAGGGGTGGTTGTGTGTCTCGACCTTGAAACAGACCGCCGTATCCTCGTCGAATTCGACGACGCCCGCGTTGTCGGCAAAGACCGAAATGCACCAGTCCTTGTCGAGGTCCTGCGTGGCCTTGAAGACCGTTTCTTTCAGCAGGTTGTCGAAATGCTTCGTTTGTCCATCCATCGTCAGATCGACGGCGCTGCGAAGCGTCTTGTGGACGCAGTGCTCGCTCCAGGTCTGAGCGAGGCTCTCCAGTTCGACATCGGTGGGTTCGCGTTCCAGGCGACGGAAATACGCCTGAATCGTCTTCATCTCGGTAAGGTTCAGGAACAGGTCGCGTTCCTTGCTGAGTGCCTCGAGTCCCGCGTCGTCGAGATCGCGAATCGGCCAGTGCGTGATGTTCAATTCGTAGGGGCTCAGGTGTGGACTGGGTGGCTCCGCTTCGTCGCCCACGATCACGTCCTCGATGCAGTCGTTGGCCAGCACGCGCTTGGCGATCGTCTCGATCTGGGCGGGGCGAATCTCGCCCAGCAGGACGTACTTGCGGGCGGTGCGGACGTGGGCGCCGGGAACGCCCATGTCGGAGATCGCGGCGGTGACGGATTCGGCCACCGGATCGGTCACGCCGCTCTTGAGATGGACCTCGATCAGCGTGGCGCGGGCCAGGCCGGCGGGAGCGGAGCTTCGCCCGATGTAGTATTCCTCGCAGACCGGATCGCTCAGAAGCTCTTTGGCCACGCGGTCCGCAAAGGTACGGTCGAAGTCCGCCTCAATGAGAAAGACCTTCGCCGATTGCACGGCCTCGATCGAGGTGAACCCGAGTTCGCGGATCTCTTCCAGCACTCCGTTGCCATGCACATCCGAAAAGCCGGGCCGATTGAATATTTCAAAGCGCCATTGCGTCACGACAGTAGTTCCTTCCTGCGAATCTTGTAGTTGACCAAGGCCGCCCGCTTCTTGCGGGCTCGCTCCAGCAGGATCTCGATCGTCTTACGGTCCTCGGCTTTCAACGCCTGCTTGATCGTGAGAAGCTCGGCGAGGACGCGGTCGATTCCCTTGATGAGGTTATCGCTGTTGGCCATCAGGACATCGGTCCAGACGCTGGCCGGGCCGGAGGCGATTCGTGTGCTGTCCAGAAATCCTTTGCCCGCCGATTTCATGTCATTCGGATCGCTGGCGTTGACCAGTCCAGTGGCGATCACGTGCGGCAGGTGACTGACGTCGCCGAGGATGCGGTCATGCTCCTCCGGCGTCATCATCTCGACAGCGCAACCCAGTCCGGCCCAGAACTCCTTCAGGACCTTCACCGGACCTCGATGGCTGCTCTGGGTGGTCGTCAGGATGCAGTGTGCGTCGACGAAGAGGTCGTCACGAGCGAACTCGACGCCTCGCTGTTCCGAGCCGGCGATGGGGTGTGAGCCGACGTACACGATCCCGTTGGAGAGCTTCTCAGACGCCCAGCGGTGCGGAAGCACCTTCGTCGAGCCGACATCCGTGATAATGCAGCCCGGCTGAACCAGTCCGCTAAGCTCTGCGAAGTAGCGCTCAAACGTGAAGATGGGTGTCGCCAGGATGACTAGATCCGCATCGCCAACCGCCGTAGCAAGGTCGTCGCCGACTTCTGTGGCGATCGCCAGTTCTTTGGCTTTCTGGCGGGTCGCGGCGCGATGGCTGTAGCCAACCAGAGAAATCTCCGGTAGACGGTGGCGAACTGCCGAAGCAATCGAACCGCCCAAGAGTCCGAGACCAATGACGCAAATGCGCTGTAAGTCCTTCACCGAAAAGACCTTATACCTGAAGAAAGGAACCCAGCCGACGCCCACAAGGTATAGCTGAGCTCCCGGGCTGTCAATTTTTTTCTTTGCGCGGGCCCGGCAAAATGCTAACATCGCCCCCTTGAAACCGTGCCAACGGATCTGGCAAACGAACGATGCGTCCCCGCCCGCGGCGTGGACCGTTTTTTTGTGAACCCATCGCCGTGGGACAGACGTACATCAGGGAACCACGAGGCAAGCAGAGATACTCTATGGCACGCGACAACAACCGAGCGAACAATGGCGGCTATCTGGACTTCGAGCAGAAAGTGGCGGACCTCGAACGACAGGTCGATGAATTGCGCACCTTGAGCGCCAAGAAGGGGATTGACTACTCCGTGGAGATCCGGCGCATCGAGAAGGACCGGATTGCGGAGCTGAAGCGCACCTATTCGAGTCTCAGCGCGTGGCAGACGGTCCAGGTCGCGCGGCACCCGCAGAGGCCGCTGCTGAGCGATTACCTCAATTTCATGGTCAAGGACTTCCGGGAACTGCATGGGGACCGGTGTTTCGGCGACGACCGCGCGATCGTCACCGGCATCGGGCAGATCGCACGGAGCAAGGTCCTCATCGTGGGGCAGGACAAGGGCAAGACCACCAAGGAGAAGATCACCTGCAATTTTGGGTGTCCGAATCCGGAGGGCTATCGAAAGGCTCTGGCGAAGATGCGATTTGCCGCGAAGTACGGCCTTCCGATCGTGACGCTGATCGACACCCCGGGAGCCTATCCGGGGGTGGGAGCGGAAGAGCGGGGCCAGGCGCAGGCGATCGCCGTGAATCTCAGCGAAATGTCGCGTCTGAAGGTTCCGATTATCTCGATCTGCATCGGGGAAGGTGGCTCCGGCGGGGCGTTGGGGATCGCCGTCGGTGACCGGCTGGCGATGCTCGAGTTCTCGTACTACTCGGTGATCTCTCCTGAAGGCTGTGCCGCCATCCTGTGGCGCGATGGCTCGCGGGCGGCCGATGCCGCCGAGGCGCTCAAGCTGACCAGCAGGGACCTGCATCGGCTGGGACTGGTCGATGCCATCATTCCCGAACCGGTCGGCGGCGCGCATCGCAACGTGCACGACACCATCTATAATGTCGAGACGTATATCGCCCGGACATTGGCGGAGTTGCAGAGGGTGCCCGTCGATGAGCTGATGGAGAACCGCTACCGCAAGTGGCGCTCGCTCGGCACCCGCGCGACGGCCGAGACGCCTCGGATCGTCGAGATCGGTACCCGGATCGCCACAACGAGCCAGCCCGTCGCCAGTAAGCGGGATTCGTCCACAGCCAAAGTCTGATCCGGCTCGCAGATTCTGCAAAACCCGCGCCGGCGTGCAGGATCTTGGCCTCTCATGCGGCCTCCCAGAATTTTTTCGGCCTCCTCCCATACCGCCAATGAGCGTGGCTGACCGGTTTCCAGGATTCTCCCAGCGCCGGCACCTGAGGGTCGGAGAACTGGTGGCAGGGCACAGAAAAACGCTTGACCCAAGTCGGCTTCTGGGGTATGCTCGCAGCATTACGCGACCGGAAAGAGGCCCGAGAGTGCGTCGGTGCCGTCGGGCCCGTTCGTGGTGGCCGGCAGGCTCGGCCCGCATAGGCCTCGGTTGATCCGAGTGCACGAGGAGGAGAGCGGATGATGAAAGGCAGAGTGTTCGTTTGGTTGGGCTCACTCGCGGTCCTGTTGATGTTGTGCGGCTGCAACGGCACGACGGCAGAGGACACAGAGCTCCAGGGGCAGATCCAGCAGTTGGAGGCCGACCTGGAGGAAACGACCGCGCAAAGGGATGCCCTCCGGCAGGATATCGAGAAACTGGAGGCTTCGCTCGATGAGGCGGAATCCAGACTGGCCACTACGAGTGAGGTCCGCAGTGAGCTTCAGATCCAAGTCCAGGATCTGAGGGCTTCGCGCGAGCAGCTCAACATGAAGGTCGATGAGTTGGTGGCAGCGCGAGCGGAACTGCGCAAGAAGATCGAGCAGCTGGACCAGGACAGAAGCCAGCTCCAGCAGCGCGTGGGCGACTTGGCACAGTCGCGCGACGAGCTTCAGGTAATGGTCGAGAACCTCGTGGATACGCGAGGACTGCTGGAAAAGCAGGTGGCCGCGCTAAGCGAAGCCCGTAATGCCGCCGTCGACGACGCCAAGACAGCCCAGGCGAAGATCGAACAATTGGGCACCAAGTTGAAGGTCCAGACGCAGCAGATGGCGGAGCTCCAGGATCAGGTCGTGACCATTCGTTCCGTGCTCGAACAGTTGCAGCAGAAGCTTGAGTAGCCGGGTCGGCTGATTGCCGTCGCTGCCAGCGCGTCGGTTCCGAAGGCGTCGATCTGCGGGGGCAATCCGCAGAGGGCTCCACGATGACGAGCCCGGGAGTTGTGGGGAGACGTGTGTGGAAAGCCGTGGCCGGGAGATTGTGCAGCCGCCAGGGCGGGGTCGGCCGATCGCCATACCGTGTCGCGCAGGTAGTGCATGTGAGCCGGTCCGATGTGAATCTGATCATGCACAAGTTGCTGACGATAGTTTTTGCATTTGTGTTCAACATTCTACTGCGAGGGGTCTGCGGCTCCAACCGGCTGACCGTCACGGGTGAAGACATCTTCCGGGATCATGTCGAGCAGGGCGGCAACATCTTCGCTTTTTGGCATAGTCATCTCTTCTACCTGGCCTACTTCTATGTCAAACACGCCCAGCGGCGGAAGGTCGCCATGCTGGTGAGCCTGAGTCGGGACGGCGACTACGGTGCGGCGTTGGTGGGGCGGCTTCGTCAGGACGCCGTTCGAGGATCGACCAGTCGGGGAGGTCAGCGCGCCGTGCGCCAACTGGCGGCAAAGATCGCCGAAGGCTGCAATATTGCCATCACCCCGGACGGACCGAGGGGACCGGCTCATCATGTCAACGAGGGGATTATCAAACTGGCGCAGATTACCGGGGCGCGAATCATTCCATCGAGTTACGATGCCACCAGCAAGCGCCTGCTCAAGAGTTGGGATCGGTTTATGATCGTCAAGCCGTTCGGCCATATCCATGTGGCCTTCGGTGAGCCGATCGAGGTGCCGAAGGACATCACTGCCGCCGAGCGGGGCCAATATCGGGACAAACTTGAAAGCACGCTGCACGAACTGGACCGCATTTGCGCCGAGGCGTTGTCGAAAGAGCGTGTTGTGGCTACCGTGCCGGTCGATCCGGCGCCCGTTGCCAAACCGCATGCGGCCGTGCCGCCCCAGCGCGTGGGATAGCACCGAATCGTCCGGCCTTAACCGGGGTGGCGCGCGGAACTAGCCGTTACTGTTGAGTTCCCGGGGATCGCGTCCTTCTTCGATTGCCATGATCTTGCCGACGCGGCGCTGATGGCGGCCCCCGCTGAACTCGGTGCTCAGCCAGGCTTCAACGATCTTGCGCAACAGAACCTCCCCGATCTGATCGCCGGAAAGGCACAGGACGTTCGTATCGTTATGGTCGCGCGAGATTTGAGCGCTCAACTCGTCGTGGCAGAGGGCCGCTCGGACGCCCTTGACCTTGTTGGCGGCGATACTCATCCCCAGTCCGGTCGCACAGATCAGGATGGCACGGTCGGCCTGCTGTTCGGAGACGGCCTTGGCAACAATATACGCCAGGTCGGGGTAATCCACCGGATGGGTGTCGTCCGTCCCGAAGTCGATGCATTCATGGCCCATCTGGGTGACGATGGACTTGGTCTGTTGCTTGGCGTCAAAGCCTCGATGATCGCTTCCGACGGCTATCTTCATATCTCGAGTTCACCTAATCGCGCCGCAATGGCAGCTTGAATAACGTCGGCACACCGGTTGAAGTATTCCTGCGGTTGCCCCACCGGGTCCGGGATCTCGGCATCGTCGGCTAACAGGAAACACTTCGTCTGGGCATCGGGAGAAAGAAAACGAACCTGCTCACAATGGGCCCACGTCATACAGAAGACGACATCGCTTTCCTCAACCAGTGAACGGCTAAGATGCTGGCTCCGGTGGTTGGTGATGTCGACCCCCTTACGGCGGCAGGCCGTGATGGCCCCGCCGCTGGCCGGGACGCCAACCACGTCCATCGTGCCCGCAGAGCGCACCTTATACCCCCTTTGCTCCAACTCGTCAACGCTACAGCCGATTTTTTTGGCCAGGGCAGCGCGGAAGAGCCCCTCGGCCATCGCGCTGCGACAGGTGTTTCCGGTGCAAACGAATAAGAATCTCATACTTGCCATTCTCTGCAAATCCGTGGGTGAATACGCGCCTTTTCGGAGCACTTCGACCCCCCGAGGCCCGACTCGGGCGACCGTGCTGCTCTGGCTGTACTTGCAGGGACCTCCGTCGAGGATGATATCGACCTGCTCGCCCAGTTCCGAAAGGACCTGCTCGGCATTGGTCGCCGGTGGCCGAGCCGTCGGATTGGCGCTGGGCGCCACGACCGGCGCATTAACCTGTTGGAGCAGCCTCATCGCCACGGGGTGATCGGGGCAGCGGATACCGATGGAGCCGTTCTTGTACAGAATGTCGAACGCATCCGGCCCAATTCGATCTCTCTGCCGGCTCAACTCAACGGGATGGAGTTCGAAAACCAGGGTAAGAGGGCCCGGCCAAGCGCGATGGACAAGGTTTTCAACCCGTGAATCCGCCCTGGGTACGTACGTACGATAGTCGTGATTGCGGCTGATGTGCAGCGTGTAATGCTTCTTGGCGTCTCTGCCCTTGACCAGGTCCAGACGGGAAATGGCATCTGCTCGGGCGCGGCAGGCGATGCCGTAGACGGTTTCGGTGGGAAAGGCGACCAGACCACCGTCCTCCACCAGCCGGGCTGCCGCTGTGATCTGCTCGGTGCTGGCTTGCGACTCGTCGATTCTAATCACTTTCGCTGTCATGGTTTCCGACGATACACCAAAACGCCGGAATCCGCAAGCGGCCTTCTCGCTGCCTCGGGAAATCCTGGAACCGGCCAGATGTGAGCCACACCGACTCGGTGGTCGCAGGCGGAAAGGCGGGGCCTGATGCCATCAGACCCCGCCATGCTGCTCTACTGGGCCGACATCGTCTGTCGGCCTGTCGCCGTCTGACTCCAATCGACGAACGGCGCTACTGAGCCGCCGGGCTGCCGAAGCCGACATCGTCGATGTAGACGATACCGGTGCCCCCGGCCGTTGGGCTGGCCGGGCTGCCGACGCCGATAATCATCTTCTCGACCCGGCCGAGGTTCACGCCGGCCAGATCACTGTACGGAATGGTCCATTCCTGCCAGGTCGGACGGGCGGTGATCGCCGCGTCGGAACTCATCACGGTGGCGCTCTTGCCCGATGCGTCCTCAACCGTCACATACATGGACTCGGACGAATTGCCTTCCGGCTGAGCGACACCGATCTCGGCGGTTTGCCAATTGCCGTTGACGTTGCCGGTCATCGAGACGTTGGAGAACTCGGCGGCCGTCGAAATGGCCCCATCGTGGCTGGTGACCGCCAGGCCGATGTAGACGTCGTTGGCCATCGCGATCTCCACCGGTGCCGCTGGGGTGATGTCCACCCAGTTCGTTCCATCTGCCGATTCCTGGGCGGTGAAGACATTGCCCGTGCGGGTCAGCTTCACCCAGTGTGGCATCTCGATATCGGCCACGTCAGTGTTGGCGCTGGCCTGGTCGGTCGCCGGACGACGCTGGAACGAGACCCCGTGCGCCGGCTCGGGCGTGACCGCCACGAAGGCGTGGGTCGATCCCGGCTCGAGGGTTTCCCGAATCATCACGCCGGCCTTGGCCCATTCGTTGCTGCGAACGAGGCTGTCGACGCGGACGATAACCGATCCGTTGCCACTGAGGCTCTTGTAGGCGTAGCGGAACTGATCGGCCGCGTTCCAGATATCCGTGCCGATGGCATTCATCACGATACTCCCGTCGGCGGCCTCCACGAAGTCCGGTGCGTTGCCGCGGACGTACAGCACCAGTGTATCGGCGCCGTTGCCGGTCCAGTTCTGCGCGGTCTCGAATTCCCGCTCCGCCTCAGAATAGAACGGTGAGGTCGTGTTATCATACTGAAGTGGCATCGACTGGACACCGCTGTGAACGATGGTCCGCTCCGCGAACGGTGCGTCGAAGTAGCCGACCGTCGAGCCGGTCTCGTTGACCCAGCCGTCGAGCCAGGTATCGAAGATCGCCGTGCCGGCATCGATGTCGTCGTTGTAACTCTCCATGCCGTCGATCAGTTCATACTCCTTCGTCGAGAAGCTCCAGATATCGCCGGCCCAGGCGGCAATTTCATCCGCTTCGTTGACCTCGACGATCTGCCAGTAATACGTACTGCCGAATTCCAGGCTGTCGGGAGTGTAGCTGGCCGCAGCAACGCTATCGACCAGCGGCAGGGCATCGGGATCCGTTCCCAGATAGACCTCGTGGGAGATGGCTTCCCGGCCGCTTCGCCAGCTCAGGCTGGTCGTCGGATCGACATCGGTCGCGCCGTCGGCCGGCTCCGGCTCGCGGGCTTGGGCCGGGATAGACAGAAAACGGACTTCGCTGAGTCCATACTGGCCCATGGAACCATAGCCGCTGTGGACGGTCAGACGGACGTACCTGGCCGGTACGCCGCCAAGGTCCACGGTCGTATTGGCGGTATAGCTCGCCTTGGCCGTCGCCTGGTGCAACTGCGCCTCGCCCAGGCTGGCCCAGTCGGTCCCGTTCTCCGAGTACTCGACTGTTACGTCTTTAAGACCGAAGCCGAGAATTAACTCGAACATCACATTGTAGTTCCATACGAGCATCTCGTGGAGCTTATAGACGCGATCGAATTCGTACTGGATGTACAGATCTTCGCCTTCCGGCGGCGACGTCAGCCACATGTCGTCGCTGTCGACGGAGTGCTGGTCGTCGGCGTTGATCCCGGAACCGTTCACAGTGTTTTCGGGTCCAGCGCCGGTTTCGGCCGAGCCGTTGCTGGTGGCGATGACATCGGCGATGGGGTAGCCGACCGGCTCGGCGGTAAAGCTCCAGACCTCGCCCTTGTAGATCGTATTGTCGGGGGCGGCGTTCACCTCATCCACCCGCCAGTAGTAGACCTGACCCAATTCGAGTACGCCCGCAGGGTCGTATATGGCCGCCGTCTGGCCCTGGCTGGCCAGGACGCCCATGGGGTCCGTTCGACTGGCGTTGGCCACGTCGTCCGCGACCGTCCCGAAGTAGATGTCGTGCGTCGCGGCGTATTCCCCTTCCGTCCAGCTCAGGACTGCGTCCCGCGGGACGTCGATCGCTTCGTGCTCGGGAATCGGGTCCGTGGCGATTTCCGAGACCGGGCCCTTGCCCGCCATCACGTCCTGAACCTCCTTGGCGCTCAGCGCGCGTGTATAGAGACGCACATCGCTCAAGTCTTCTTCGCAAGCCTCCTGGGCACCACTGAAGCCGTCGGCCCCCAGGTAGAAAGGATTCTCAGCAACAGTCTTGATCATCGTATTGGTGTGCGTGACCACACCGTCGCGATAGTAGGTCAGCTCTGGCCCGTCTTTGACCACGCAGTGATGGACCCAGACGTCTCTGGGGATGACATCGTAGTTGATGCCGTTGGCGTAGGCGCCGTCGTCGTTGTAGCACTCGAACCGGGTGGGTGTGAACTTGACGAACTGGAGGGGGGAAGCCGTTCCGCCGTAGCGGTTGCCAAGCATGGTGTCGTTGTTCGTCTCCTGGCTGGCAGGCAGTCTGGCCCAGAAGGCCCAGGTGAAACCATTGTCCATGGTCAACGCCGGAATGATCACGTCCGTGTCGACGTAGCTGCTGGTTCCATCGAAGCTGAGAACCATGCCGCGCTCGGCATCGTTGAGCCAGTCGGCGTTCACGACCGTCCCGTGGTTCTCGTAGCCCGACGAATCCAGCGCGACGGTCCCGGTCCCGTCATCCAGTTTCCACCAGGCAATAAGCGCCGGATCGCCCGCCTGAACCAACGGGGTGACTGCCAGACTCGCCACGATGGCACATAGCGCCAGTGCTGCCAGTTTCTTCCTACACATAATGGTCCTCCTTCTCAAAAGTGATGCAGATAGATGCTACGACTGTCCTCTGGGGACCCAAACCCAGACCCGCGTTGCGCGGCTGGCCCCATACAACCGTGGGCAGCCAACCGGCGCGGGAAGACAGGAAACGTCAAAATCCGATCTTTCTCACTTGCTCAGAGTGACCCTGGGAACTCGATTTCACCTCCTTTCTCCGGATGGCGGACGTACCGGAGTGTAGAGCTGGCGACTCGGGAGCATACACACAGAAATCTCCCCACCGCCTTGATTCACTCCATGTATGAAGGAATGCACATCACTCAGGGCCTCCGAATGGATAACCACACCTGTCCCTCAGCGTTTCGCGGCGTTGGCCGGGGCAATCTCGCCCTCCATCCGAACCCGGCAGCACAACGCATCCAACCATCTTTCTTTATATCACATCCCCGTCCGCCACTCAACAGGATTTCGGCTGATTCGGCGGCGGACTGAAGAGAAAAGGGGCCTGTGTCGCGTGGACACAGGCCCCCTGAGAAAGTCACCGGTCCGGCAGCGAATCTGCCGGTCTGGAAAAGGCTACTGGGCTGCAGGACTGCCGAAGCCGATGTCGTCAATATAGACGGTGCCGGTGCCGCCGGCGGTCGGATTGCTGACATCGCCGACGCCGATGGTCATGGCCTCGATCCGGCTCAGATTGACCCCGCTCAGCTCGCTGTACGGGATCGTCCATTCCTGCCACGTCGGACGGACCGTGATCGCCGCGTTGGCATTCGCAACCGTCGCGCTCTGGCCCGAGGCATCCTCGATCGTCACGTACATCGATTCCGCCGAGTTGCCCACCGGCTGGGCGACGCCGATTTCTGCCATCTGCCAACCGCCGCTGATGTTGCCGGTCGTCGTCAGGTTGGAGAACTCGGCGGCCGTGGTGATCGCTGCATCGTGACTGGTGACCGCCAGACCGATGTAGACGCTGTCGGCCATCTGGATCTCCACCGGCTCTGTCGGCGTAACGTCCACCCAGGTCACGCCGTCTTCCGACTGCTGCATCGTAAACAGATTGCCCGTGCGGGTCAGCTTCACCCAGTGCGGAATCTCGATATCGGCGACATCCGTGTTGGCGCTGTCCTGGCCCGCCACCGGACGGCGCTGGAACGACAGGCCGTGCGAAGCCGTCGGTGTCACCGCGGCAAACGCGTGCTTTGAACCGGCCTCCAGCGTCTCGCGAACCATGACGCCCGCCTTGGCCCACTCATTGCTGTTGACCAGGCTGTCGACGCGAACCACGATCGAACCATCGCCCGCCAGGTTCTTGTACGCATAGCGGAACTGATCCGCCGTACCCCAGATGTCCGTGCCGATCGCGCTCATAATGATCTGCCCGTCGGCCGTCTCTTTGAAGTCCGGCGCGTTGCCGCGAACGTACAGCACCAGCGTATCGGCGCCGTGTCCCGTCCAGTCCTGCGCGGTCGCAAACTCACGAGTGGCCTCGGAATAGAAGGGTCCCGTCGTGTTGTCATACTGGAGAGGCATCGATTGAATACCGCTGCGAACGATCGTCTTTTCCGCGAACGGGGCATCGAAATAGCCGACGGTCGAGCCGGTCTCGTTGACCCAGCCGTCGAGCCAGGTGTCGAAAATCGTCGTGCCCGCTTCGATATTGTCGTCGTACGTCTCGAACCCGTCGATCAACGCATATTCCTGCGTCGAGAAGTTCCAGACGTCGCCGCCCCAAGCAGGTGTCTCATCCGCTTCATTGACCTCAACGATCTGCCAGTGATACGTCCCGCCGAATTCGAGAGTATCCGGCGTATAGCTCGCCTGATCCACGGTCGCCGCCAGCGGCAGCGCGTTGGGATCGGTCCCCAGGTACACCTCATGCGAAGCCGCCTCGCGACCGCTGCGCCAGTTCAGGGTCGTCGCCGGATCGACATCGGTGGCGCCGTCCGCCGGCTCGGGTTCGCGGGCCTGCGCCGGAATGTACAGGAATCGCACTTCGCTGAGCCCGTACTGGCCCATCATGCCGTGCCCGCTATTGACGATCAGACGCACGTACTGGGCGGGAACCCCGCCGAAGTCGACGGTCGTGTTGGCCTCGTAGGTCGCCTTGGCTGTCGCCTTGGCGAATTGCACGTCGCCCAAGGTCATCCAGTCGGTCCCGTTCGCGGAGTATTCCACCGTGACATCCTTGAGCCCGAACCCGAGAATGATCTCGAACTGCACGTTGTAATTCCAGACGAGCATCTCGTGAAGCTTATAGATGCGATCAAATGCGTACTCGACATAGAAAGGTCCGTCCTCCGGCGCGCTGGCCAGCCACATATCGGCCGCTTCGGTCGAATGCTGATCGGCCTCGTTGAGACCCGAGCCGTCGACCGTTCGTTCCGGCCCCGATCCTTCATCCGAAGCACCGTTGGTCGTCGCGACGACGTCCTCAATTGCATAGGCAAAGGGCTCCGTCGCAAAGCTCCAGACCTCGCCCTTGAAGATCGTACTGTCCGGCGCCGCGTTGACCTCATCGACGCGCCAGTAGTAGGTGGTGCCGAAATCCAGTACGCCCGCCGGATCGTAACTGGCCGCCGTCTGGCCCTGGCTGACCAGTGTATCCAGCGCATTGCTCCGGCTGGCCGCATTGACGTCGTCCAGCGAAGTCCCGAAGTACACATCGTGCGTTGCTGCAAATTCGCCCGCCGCCCAGCTCAACACCACGTCACGCGGCACATCTACGGAGCCGTCCTCCGGGCGGGGACTCTGCGCCAGCGACTGATCCGCCAGACCCGACATGATCTTGCCGATCTCCGAATCCGATAGGGCTTTATGGTAGATCTGTACGTCATCGATGATGCCGTTGAAGAACTGGCTGGTATCCCACGAGCCAATGATGGTGTTGCCTGCTGCGCCGAGATAGGGCGCGCCCGCATCCTGAGCCACCTGCTCGCCATCGACATAGATCCTTCGGTCCTGGTTCTCATAATCGTACCAGAACGCTACGTGGTACCAGGTGTTATCCTGGAAGGTGTCGGGAGGGGAATCAAGATCATTGCTGTAGAACCCGAAGCGGACCGCGCGAACGGGGGCGTCGGTGCTGCTGGGGCCCCCGAGTCGCATGTGCATGTTCAAGTTCGTCGAATCCGCATCCCGCTGGGAGAAGATGATCGCCGAACCACTGAGCACGGGATTGATCCACATCGCGATCGTGAAACTCCGGTTGTCGAACGGGATGTGTGGTGCGCTCACTTCGGCGTCGGAGCCATTGAACTGGAGGGCGCCGCCGAGCTGTCCGGTCACCCATTGTGCGCCGCCGGCGATGTCACCGTCATTCCCGTTACCGGACCCGTCCGCGGCGACCGTGCCGGTGCCTTCATCAAAGGGCCACCAGGCCACAAGCGCGGGGTCAAACCCAGCCCATACTGAAGCCACCGGGCCGAGCACTACCAAGAGAACGACCAGCCAAACTAACTTCCTACACATGTTGATCCTCCTGCAAAAGACAGTCAAACCGTGGACACCTCCACCGGCGACAAGCCGGAATGCACCAGCACGAAGACGTTCGTTCCGATGAGGGAGATATCCTCTGTTCAGGGGTGAAATGACACTGGATGTCGCGCACTTACCTCCTTCTGACGGTAGGCTACGAGCATGAATCGATGAAGGGACGAGGGAGGGGACGGAGACCTTGTACCTCACGGTCTCCCTGTTGCCTTAGCTCAGATGGAACACCCCGTATTATGACCTCCGACCGATAAGGGACCCGCCGGCCCCTCGCAGGCATGCCCGTATTGCTCCTGTGAGCGCCGCTACGTTGGCAGGTCCGGAAAAAACATACTTACCTTGATTCCTTTGTAGCAGAAATGCGCTGCGAAGACAACGATTTTCTGGCGTTCCGTCAAAATCTAGATCGGCCTGAAGGGCCTTCGACTTCGATCCCAAAGGCCTCCATTGAGCCCAGATCTGCCACCGCGGGACCGCCTGTCACTCGACAAAGAGCGCCATCGTGACGCTGATAAGGAGGAACCCTGCGATGAGAACTACATAGATGAGGTGATGGAGGGATAGGGTCAACGTGAAGGTCATGCCGGCGACCGTCAGGATCACCGCGAACCCCGAGGGCGTTCCCGCGACGCCGGCGACCGTGGCCAGGGCGCCGACCTGAATGCTGGTGGCGGTGACGGTGGTGACCGAGGCGGTGTCGGCCGAGGCGGTCAGGAGGCCGAAGAGTCCCAGCGCGGTCAGGAGCAATCCTTTGCCGAAGCCGCGTCGCGCCAGGCGACGGTGCAGCGAATGCCGGGCGCGGAAGAACAGCACGCGGGCCCGCAGTTCCTTGCAGTCCATCAGGTCGGCGATCTCGGCAAAGGACAACTGCTCGTAGCAGCGGAGGATCAGGACGCTGCGATACGTCAGTCTCAGTTGCGACATGGCCTCCACCACGGCCTCCGCCAGTTCCTTTCGCATCAGGCGATTGAGCCCATCGTCATGGTCGTGCGACAGGTAGTCGCCCAGACGTTTGTGACTGGCGGAAGAGAATTCCACCTGCTGAGCGCGGGCCTGGTTGCGATAGTGATGTTGGACGTAACCCAGAGCGGTTCGGAACAGCCAGGCCCAGAACCGATCCGGATGCTCAATGTCCTTGACGCTCTCGATCATCTTCAAGAGGGTCTCCTGCAGAAGATCCTGGGCCAGGTCATGGTTGAGGGTCAGGCGGTAGATGTAGGCGTAGAGTCTGCTCCTGGCCGCCATCGCGAGGCGGTTCATGGCGTGCCGGTCCCCACGCTGGGCTTGCCCGACCAGTTCGGCGATATCGATTTCGGTACACATAGGCGCCATTCGTATTGTATAGTCCCGGGCGTTTCACTTCGTTACGTCGATTCCGGGATTTTTTCATCTCAGGGTGAGATCGAACCCGTTCTGTCATGGGCCACACCAGACAGACGTCCTCCGCCGGCGGACGTTGTACTCAAAGTCACTTTTTTCCGCAAATCTGTGTAACGACGACTGCGTGACCTGGACTGAACAGGCGGAGGCGAACGGATGAAGGGGTGATGGGCCGCCGTGGAGGGACGGCCCATGCCCCCATTGTATAGCGACGTCCCAGCGCATCCCGAGGAGTTCGACGCCGATGCTGACTGTGTCTTGGATCCCGGGGAGGCGCTTGAGCCGGCCGATCGACGTCGTTAGGTGGTTGTGGGCGGACGGGGGTTCTGGTAGCATGGCGGGGCCCGGGGTCGGTCGGGTGTGTTTGGGCCGGGCCTGAGGGCTGTGATTGGGGATCATGGAAAGGAGTGCCCGGCTCATGTCACTGCACAGACGCGCGCATCTGTCGTTTCTTCTCGTCCTCGTACTCTTGGCACCGATACAGGCGGCGGTCAAAATCTGGGAGGAGCCGCTGACGATCCCTACCTACAAGCTCGAAGCGCCGGACCCCAATCCGCGTTTCTACACCAACGAGTCGTACCAGGGCGCGCAGAAGCGGGTCTACCCCTATGCGATGCAGGACGGCATCACCGACATTCGGGAGGAGCAGACCTACAAGGCGCTGTACCTGGAGAACGAATATATCAAGCTGTGCATCCTGCCCGAGATTGGGGGCCGGCTGTTCTCTGCGACGGACAAGACGAACAACTACGAGATTTTCTACCGTCAGCACGTGGTCAAGCCGGCCTTGATCGGCATGCTGGGGGCCTGGATCTCCGGGGGGATCGAGTGGTGCGTCTTCCATCACCATCGCAACACGACGCACATGCCCGTCGATTACGTGCTGGCGGAGAACGACGACGGCAGCAAGACGATCTGGTTCGGAGAAACCGAGCGCCGGCACCGCATGAAGTGGCTGATCGGCATCACGCTATACCCGGGCCGGTCGAATATCGAGACCACTGTCAAGCTGTTCAACCGCACTGCCCAGCCGCATTCGATCCTGTATTGGGCCAATGTCGCGGTTCATGTGGATGGCACGTACCAGGTGATCTTCCCGCCCAGCGTCAGCGCGGCGACGTATCACTCGAAGAACGATTTTGCCCACTGGCCGATCGGCGCCGAGACCTATCGTGGGACGGACTATCGCGGCGTGGACCTGAGCTGGTGGAAGAACCATCCCGAGCCTGTGTCATTCTTCGCCTGGGACCTCCAGGAAGATTTCATGGGGGGCTACGATCACGGACAGCGGGCGGGCGTGGTTCACGTGGGCAATCATCACGTCGTCTGCGGCGCCAAGCTGTGGGAGTGGGGTCCCGGACCGCGCGGTCGGATGTGGGATAAGATCCTCACCGACACCGATGGGCCATATGCCGAGCTGATGGTCGGCGCATTCTCCGACAACCAGCCGGACTATAGTTGGATCGAGCCCTACGAGGTCAAGACCTTCCAGCAGTACTGGTATCCCATTCGGGAAATCGGCGGATTCAAGAACGCCAACCTCGACGCGGCGGTCAATCTCGAAATGACCGAGGGAGGCAAGGCGAAGGTCGGGTTCAACACGACCACGCTGCACAAGAAAGCCAGGGTTCGCCTGACTGCGTCGGGCAAAACCCTTCTCGATGAGACGATCGCGATTGGACCCGCCCAGCCTTTCGTGACCGAGGTAGCGGTCCCCGAAGGAACCAAGCTGACGGACCTGCGGGCTTCACTGCTCTCGCCGTCGGGACGGGAGTTGATCGCCTATCAGCCAGTCAGTCAGCCGTACGATCCGAACCTGCCCGAGACGGTGAAAAACCCATCGGCGCCGAAGGACATCGAGACGATCGAAGAGCTATATCTGACCGGGCTGCGCATCGAGCAGATCCACAATCCGCGGGTCGATCCGTTCGACTACTACGAAGAGGCCCTGCGTCGCGATCCGAACGACACGCGCACCAACACGATCGTGGGCATCGACTACAACAAGCGAGCGATGTACGCCAAGGCGGAAGAGCACCTGCGCCGGGCTGTGACGAGGCTCTCGACCGACTACACCCGGCCCGCCAACACGGAGGCTCTGTTCCATCTGGCGGTGGCGCTGCGTGCCCAAGGTAAACTCGACGAAGCGTACGATGCGTTCTACCGATCCACATGGGATTACGCGTTTCGTTCGGCAGGGTACTACCAGCTTGCCGAGCTGTCATGTGGCCGGGGGGAGTGGACGATGGCGCTCAGGCAACTCGACAAGTCACTGGCGACCAATGCCATGAACACGAAGGCGCGGAATTTGAAGGCGGCGGTGCTCCGGCACATGGGCGACCTCAAGGGAGCCCGGGCGATTGTCCAGGGCGTGCTGGCAGACGATCCGCTCGATTTTGCCGCAATGAACGAGTTGTATTTGACCCAGACCGCTCTCAAACAGAAACGGCGCGCGACCGGCACGCTGGAGCAGTTGGAGCAGACGATGCGGCGCGACGTGCAGGCGTATCTCGAACTGGCGACGGACTATATGGGCTGGGGTCTATGGGATGAGGCGGTCGAAGTGCTTGGGCGCGCGGCTCGCGACAAGACGGATGCGGCCGGCCGCTACCCGCTGGTGTACTATTGTCTGGGCCATATCTACCAGCAGAAGGGCGACACCGACGCGGCCCGACGGCTCTTCTCTCAGGCGTCAACGATGCCATCGGATTATTGTTTCCCCTTCCGTCACGAATCGGTCGCGGCGCTCAGAGAGGCCGTTGCGACCCACCCGACAGACGCGCGCGCCGAGTACTACCTCGGCAACGCCCTTTACGACGTGCAGCCCGAGCAGGCGATCGCTCACTGGGAGCGGGCGGCCCAGCTCGACGAGGGCTTTGCCGGCGCGCATCGCAACCTGGGATGGGCCTATTATCGCACGAAGGAGGACATTCCCAACGCCATCGCCTGCTATGAGAAGGCTATCGCCTGTAACGGCGACGATGCCCGACTGTTTGTCGAGCTGGATCAGTTGTATGGCCTGGGCAATGTCGATCCCGCCAGGCGGTTGGAGATCCTGCAGAAGCACCATGCGACGGTCGTCCAACGCAACGACAGCTTCGTCTGCGAAATCACCGCGATGGTTCTGACGGGACACTACGACGAAGCCATCTCGAACCTGGCGAACCATCATTTCCACGTCCGCGAAGGTGGGGGCGAGATCCACGATGTCTACGTCGATGCGCACCTGCTCCGTGGGCTCGAACGACTCGAGGCCGATCAGCCTCAGAAGGCGCTGGAGGACTTCCTCGCGGCGGCGGAGTATCCCGAGAATCTCTCCGTCGGCAGGCCTCAGAACGATCCGCGTGCCGCTCAGGTGGCCTACTACACCGCCCGCGCCTACGGGGCGCTCGGAAATGCCGAAAAGGCCAGGACGTTTGACGAAAAGGCTGCGTTACAGGAGGGAACGCGGTGGGCCCAGGAATCGCAGTTCTACCGTGCGATGTCGATGGCCAAGCTGGATCGGCAGGAAGAGGCCAAGGCCATTTTCGACGACCTGATCCGGAGTGGGACCCAGCGGATCGAACGCGATGAAGAGGCCGACTTCTTCGCCAAGTTCGGTGAGCAGCAGGCCCGACAGGCTCGCTTGGCTTCTGCCCATTATCTGTTGGGATTGGGCTATCTTGGAGTTGGACGGAGAGACGAGGCACGTGCCGAATTCGGCAAGGCCGCGAAGCTCAACGTCAGCCATGTCTGGGCCAGGGCGCAGACGGAGGCGCTGAAGTAATCGTCAGAACGCTGCGGCTATTCGCCTTCGATGCAGCAGAGGCTGTGGCCCGATCGAATGAAGATACGTCCTTCGGAGATGGCCGGGCTGGCATAACAGGCTTCGCCCAGCTCGTTCTCGGCAAGGACCTTGAACTCAGGGCCGGCCTCAACGACCGTCATCGTGCCTTTTTCGGAGAGGAAGTAGATCTTGCCGTCGGCCCAGACCGGCGAGGCCGAGAACTTGCCGCGCAGACGCTCTTTCCACATAACCTCGCCTGTCGTGCCGCGCAGGCATTTGACGACACCGCTCTCGGTGATCAGATACAGGTACGGAGATACGTAGAGCATCGACGGGACCTTGGGTACATCCTCCTCGGACTTCCAGACGACCTGGGCCGCCGTGACGTTGCCTCGCTCGCTGGGACGTACCGCGCGGATGGCGGATTCCCCAAAGCCCGACGTCGCGAAGACCAGACCGTCGCCCGCTACGATGGAGGGCACCACGCCTTCACCCGGGCTGGAGACGGTCCACAGTCGCTCGCCCGTCGTCAGGTCGAAACCTTGAATGACGTCGCCGGCGCCGCTGACGAGTTGGTCTTGCCCCCCGACGGAAA
>CAZTGH010000006.1:22275-34725 GCA_964612985.1 uncultured Pirellulales bacterium
ATCAGAGGTACGACGTGGGCAATCCGCGAGCTTCCCCGTCTGCCTTCCCAGCGTTTCTGTCCCGTGTTCTTGTCGATAGCGAGAATGAAGGACTGGTCCCAGGGGGTCTGCCAGCCGAGTTTCTTGTCGGGCCCGGGACTGCTCCAATCGAACGCCATGATCACCAGATCCTCGTAGAGGACGGGCGAGACGGACAGGCCGTGCTCGCTATAGTAGTCGAAGTCGTCATTGATCCAGTCCACCTCGCCTTCCATCGTCACCGCGACGATGCGTCCGTCACAGGCAGCGACATAGATTCGCCTGCCGTCGGTGGCGGGTGTCGAGGTGGCATAGGAGTTCTGCCTGGACTTGTGTCCGGGCTTCTGCCGAAGGATCTCTCTGTCCCAGAGGACGCGACCATCCGAACGATCCAGGGCCAGCAGACGGAGGGACGCTCCGGCGTTGGTGGCCGTGGTGAGATAGACCCGGTTGCCAAAGACGATGGGTGACGAAACTCCCTCGCCCGGAATCGATCGCTTCCAGGCGATCCCGGAGGTCGCGTTCCAACGAGTCGGGACTCCCTTCTCCTGGGAGATACCCTGCCGGCTGGGACCGCGAAAACAGGGCCAATCTTCACCCGTTAGGGTGGCACTTCCGTTCGCTCCGACAGCAACTAGTGCACAGATCCACGCGATGGTCATCTTCATAGCCGGTATCTCCTGGCACATGCGGTGATATGGCGTCCACCAGATTATGCAGCAACCGTTACCGTGGCATAGGATACCAGACGCATCCACGGATGCACATTGTTTCTCGACCGGTGTATTAGCGACGCAGAGGGGCGTGATTGGACAATTTTGTGGCTGGAGGTCGCTTCGCTCGACACTTTTGTAGATTTTCTATGTTAAGCGGGCGTTCTCCTTCGCCACTTTGGCGACCTCTATGGCGAAAGTGGCAGGTGGCATCGGGTTTGCAGAACATGCCTTTCGTCGGTCCGACCCGAAGAACAAGCTGTATCCGGAGTCCGGCTATGCACCTGTTTGTCTACGGTTCGTTGATGTTTGAGCCGGTCTGGAGCCGGCTGGTTGAGGGCACCTATGCCAGGCGCCCGGCCCGCCTGTATGGCTTTGCCCGCCGCCGGGTCCGCAACGACGTCTACCCGGTAATCTTCCCGTCCCTTGGTGCCGAATGGGTCGATGGACAGGTCTATCTGCACGTCGGCGACGACGATCTGAAACGCCTGGATTTCTTTGAGGGCGAGTTCTATGACCGCCAGAGCCACGCGGTTACCGTGGCCCCATTCGAGAAGACCGCTGCCGATGTTTATGTCCTTCGCGACGAATACCTGCACATGACCGATGACACGGCCTGGGACCCGCAGTGGTTTGCAGAAGAAGGTCTGGCCCTGTTCCTGGGCCACTACAAGGGCTTCTGAGAGGCCTTTTCGCCCACTACACGCCAACCCAGTTGGTATTTTGCTGACAGGTTGCGGTTGACATGCTAAGGTTGTGAGGCCGTGGGGTGGTTCTCTGCAAGGGACCGCTCGGAGAACCAAGTGTCGGTTGGCTGTAGGGGATATAACGAAGCATGAAGATCGAAGGGATCCTCGTCGCCGTGTTGATCTGTGGGCTTGCCGCTATCGGGGCACGTGCCGATGAAGCCGAGTCGATGGGAGAGACGCCGGAACGCGAAGTGTTCGTCGGTGCCGGTGCCATCGTGAGTTCCAAACCATACAAGGGAGTCGATTCGAAAGTCTATCCGGTTCCGATGTTTGGATATGAAGGTGAGAGGCTCTACCTGCGGGGGGTCGGCGGGGGGTATCGCCTTTTCCGCAAGGGGGGCTGGTCGCTCGGCCCGGTCTTGCAGCCCCGCTTCGATGGCTACGAAGCCGACGACAGCCATGAACTGGCGGGGATGGACGACCGCGATCTGACCGTCGAGGGCGGCGTCGGAATGAACTGGATCACGGATTGGGGAATGATCGGGGTCTCTGCGGTTACCGATCTGCTGGGCAAACACGACGGTCAGGAGATGGAACTGAGCTACACAGCCCTTTTCCCCTACGGTGGTTTCACCTTCATCCCTTCGGTGGGCCTTCGCTACAAGACCGACAATCTCGTGGACTACTACTTTGGTGTCAATGCCGACGAGGAGCAGGTCGGACGGGAAGCGTATGAAGCCAACGAGGCGATCGACCCGTTCGTGCGGCTGGCGGTCCGCCGTCCGCTTGTTGGCAAGTGGAGTCTGCTCGGCGCTGTTCAGTATGAATGGTTCGACAGCGAGATCGAGGACAGCCCGATCGTTGACAAGGGCTACGACGTCTCCTTGATTGCCGGCATCCTCTATTCCTGGTAAGCTCCGTGGGGATTTTGAAGGCCACGTCATCGCCGATAGAGAAGGTATGCTCCCCGGTTGTTGTCAGTTCCTGGACCGAGAGCGTGTCACTCCGACAACATGGGATCGGTGCGTTGGACGAGCTGGAGGGGCAGGCCCCAGGGGTCGCGGAGCATGGCGAGGCGGTCGCCGGCGGCGGTGATGGTGATCTGATCGACGGCCGTCGCTCCGGCGGCGATCAATCGCGTGCGGATCGCATCGACGTCGTCGACCATGAACGCCAGGTGCAGTTGCAGTGGGTCCATGGATGCGTAGTCGGGTACCGCATCGGGCGGATTCGTGTAGACCTCGATCATCGTATGCCCACCCGCATCGGCAAGGAACCTGGCGTTGATGGGCGGAGGCCCCTCGCGGACGATCTGCATACCGAGATGGGCCACGTACCAGTGCGCCATCTCCACGGGCGCCGAGACATTGAACGCCGTATGCTCAATGCGAATCGGTGGCTTGCGGTCCTTCATCACGTCTTGTCCTCAGAAGCTGCTGGCGCCTGGTAGGGATGCTGCCAGGGGGCGCGATACTCGCGCTGGAGCAGGGTGTGGGCGCGCTCGCTGCTGGTGATCTGCTCGCGCTGGCTGTTCCACATGACCTTCTCGCCCACCTCGTAGGCGATCATGGCAAGCTTGACAGCGGTTGTGGACTGGTACCCATCCTGGATCGTGCATCCGGGCTGTTTCCTGCTGCGGACCGCATCGAGGAATTCCGTCATGTGTGCTGTGCCCATGTCTGCCTTGACGGTGTGCTCGGTCCGCTCGGCGTCGCGCCCTTTGGGGATGACGACCCACCGCTGATCGGTAACGAAGACGGTGCCTTTCTCTCCGTAGAAGAAGATCCCGTTGGACACTTCCGGCGTGTACTCAGCGGCGCCGTAGATGCGATGCTTCCAGAACACCGGGCAGGTCTCGAAATCGAACTGCACCGAGAGGATGTCCGGCGTGGTGATCTTGTCTTTGAAATAGTAGATGCCACCGGAGGCCTGGACGCTTTTCGGCGCCGCCTCGCCCAGAATGTATCTCGTCGCATCGATCAGATGGATGCCCCAGTCCACCAAGTGGCCATGGCCCGTCGTCTTTTCCAGACGCCAGGCGAAGTGGCCGATCTGCGGGCTGTACGGCAGCTTGGGCGCCGGTCCGCACCACAGGTCCCAATCGAGCGACGGAGGCGGGTCCTGCGGGGTCGTGTCGCGCATCCCTGCGGTATAATGGATCTGTGCGTCCGCCTGGATGATCCGCCCCAGGTTCCCTTCGCGGATGTAGTCGCGGGCCTGCTGAATGGCCGGACTCTGGCGGCGCTGAAAACCGATCTGGACGATGACATCGTTCTTGCGAGCGGCATCGACCATCGCGCGACCTTCGCGAATATCGTACGCCAGCGGTTTCTCGCAGTAGACATCCAGACCCTTCTCGACCGCGGCGATAAAAGGGAGGGCATGCCACTGCGGAGGGGTGGCGATGATCACCGCGTCGAGACCGGCTGTTTCCAGCATCTCGTCATAGAGCTTGAAGGTCCTGGGCCGCGAGCCCTGCGATTGCTCGACTTTGTCGGCGGCGTCCTTGAGGTGTTGGCTGTCCACGTCGCACAGGGCGATGACCTCGACCCCGCCGGCACTGAACGCGGCGCGGATGTTGGCCATGCCGTAATTGCCGCAGCCGATCACGCCTATCCGAATCCTGGCTCCGCCGGCCTGCTCTGCGTGTGCCCGTTGAAGTAGTCCGCCGGCAGCCAAACCGCTGCCGACCGCTGCGGCGAGGAAGTCCCGTCGATTCATGCTCTGCATGGTGTCCCGTCCTTTCCACGTCGGTTTCGAGGAGAAGGGCCGCGCCCCACGGACATCCATCATTGCCGAGGCACGCTCCTTCTCTGCCATCATATCCGCACACCCCGCCACGTCAACCAACGGATGAAAATAGGAACGGGGCCCGCCCCGACGCTGGTCGGAACGGGCCCCGCGGTGATCCTGAGACGGGAATGTTCCTGCTGCGATTCTACCGGTGATCGGCCAGCCAGAAAACCTCGCCTTCGGACAAGGCGCGATCGTAGACGCGGAAGTCGTCCATCTGGCCGCTCATTTCGCGCTCGATGCTGCCGTTGTTGTTCCAGGCACCCAGGGAGGCGCCGCCCACGATCAGGTCCATAGGCGCAGCCAGATCGCGGGAGTCTTCCACCTGCCCGTTCAGATAGATCGCCGCCTCCGTCTCCGAGACGGTCAGAGCCAGGTGGCTCCATTCCCCGGTGGCGACCGGCGTAGTGCCCTGGAGGTCGCCGCCGTCAAGGCCGTTGATCCCGGCATTGACGGCGCCGTAGGATAGCTTCAAGTGCACCGCCCCGGCGGTCCAGCCGTCGGTGTTGATCCCGCCGGCAAATTGCAGCGACGCCAACGCGGACGTGGGATTCACCCACATGGTATAGCTGAACTCGCGGAGCATGGCGCCGGCGCCGCCGATTCGCGGGACCGCCACGGCGTCATCGGCGCCGTCGAGACCCAGCACGCCGTCCATGGTCATGGCATCGCCCAGCAGAGTGCCATCGTAGCCGTTGCCCGTGCTATCGACCGCGCCGTTGTCGAACTCGTACTGAAGCACGAGGCCTTCGGTGCCCGGATCGGTCGCAACCGCGATCTCGGGAGCGGTACGGTACAGCAGAATGTCGTCGATGTAGACGAGACCCGAACCGCCGCCGTCGACGCCGACGCTCAGCATGGTGACGCTGCTCAGATGCGTGTTGACCGATGCCAGATCGATATTCCACTGGTTCCACCTGGGTTTGGTCAGGACATCGGCCTCGCCCGGATAGGTGACCTTGGTGCCGTTGATTTCGACGTAGAGCTGGCCGCCGGTATTGCTGGAATTGCCCCGGAAGTAGAGCACGAGTGTCTGAATACCCGCTTGGGTCCAGTCCTCACCGTCGAGATCCAGATCAGCCACCGACGTCGAAGCGGCCGTGTTGTCGAAGTACAACGGCATGGACTGATCGCCACCGTGCACGATGGCCTGCTCGGCAAACGGGGCATCGAGATACCCGACCTGCGAGCCGTTGGCGGAGTCTTCGTAGCCGTCGATCCAGGTCTGGAAGATGGCCTCGCCACCGTCGACATCGTCGGTGTAGCTCTCGAAATCGTCGACCACAAGGTACGCCTGCGTGGAGAAGCTCCAGGTTTCACTGGCCCAGACGCTGGGGTCGGCGTTCTCATTGACCTCATCGATCCGCCAGTAGTAGATGGTCCCGAGATCGAGGACGCCCGGATCGTATTGACTGTCGGCGACCGCATCGATCAGGGGCAGTGCTTCGGGGTCGGTTCCCAGGTGAACCTCGTGAGAGGTGGCTTCCCGTCCGCTGCGCCAATCGAGAACGGTCTCGACCGGCACATCGGTGGCGCCGGGTTCGGGCTGGGGCTCGCGTGCCACCACCGGCAGGTAGGTGAAGCGCACCTCGCTGAGACCGTATTGGCCCATCGTTCCCCAACCGCTGTGGATGACCAGCCGGACGTACCTGGCGGCCACGCCCTGGAGATCGACGGTGCTGTTATACGTGTACGTCGTGGTCGCGGTGGCCTGCGCCAGCTCGACCTCGCCCAGCACCGCCCACTCGACGCCGTCCGTGGAATACTCTACCGTGACATCCTTGAGGCCGAAGCCGAGCACCGGCTCAAACTGCACGTTGTAGTTCCACACCAGCATCTCGTGGAGCTTGCGAACCATGTCGAACTCGAACTGGATCCAGAGGGGTTCTTCACCATCCGGAGCGCCAAGCCACATCTCGTCGGCCTTCGTCGAATGCTGATCGTCCGCGTCGAGGCCGGAGCCGTTGACGACGTTTTCGGGCCCGGCGCCGACGCCCGATGACATATTGCTCACGGCGGTGACATCCTCGATCGGATACCCGACCGGTTCAACGGTGAAGCTCCAGATGTCACCCTTGAAGGTCGTGTTATCCGGCACCGCGTTGACTTCGTCCACGCGCCAATAGTACGTCTGGCCGAAATCCAGAACAGCGGCGGGTGTGTAAGTAGTATCGCTCTGCCCCTGGCTGACCAGCACATCCAGGGAATTGCTGCGACCGGCGGCGTTCACGTCTTCCAAGGTGGTGCCGAGATACACATCGTGCCTGGCGGCGAATTCACCCGCCGTCCAACTCAGCATCGTGTCGCGCGGTACATCGGTAGCGCCGACCGCCGGCTTCGGGTCCGAGGCTTTCTCGGCGCCGGGCGCCTTTCCCGCCATCACGTCGACCAGATCCTCCTCGCTGAGGGCATGGTCATACACCCGCAGGTCGTCGATCATGCCGCTGAAATACAGTCCGAGCGTCGGGGAATCGGCGCCGATGCGGAAGTTCTGCGTCGAGATGCCGACGGAACCTGACTCCGTGGAGGAATCCACAAGAACGCCGTTATGGTACTCGTTGAACAGGTTCCCTTCATCGTCGAGAACCCACGCCAGATGGATCCAGGTATCGCCCGGGATGGTGGGGCCGTCGGTGTCGCGGGTGAGACTGCGGACCGTGGCGGTCGAGATGTCCATTTCCATGCGATCGTTGTAGATCGTGCACGAGAAACCACCGCCGGCGGCATTGGCGACCTGACGATTGCTGCACACCTTGCGGTCACCTCCGGCCGGCTTATTGACCCAGGCGGTCACCGTCAGGCCACCGCTGACGGTCGTGTCGATGTCGATCAGACCGCACAGGACGTAGTCGCCGGAGCCGTCGAATTCAAGGGCACCGCCGAACTGGCCCGCGACCCAGGTGGTGTCGCCGTTGAGGGTGCCATCGTGGCCGTTCTCGGTGCGGTCGAAGGCGGTATCGCCGGCGCCCTCGTTGAACGTCCACCACGCGACCAGATCAGCGCTGACCGGGTGGACGGCAAGCCATCCCAGAATGAGCGAGATCAGACAAAACACTTTCTTACACATGAAGATCCTCCTGTCAGTAGATGATTGCGGAGACGCTCAATACGGCGCCTGAGATACGCATCTTCGATGGGTGCCACCTCCAAGTCCTATCGCCGAACAGGACATGGCTCTTGAGGCGATTCCGTGGGCGGTGCCCACTGCATTCACCCGAATTCACTCAATATAGGACCTGGGCCCGTGCCTCCTTCCTGCATGGACTGCCGATGCGTTGAGACGTGTAGGGGTTCGTCAGATGTGAACGAGTACCGTGTGGGGCGTGTCGAACCTGCCTCCCTTGTGTTTGGCCGGGTGAAACGGCACCTGGCCACGAACATCAATTACGACCGAATTGGATTATGGCAGATCGACGCGGGAAAGACAATACAATTTTCGGACGCAACGGCGGCGGGGGGACAGGGAAGATGAAGATAAGGAGAGAGGCTTTGGATGGGCGAGATTCGAGCGACTGCGCCGATGGCGAAACCCAGACGCTTGGCTGCTGCGCTCGCCACACGTCGTTTGGGACCCGCTACACGAGCGTCCCTTCGAATCGCCTGCTGGGAGCAGGGACTGGAACCCTACCGGATCGCCAGGGTTGCCGTCGGATCTATTCTGTCGTGACGCCCAACAAGAACAACAGCATCACGAACATCGTTAAGACTATCTCGTTCATAGCTTACACCACCCCAAAAAAAGTGTACGAGCGTATTATACCCGAAGAAGCGGCGAAAGTCAATGCCAGAGACCGCAATTGCTGGTCGGCACAATAGAAACTCATAACGCCGCATCCCAGTTCGATGGGGGCGGGTTTTCCCGGACTTCGCCTCAGGTTTTTCAGTATTTTCTCCCACGCCATGGACGGACGGGGGTTTGGTCCAACGGGGATTTGGCTTTCACGCGCGGTTGAACTCGGGACATGGGTGCTACCGGGCGGCCCGCCAACCGCGTTGAAGGAGATTAGCCAGGATCGTGCGTTCGTTTCGGTAGCCAGGGTCGGTTGCCAGATTGATCCGCTCGAGCGGATCCGTATCGAGATCGTAGAGTTCAAACTCTCGTCGCGAATCGCCGGTCGCCTGCCAGTCGGTGTAGCGCCATCGCTTGGTTCGTACGGACCGCCCAAAGCGGTCGCGCGTCGCACAGACCGTAAACGCGGCTCGTTTCCAGGGTTGCATGGGATCGCGCAGCAGAGGCACAAGGCTTCGGCCCTGGATGCCGTCCGGCGTCGGCATCATCACCAGTTCGCACAGCGTAGGCAGCACGTCCACCAATTCGACAATTTCGTCACAGACGACCTGCCCTCGGGTAACCCCGGGGATGCGCATCAGTAGCGGGACGCGTGTGGACCGCTCAAAGAGCGTGCGGCTGCCCCATCGCCCGCGCGGGCCCGGGTCAAAGCCGCGATCGCTGAAGATCATGATGATCGCGTCGCTGGCAAGGCCCGCTCGATCGACGGCGTCCAAGACCATCCCGATGTGGGCGTCAGTAGATGAAACGCACGCACGGTATGCGCTGAGCCACTTTTCCAGGGCGTCGTCCTTCACAGGCTGCGCCGGACTGTGACGAGTATCACGATTGCTGCCATTGGCTTGATCAGCGACGCAGAGCGAACCAGGATCGCATGGACTGCCGTCGTTTCGCGGACATGGCAAGGGCCGCTTGAGGGCCGAAAGACTCAGCCATATGAAGAAGGGCGTCTTCTCGTGCGCCATCTCTGTGAGGATCTCGGCCGCCAATCGAGATCGTTGGCGGTCTGCTTCGAGCGGTTCGAGACCGTTGGCGTCCGCGAAGCGGTCAAACGCACTGAGAGGGCGGCAGGCACGTTCGGCATGGTCGAAGAGCTTGCCCACGCTGGCGGTCCGAAAGCCATATCGATGCAGGATCTCCGGCACGGAACGCGCCGGCGCGGGCACGAGGTCATCGTAGGAATCGTCTTCCCGCAGGACGCCCGTCGTCTCCGGGCGAAGGCCGGTCAGATAGGAACTGCGTGACCCGTTGAGCACGGGCACCTGGCAGTAGCAGCGGCTGAAACCCATCGCCCGGCTGGCGAATCGATCCAGATGGGCAGTCTCAACGGAGGCATGACCGTAGCAGCCGAGAGCGTCGGCAGCGAGATGGTCAATCGTGATGAACAACAAGCTCATGCCCGAAGTATCCGCCATCCGACCGGCAGACATTTCCGCAGCAGGGCAGTACCGTTGTGCGCGCGGGTACGCGCCGCCCAGCAGTGCACCGCATCCTTTCAGGAAATCACGTCGTTTCATCGAAACTCTCCTCCAGATCATCGGCCCGGCACATTCCACGGGCCAGCATACCCCGACGGGCGTCGCTCTTCAAGCGGCAGCGGATTCGAAGCAGGGGATTCTTTGCCTTGCTCGCGGCATTTTGGTAGGGTAGCCAACTGAAAGGCAGGCGAAGCAGAGGCTTTGCGTTCCGCTGCGCTGTGTCAATGAACCGCTGGAACCGAAACGGAGTAGTTCCTTCGCAGGGGACAGTATGGACGTCAGTAGATGGTTTGACAGTACGTTGGCAGCACGGCCGAACCGTGCGACCGCCCCCGCGGCGATCGGATGGCTCTGCGGTCTGGTTCTTTTCAGCAGTTGTGCCAGCCTCCGCGTCACGGATCCCGAGCGGACCGCGACGGAGCAGTTCCTGTTGTCACAAGCCGCCATTGAGGCGGTCGAGCCCTTTTCCTTTGTCATGTTGCGGGGGCGCAAGATCTTCGTGGACGATTCGTACTTTGCGGCAGCCGAAAAGGAGTTCGTGCTGGGAGAGTTGCGGGCCCGGCTGCTCCTGGCCGGCGTGCAGATCTCTCCGAAACGAGAAGACGCCGAGATCGTGCTCGAAGTGCGCAGCGGGGGAGTTGGCATCGATCGGTACGAAAGCCTGCTGGGCATCCCGGCCATCGGCGCCTCGGCCGCCACCGCGGCGGCCGGTGCCGGAGTCCCGACCGCCGGCATCGTGACGCCCGAGGTGGCGATCACCAAGGAAATCAAGCAGGTGGGCTTTGCCAGCGTCGCTTATGTGGCCTACTGGGCGGACACGGGGGAGGTCGTGGACAATTCCGGGCCGTCCATCGGGAAGGCCTATCGCGACGACTGGTGGCTCTTCGGATTCGGTCCGCGAACCATCGGGACGATCCCACCCGTCGACCATCAGATCGAGTGACATAACCGCCACCAGGCGGGATTCATTAGGAGTCTTCACTGATGCGCCGTTGGGCGATCAGATTCATCATCGGTGGCGTTGTGGTACTGATCCTGCTGGTCGTGGTGACGCAGCTCGTCCTGATGAGCGACCTGCCGCGGACATGGGTTCTCCGCGCCGCCAGTGAGGAGTCGGGGTTGACGATCGCCGCCGATTCGCTGTCGGTGGGGTGGTTCGGGGACACGACGCTCCGTGAGTTCCGCGTGATAACTCCGCTTAGCGAGCAGCGCGTGCTCTCGGTCGAATCCGTCGACCTGTCTCATCGCTCGATCCCGTTGTTGCTGATCACCGGCTCTCTGGGCCTTGAGGCTGTCCGAGTGCAGGGGCCCGAGCTCTTTCTGAGCCAGGATGCTAGCGGCCGATGGAACATCCAGGATGTGATTTCGCGTCTGAGATCGAGTAGCGAGCCGGATTCGCAAGGGGCACCCGACCTGGCGCTGCCGGCCCTGGAGGTTCGCGATGGATACGTCCATATTGCCGAGCCTAATGAGATGACGCGGACGATCGGCCCGGTTCATCTGTCGGGAAGTGACAGCGGCCGTTCGGGGTGGCAGTTCAGCCTGAAGGTTGACCAGGGAATCGAAGTGCAAGGGGAGGTCGCTCAGGGGGGCAACTGGGCCCAGCGGATCGGTTTTGATATCGAGCCCGATGAGGCGTTGATCCAGAGAATGCTGCCGGCCGAGTCCGGTCCCGTGCGGGTATCGGGGCACTGGAGCGGAGCGATCGAGGATGGCGGTCTGACCGGGACCTTGCGTCTGGATCGGTTCAGGGCAGGCCCTGCACGGGCGATCGGCACGGTGCACGTTGCGGTGCACGCTGACGGTCTGACCCTCGAACCGGATGCTGTGACGGTGGTTGAACCGAACCTGGCCGGCCGGAGAGTTCAGTTCACCCGTGGCCGAGTCTCACTCGGTCGCGACGGCGTGCGCGCAGAGCAGTTAACGCTTTCTGCCGAGATGCTGGTCTCGCAGATGACCGGTCGCTGGGACTTTGGCACACAGCGAGGACAGGCGTCTGTCCAGTGGACAGGCAGCCTTCCCGAGGGTGGAGGCCTTCTCAGTGGCACCTCCGAGCTTGCGATCGACTCGCCGGCCCTTGGACGCAAAGAGTTCAACGTCGCGCTGACCCTGAGCGGGCGCAGTTCCGTTGGCGAACTGCATCTGAGCACAGAGATCCGCGGAGCAGGTCTGAGTTGGCAGGAGTCCCTATGGGAAGCCTCCGTCGGCAAGCTCACCTGGATCGATCCGGAGCGGGAGATCGACCTGGGGGGGGCGGCTGCCAGCGTGGCGGTGAACTGGCCGCAGATTGAGTTGGCCTCCCTGGTCCTGCCGGAGACAGCGCGGACCGAGGCGACCGCCCAACTCAACGGGCAGAGCCTGGAGTGGATGGTGCAGATCGCTGCCCAAGGCTGCAAGCGGCTCGCCCGTCCCGATTCGGAACTGGATATCCAGCTCGATGCGTCGGGCGATAGAAATGAAGCGACGATTCATGAACTCCGCGTCGCGGAGGGCAATCGCACGGTGCTCGCCAAGGGCACGCTCGAAGTCGCCTCGGGTCGCATTCGCGAGGCGCACGTCTCCGCCCAATGGTCGGCGCCTCGGGTTGCATCCCAAGCGGGAAAGGCCACCGAGGCAACCGGTCAATGGGTTTGCGAACTGGATGTCGAGGGGACGACGCGGCCGGTCGATCTGGAATTCGACGGAACGATCGCCGGCCGCAATGTCCGTCTGGCACAGCGAAAGGTGACCCGACTCGAGATCCCTCTTCAGGGCAAGGTGAATCCCGAGCGGGTTCAGCTATCGACCGAACCGTTCGATCTTCTGGAAGGGCGCTGGCAGCTCAGTGGGCAGCACAATCTATCCGACCCTTTGACGCAGCTCCAGTTGACGATCGAGGATCTGTCGCTTCAGGCGGCGGCCGAACTGGCGGGCTCGCCACTGAAGTGCCGAGGCCTGGCCAGAACGCAGCTCGAAGTGGCGGTACCCGA
>CAZTGH010000007.1:0-34292 GCA_964612985.1 uncultured Pirellulales bacterium
AGATCGTTGGGAAACGCGGAAAATCTCCTCGGCGGCTCGGTAGACCAGGTTGTCGGGGCCCTGCGGGGCCCAGTGAGGACCGTTGCAGAGCAGTTCAATCCCCGAGCGACCGGGCGCGATTCTCAGTTCGTCATACCAATCGACCTTGGCCATGACGGTTTCGATTTCGTGAAACCCGTCGGGCCGCCTACCGGCGATCAGAAGGCTCAGATTCAGCTTGGCTGGAGCCCTGACGAGCCAGCCCGTTGTGAGTGGTTCGAACTGGGGATGGAAACGATCAGCGGCCATGGTCAATCCTTCGAGCGGGCCGCAAGAGACTCGGTAAGCCAGACGCTGAGGATTCCCATGACCACGATCAGCAGGGCGAGCCCGACCTGCCCGTCGAGGGCGTCGGGCAGAACCGGCCGGTATTTGAAGATCACAGGCTGACCCTCCTTCAAGACCGCCTCTCCGGCTTCCGTGACACGGTAGATGGCCTTCTTCCAGGGCCAGATCGTCACCAGCGAGCCTGCGATGAAACCCGTCAAGGTCGCCAGGGTCTGGGGCCTGGCAACACGCAGCACCCACGACAATACGTGGCTGAAAGCCACCAATCCGACGGCGCAACCTGCCAGGAAAGGGGCCAGCAGCGAGATGTGCCCCCGCGAGACGGCCTCGAAGACGATCAGTTCGTAGTTGCCCATGAGGATCAGGATGAAGGAGCCTGAGATGCCGGGCAGAATCATACTGCAGATCGAGACGATCCCGCAGAGGAACACGTAAGCCGGGTTGCGGTTCTCGACGGCCGGACTCAGGAAGGTCAAGGCCACGGCTACCGCCATGCCCCCCAGCAGCAGGCCCACACGAACCCGGGTCCAGGGGCTTACGGTCTTTCCTACGAAGTAGATGGAGGCCAGGATCAAACCGAAGAAGTAGGCCCAGACGTATACTGGATGATGACCGAACAAGTACTCCAGCAGCCGGGCGAGGGAGAGGATGGCCGCGAACAGACCGGCACCCAAGGGCACCAGCAACGGCAGATTCAGGTGTTGCGAGAGAACTCTGAATCGACGCGCGACCAGCAGATGCAGCGCGGTCACATCAAAGGACTTGATTGCGGTGATCAGCGGTTCGAAGACCCCGGTGATAAGGGCGATGGTGGCGCCTGAGACGCCGGGAATGACATTGGCGGTGCCAATTCCCATTCCCTTGATCCCGTTTACGAGATAATCTCTCACTGCCGTAATTCCTTGTACAATCGGGTGCTCGGGGCCTATGGCCGAGACTGGGTGAAAGCGTCAGGATGGTGGCCCAAGGTAGATTTGCCACCCGAGAAAGTCAACCTCTTGTTGCCTGTGCTTGCGAAAAGGATGGTTGGATCTGAATGCGACCATGCATTACACTGGGGCCGATCAGGAAACCAAGATAGAGAGGCTGAGCATGGATGGAAGACAACGGCGGCTGGTGTTGTGCGTGGCGCGAGATGCGGTTCGTGCAGCCGTCCAGGGGAAGTCCGGTCCGGTACCGCGGACGGATGACCCGGAACTAACGGCGAAGTGCGGCTGCTTTGTCACGTTGAAGAATCGCGGACGGCTGCGAGGTTGCATCGGACGGTTCACGTCGGATCGACCGCTGATCGAGGTCGTGGTTGAGATGGCCAAGGCTGCCGCGACCAGCGACCCCCGGTTCATGGGCGACCCGATCACGCCCGGCGAACTGGAGGATCTCGACGTCGAGATTTCCGTCCTTTCTCCGCTGAAGAAGACGGACGATCCGCTGAGTCTGCGCCTGGGTGTGGACGGGATCTACATCAAACGCGGTTGTTCATCCGGGTGTTTCCTGCCCCAGGTGGCCACGGAAACGGGCTGGAGCAAGGAGCAGTTCCTCTCCTATTGCTGTGCCCACAAGGCGGGACTGGCGGCTGACGCCTGGAAGGATCCTGAGACGGAGGTCCTGCTTTTCACAGCTGACGTGTTCGGAGCTGCTTTCCGCGATCTCTAGCGGGTTCATGCCCGGGCAGCGTTTGCCAAGGCCGCTGAGGTGCATGTTATAGGGTCTCTCGAATGCTTGCGACCACAATTCGGGGCAAAAGGCGTGGTCTGCGGGTGGGGAATTTGGTATACTTTGGTGGATTGTGGCATTGGACTGGTGGCCTCCGGGGCCGGTCGACGGCAGCGCCGCGACAGCGGGTGGTTGCGGCCGAGCGGACGGAGGTCGTTTCTTTTTCGGGGTGATCGAAGTATCTTGACACGGAGGAGATGGAGATGGCTCGGAAGCTCACCGTCGTAGCCCTCATGGCGATCGTCTGTCTGAGCGGGTGTTTGCGATCCTGGCGCGCGCCGCAAGAGTCTCCGAATCCCGGCAGTGCCAAACACACCCACGTCATGGCGGCCGAACGGCTGCGAAGCGAGAATCTCCCTGCCCTTCGGTCGGTCGAACTCTGGGACAATCCCTACGGCCCCGGGCTCAAGCTCATCACCGATCATTACTGCATCTTCACCACGCTGCTGGAACCGCTGCTGTTGCGGACCCTGCCGGGCTATATCGAATCGGCCTATTGGGGCTACAACGACCAGTTGCCCCAGCCCATTGAGACCGCTGCCAAGTTCGACATCTATCTCTTCGCCCAGCGGAAGCAGTGGGAGAAATTCACTCGGGCCTTTGCCGGCGATCAGGCCTCGGTTTTTTGTAAGATCAAGACGGGAGCCTACTATCTCAACGGCGCCTGCGTCGTGTATGATATCGGCCGCCAGAGAACGCTCTCGGCGATCGGGCACGAAGGTTGGCACCAGTTCAACAGCCGGCATTTCACGTACCGTCTGCCGAGCTGGCTGGACGAAGGCATCGCCATGCTCTTCGAGACCTGCACGTACGAGAACGGCATGTATTATTTTGACGCGGCCCGAAACTACCAGCGACTGGGGACTCTCAGCGAGACCTTGCTCAACGGCAAACGGATGTTGTTGAAGGACCTGATTGCGACCAGTCCGGGCGAGGTGCTCGCCACCGATGAAAACGAAGCGGTCATGGCGTTCTACAGCCAGTCGTACGCGCTGGTGCGTTTTCTGCGTGAAGCCGATCGCGGCAAGCGTGTGACGCGCTACCATCGGCTGCTGTGGGACGGGTTGCTGGGCGAATGGCCACTGGATGAAGCGGCGGGCAAGACCGCGGAGAATCGCAATCTGCCGCGGACGGTCCAGTGGAACCGGGTGGTCGGGCCGCAGCTTTTCGAACGCTATGTCGGCAACGATTTCGACCGGCTCGAGCAGGAATACGCGAGTTTCTGCCGACGAATCGTCGGAGGCATGTCCTTCGTCCGGGCCGACGACGAGAAGGCGTCTCAGACGACGCAGTAGGATGTCTCCAAGAGGACGGCACGGGCATGGGTGACTCGGTCACGCGGATCGTTCTGGCTTCGGCATCTCCCCGGCGCAGAGGGCTTCTGGCCCAGGCGGGATATGCGTTTGATGTGGTACCCTCCGACGTCGACGAAAAAGCGTACTCCTGCGCCGGTTGTACTCCGGCGCGCCATGCGGAGATTCTGGCGCTGGCCAAGGCGAAGGACGTTGCGCGACAATATGCCGATCGCCTCGTCCTGGGCGCCGATACCATCGTCGATTGCGAGGGCGAGATCATCGGCAAGCCCACCGATGAAGCGGACGCCGAACGAATTACGAGAAAGCTGTTCAGCCGGCCCCACGAGGTGATCACCGGCTTGGCCCTGGTCCGCCTCGCCGACGGCACGGAAGTCGTCCGCTCGGAGGTCACGACTGTATATCCGCGCAGAATGAGCGAGCGGCAGATCGCCGCCCACATTGCCGGCCGATCGTGGGAAGGCAAAGCCGGCGCGTATGCCATCCAGGAAACCGGCGACGAATTCGTCGAACGCATCGAAGGCAGCTTCACCAACGTCATCGGTCTGCCCATGGAACTGCTCCAGCGCCTGCTGACTGGTCTGTTTCCAGGGTCAACGATGCGCTGAGGGCGGCTGTAGCCGAATCGGCATCACCATTTGAAGAAGCAGGCGTAGTGGCGGTAGAACAGGCCGACGGCGCGCATGGCGACGATGGCGACGACCTGGACGAGCAGGTTGAGTCCCAGATGCAGGAGGGCGGTCAGGGACATGGTGCCGGTATATTGTTCGGCCTGGATCTGGAGGAAGGATGCTGCCGCCAGCAGGGCGAAAGACGTTACGTACGGCCCGAAGGCGCCGAGGATGGGGGCCAGCAGGTAATCCGGGCGAAGCAGTGCGATGTCCCTGCCCACGCCGGTGGCCAGGATCGCGGAGGGGAACAGAAAGAGGCCGAATACGAAGAACAGTTGCACCAGCAGGTGGAAGGGGCCAATCGCTGAACCGAAGTTGGTCAGGGTGACCCCCGTGCCCTGGAGAAGCCAAAGCGCGACAAAGAACGGCAGTTCCACGAAGGCCAGGGTCAGAGCGAACGTCAGCAACGGGGCGATGACGTACCAGAGAAACGTGAGGGAGTCGCCCAGATAGATCGCCGGCAGAGCATCCTCGTCGAAAGCGGTCTGGTAGATGACGTTCAGATAGAACCCGAAGAGCCATCCCCAGGCGACGATCGTCGTCACATGATTTAAACAGCAGGCGCCCCCGTGGAGGAAGAAACGGAAGCAGACGACCGCGGCGACGAAGACCAGCGTCGTCACGTTTCCTCGGTCGGTGAAGAGCTTGAAGCTGTCGACAAAGACGGCACGGTAGAAACCCGGGACCGCTTCCTTGGGCCCCTCGGGTTCGGGCGCCACCTTCTCGGGTTTTTCGAAGCTCCTGGCGGGGATGATGAACTTCTGCCCGCACGTCAGACACCTCGCGTGTCGGCCGGCGTGCCGGCTGTCAAACGCGATCAGCGCACCACACTTGGGACAGTTGAACTCGACCGTCATTGAGTCACGGCCCTACTCCCGGGCGGACAGCCTCAAGCATTTTCTGGGCATGGTTGCTTCGAGCCAACCATCCCCAAGGCTTCGTTGCACTACGCCCTGAGGCTGCCACCCGCTGGATTCAAACACGATCAGGCGGCTAGCCGCGCTGCATGCAGTCGACGAAGGCCTTCATGTCATTCGCCCATTTCTGGGCTTCGAGCAGATCGATCGTATCGTTCTTGACCAGCATGGACAGGTGCTTCTCCAGGGCGATCATCTTCTCGTCGGGCCGGTCGCGCGTCTTGGTCTGGAGCTGCGAATAGAGCTGCTCGATCTTGCCGGTCCGGATCAGGTTCGCGCAGGCGTAATTGTTGTTGAGAATCTCCATGGCGACGACGCGCCCCTGCCCGTTCTTTCTGGGAATGAGCTTCTGGCAGATGATGTAGGCCAGGCCCAGCGAGAGCTGGTTGCGGACCTCGGACTGGCGGCCCTCGGGGAAGTAGTCCAGGATCCGCGTCACCGATCCGGTGACGTCTCGCGTGTGCAGGGTGGAGAATACCAAATGCCCGGTCTCGGCAGCCATCAGGGTCATGGCGATCGTCTCGGCGTCGCGCATCTCGCCGACGAAGATGATGTCAGGATCTTCCCGCATCATCTCCTTGAGACCGTCCTGGAAAGAGCGGACGTCGCGGCCCACTTCCCGCTGGGAGACGATCGAGTATTTCTGCTGGAAGACGTATTCGATCGGGTCTTCGACGGAGAAGATGCGATAGGCGTTCTTCTCGCTGATGCGCCCGATCAGCGAGGCGATCGTGGTGGACTTGCCGGCGCCGGTAATGCCGGTCAGCAGCACCAGTCCCTGCTTGAGATTGATGATGTCATGCCAGACGTCGTTGGGAAAGCCGATTTCTTCGACGGGCGGCACGTCGAGCGACAGGGCGCGAATGGCGGCGGCGATCCCGTCGTTCTCGCGGAAGACGTTGATGCGGAACTGAAGGGAGCCCAGCCGGTAGGAGCAGTCGACGCTGTGCTGGGTCTGGAGCTTGGCGACGTTGTGCTGGCGGAGCAGGGGGAAGATCAGTTGCTTGGCCAGTTCCGGGGTGACGTTGGGCCCTTTGAGCTTGACGAGGTTGCCGTCGATGCGATAGGCCGGCGGGGCATTCACCTTGATGTGCAGGTCGGAGACCCGCATGGCGCCGTGCTCCTCGAAGTACTTGAGCATATCCAGGATGCTGTACTTGCCCAGATTCTCGGTAGGGTACACCTTTGCGGCAGGGGAAAACTCTTCGGCCATATCATTCTCCGTCGTCACCTGTGGGGCGATAATCTCGATCGCCCGGTTTCGGTCGGCCCCAACCTCCGGGGTGGCGAGTCCTGCCCGATCGGGACCCCTCTCGCGCGGACCCTTGGGAAGTTGCGCCAAGCCGCTGCGCCTTTCCTCGATAGAGGACAACTCCAGTATACCGCTCGGTCCCCCCCAGGGAAAGCCCCAGTCGCACGACCCGGTGGGCAAGAAGCCCCCGGCCGATCACTGCTTGCCGGCGCCGCCCTTGCCCTTCTGGAGCCAGTCCTGGACGTTTCGGGCGAGGACCTCGACGTCCTTGCTCGCCAGGATGTGCTCGGCCAGCTTCGGGGGTACGTCCAGCTTGGACATGGCCTGCTGGACGCGCTTCCAGAGGCGATCCCGCTTGGCCTGGGTGTCCGCCAGGTACAATTCCGTGACCAGTTCCTGGAGCTTGGCGAGCATGATCGTGTCGAGATTGTCGTAGTAGCGGGAGATGATGTTCTGTTGATGGGCTGTATAGTCTTGTCGAGCCATGGGGCCATCCGTGTCAAAGCGATCTGTTCTATCTGCAAAACTCCACTTATATCGTGCCAATGCGTCGATCCCTTTCTATCGCACCGGGCCGACGGAATCAAGTGGCGTTCGGTGCGCGAGGGTTTTTGCTGGCGTTGCCGGCAGGGGCCGCTATAATCGCGTCCAACCAAAGTCACGCAGGATGCCTACGTTGTTGTTTATGAGACCATCGCAGGATGCGATATCGGTTACTGATTGTCAGTATTGTGCTGTGGACGCCTTCACTCGCTGTCCTGAGCGGTCAGGCGACTGTTCCCGATGAGCCGCCAAAGGCCGTCGCCTCCCGCTCGTATCCCCGATGGGTCACCCAGGACCTTCACCTCACGACGAGCGACCTGCTGCGACAGAAGAGCGAGGCCGGACAGCATCTTCTGATTTGCCGCGACGGTTTCGGCGTGACCATTGCAGGTGTGGAACTGGCCGCCGACAACGCCGTGGCGCGGATTCGATCGGTCGAGGTCCGAAAGCAGGACGATGCGATCTCGCGCTACCTGGTGGAGATCTATCTGGACAACTCCATCCGGCAGACCCAGGCTGATGCGCTGATGGATGCCAGCGTGGAAGTCACCGCGATCCGTCGGGGCAGGGCGGTGGTGCTGAGGTTCGGTCTGGAGGGCGAGCTTTTCGTCACCGCCGAGCGAAGCGAAACGGGAAGTCCGCAGGGGCTGCTGCTTTACAGGCAAGCCCTGGAAGCGTTTGAGATCAGCAGTCCCGTTACGGATCCAGAGCCGCCCGCTCGGCCGGAGGGTGGGGCGATCCGACCCGGTCAAATCAGGCCCGGAACCGGGCAGACGCTCAGTTGGGCGCCGCTGACCGACGCTCCTCTGATGATCGAGATGACGAAGGCCGACGACGTCGAGGTGACCACCATCATGGGCCGGCTCTATGCCTGGTGGCAGCAGCAGGACGAGCAGGGAACCGTTTCGACGGTCTATGAGCTGGAGGCCGACCATCTCGTCCTCTGGCGATATTCCACCAGCACGGATCAGGGCGGCTCCGATCTGACCCCGGGACAACGGCAGGGGGTGGGCGAGATTTACGTCAGCGGCGACATCCACCTGCGGCACGGCCAGCGGACCATCACCGCCAACGAGCTGTACTACGATTTCCGCCATCAACGAGGCCTGATCGACGATGCGGCGGTGCGGACGTTCGATCCGGTCCGCAACATCCCGATCTACGTTCGTGCCGACCAGTTGAGGCAGGTTGCCGCCAACGAGTTCGAGGGCCAGGGCGTCACGGTGACCACGAGCGAGTTCCATACCCCCCAGATCTCGGCGACCGCCGAGAAAGTACACGTGATCGATACGGCCTCTCAGGCCCGACCGGATGACACCGAATCTGCCGATTTCGGCTTTGAAGCGAAGATGGAGGGCGTCCGCTTCAAGTATTACGATATGACGGTGTTCGCTCTGCCTTCGCTGCGCCCGAATCTCCAGAGGCCCGATGTGCCCATTCGATCCGTAAGGGTCGGTAGAAGCAGGACCTATGGCGAATCGATCGAGACGCAGTGGTTTCTCAGCCGAATCCTGGGGCTGCGCGAGCCCGAAGGCACCGACAGCACGCTGAGCGTGGACTACTACAGCAAACGGGGTCTCGGAGGCGGGGTCGACATCGACTACGAGCGAGAGGACTACTTCGGTCAGTTCATGGGGTATGTCATCGATGACGATGGTCCCGACCGACTCAGCCGAACGCAGAGGGAAGTCGAGGTCTCCAAGGACACACGCGGGCGCCTGAAGGCACAGCATCGGCACTTTCTGCCCTTTGGCTGGCAACTGACCGCCGAGGCCAGCTATCTGTCCGACCGGAATTTTCTCCAGCAGTACTACCGCAACGAATTCAACGTGGGCAAGGAGCAGGAAACGCTGCTCCATCTCAAGCGGATCGAGGACAACTGGGGTCTGTCCCTGCTGGGCAAGGCCCGGATGAACGACTTCCTCGACAAGGTGGAAGAGGTCCCGACGGCGGAATTCCATTGGACGGGCCAGTCGTTCTGGCAGGATCGCCTGACGTTCTACAGCGACAACCAGATCAGCCGTTATCGCTATCTGTACAATAACGAAGAGCCATCGACCGGCTCGGAGGAGTTCTTCACATACACGATGACCCGCAACGAGGTCGACATGCCGCTGTCGGTGGGTCGGACCAAGGTCGTGCCCTTCGTGGCCGGAACGTTCGGTTACGAAGATGGGCAGGGATTCCAGTCGGCCTTGGGTGACTCACCGGTCGAGCCCCAGGACACCGTCTGGATCGGCGAAGGCGGCGTGCGGATGACGGCTCCATCCTATTGGCGGGTCTATCCGGGTGTGCAGTCTCGGCTCTGGGACCTTAATCAACTGCGACACGTTATCAGCCCTCAGCTCACCGCGGTCGCCTATACCCACGGTGACGAGGTCGAGCAGCAGCGGGATATTCTGGATCTCGGAATCTACCAGCGATGGCAGACCAAGCGGGGCCCGATGGGCCCGGAGGGCCAGCGGACCGTCGACTGGCTCAAGCTGAACCTGGATTTCGTCTGGGTGGACGATTCGGCCGATGCGGACGTCGGTCCCGATCAGATCCTCTGGAACCAGCCGTTTATCCCGCTGGCGAACCGCTCCGGGAGCGTGCTGCCCCCTCAGGACAGGCGCGCCACGGGGATGTATGGGCCTCGTCGCAACTACATCAGCGCCGATGCGGCGCTTCGCCTGACGGACACGACATCGGTGCTGGGCGACCTGTATTACGATATGCAAAGCGGGGTATTCAGCCAAGTGGACGTGGGCTTTTCGCGTCTTTGCTGGCCCAACCTGAGCTATTACATCGGCAGTCGATACCTGCGCCGGGTCGTGAGCGGCCAGGAACGGGGTTCCAACGCGGTTGTCCTGGCCGCCACTTACGTTATCGACCCCCGATACACAGCGGTTTTCTTGCAGCAATATGATTTTGACTATGGCGAGAGCATCCGAAGTGATATAACGTTGATCCGTAGATATCATCGGATGAATCTGGCGATGACGCTCAGTGCCGATGAATCGCTCGACGAGCAGAGTTTCGTGCTCAGTCTCTGGCCTCAAGGGGTGCCAGAGCTGGCTCTTGGCCTGCGCCGGTACGTGGACGTGGGTGCGCCCGACGCCGATTAGTGGCGGGCCTTTCTGCTAAGTCCGAGTGATTCACTAGGGTTCGTGGCCTCACCGGCCACCAGTGGGATAGCCAGGGGCGGAATCCTGATGACTTGACTGTTTAGAGATTTTGTAAGGAGCAGACTATGCCGTTGGTGAACACCCAGAAGATGTTTGAAATGGCCTACAAGAATGGCTACGCCATTGGCGCGTTCAACGTCAACAACATGGAAATCACGCAGGGGATCGTCCAGGCGGTCTCCGAGGAGAAGGCCCCCCTGATCCTCCAGATCTCCCGCGGCGCCCGAGAATACGCCAAGAACAGCTATCTCAAGGCCATTATCGACGTCGTGGTCAAGGAGAACGCGGATATCCCGGTTGCGATCAACCTCGACCATGGCGACACCTTCGAGACCTGCGTGGAGTTCATCGAGGACGGCTTCACGTCCGTGATGATCGACGGTTCGCATCTGCCCTTTGAAGAGAATATCGCCATCACCAAGAAGGTGGTCGATTATGCCCATCCTCGCGGCGTAGTCGTCGAAGCCGAGCTGGGACAGCTTGGGGGCATCGAGGAAGACGTCGTGGGTGTCGACGACGTCAGCAAGCACCTGGCCGACCCGAACCAGGTCGTCGAGTTCGTCGAGAAGAGCGGCTGCGACTCGCTGGCCATCGCTTGCGGTACCAGCCACGGGGCCTATAAGTTCAAGACCGCACCAACGCTGGCTTTCGACGTAATAGAAGAGATCGGTCAGAAACTCCCCGGTTTCCCGCTGGTGATGCACGGTTCCAGCAGTGTGCTCAAGGAGTTCAAAGACCTGATCAACAAGTATGGGGGCCAGATGCCCGACGCCATGGGGGTTCCGGAGGAAATGGTGACCCGGGCTTCGAAGATGGCCATGTGTAAAGTCAATATTGACACGGATTTACGAATGGCTCTGACGGCCAAGATCCGTCAGGTTTTCGCAGAGAAACCGGCGGAGTTCGACCCGCGCAAGTACTTGGGCCCGGGCCGTGATGCCATTCGCGAGATGGTTCGTCACAAATTGCATGTCCTCGGCTGTGCCGGAAAAGCGCAGGAGTGTATGTAAGCTTTGTGGGCGGCGCCACATTCGCACTTGCTCAGCGATCGCAGGTCATGTGACCTGCGATCGCTGACGATGTAGGTAAGGCGGTTGTGGATTTGCCTCGTAGCGGCCGGGGTCTTCAGTAGCTGAAAGGAGCGGTGCATTGCAAGCCCAAGACCCGAGAAGGTCTCTGTCTGATTTGGGGCAGGGGCGACAGAGAAACTGGAAAGCGAAGATTCCCTATCTGGTCCTGCTGTCCTGTGGGCTGACCCTGCTGCTGTCGAGTTGGTTTGGCAGTTACAGTTGTTCGGCCCAGGGCGACCGGTCGGCTTCGGCCGCGACCAGCGGCACGACAGCGGCGGTCGCAGAGAACTCGACGCAGGCCAATTCGCTGACCAAAGCTTGCCAACTGATCTACCAGGGGCGCTTCGACGCGGCCAAAGAACTGCTCCAGAAGACCGATGCTTCGCATGGCGAGCGGGCCGGGCAGTTGGAGCGGATCATCCGCGACTACGAGCAGATCAATCAGAGCCGCCAGGTGGCGCGCGCCGAGGCTTATGCCGAGCAACTCAAGGAACTGGACAAGCTCCGCGCTGTGGTGGACCTGTCGGTGACGGTTCCCGAGACGGTCGCGGCAACGGATGGCGATCCGAATGCGGGATCACCCGCCGCCGAGCCGAACGAGCCCAACGATGTGACGGACGTTCTGGTGGTGCTGGCCAAGGCGACGGAATTTGCCGATGACGAACAGAAGCAGAGCCTGTTGGCCGATCCGTTTGTCCAGAAGACCCTTCAGGTCAGCGTGGATCGCAGCGTGATCCTGGCGGCCGAAGGCAAGTGGCTCGATGCCTACACCAAATACTACTACCTGCTCCAGGCGATCGATCCGGACAACGAGGGCTATGCCGATTACGCGGACGAACTGCTGGACAAGGCCGGCATTGCGGGCTCCTTCCAGGACAGCCCGTGTGAGACGCGCACGGAACGTTACGAGGGCGTCGAATCACGTATGTTCGAGCGGGCGATGGACGCGCTGAGTCTGCACTACGTCAACAGCATCGACTATCTGGAAATGGCCAATCAGGCGATTACGCGCTGCGATCAGTTGGCTCAGGTCCTGGTGATCGCTGCGGTTCAGGATCCGAACCTGGGCGCGGGCACTTCCTTCCCCGCGCCGGCTCCGGAAAAAGTCACGGCCTGGTCCGTCGCCCTGACCGGACTGCGCGAGGATGTCGAATCCCAGAGCGAGGACTTCGGCAAGGACGAGTTTCTCGATGTGCTTGACAAGATTCTGTCGCTCAATGACGCCACCGTGCGACTGCCCAGGCGACCGCTGATCGCCCATTTCTCCGAGGCGGCGCTGGAAGTGCTCGACCCGTACACCGTGATGGTCTGGCCCCGCCAGGTACAGGATTTTGAGAAGATGATGATGAACGAGTTCTCCGGCGTGGGGATCGAGATCTCCAAGCCGCGAGGGCTGCTGACCGTCGCCAGCTTGTTGCCGGATACGCCCGCCTACCGTGCGGGACTGGACGCCGGCGATGTGATCGAGGCGGTCGACGGCGTTCCCACCAAGGACATGAGCCTGATGTGCGCCGTCAAGAAGATCACGGGGCCCAAAGGAACGAGTGTCGTTCTATCCGTCAAGCGTCCCACCGAAACCGAGGCGGAGGATATCACGATCACGCGCGACCGCATCATCGTGCCGACGATTCGCGGCTGGCAGCGGACGGAAGCGGGAAACTGGCTGTACGTGGTCGATGAAACCAATCGGATTGGGTATGTGCGCATCACCAGTTTCTCCGGCGAGACGTCCAGTGATTTTGAGAACGTCCTTCGCGAACTGGAGTCCCAGGGGCTCAAGGGCCTGATTGTGGACCTGCGGTTCAACACGGGCGGGCTGCTGGACAGCGCCGTCAACATCGTTGACAAATTCATCCGCGAAGGTCTGATCGTTCGGACCCAACCGAAGATCGGGATGATTCCCAGCTACGAGTACGCCCATCGGCGGGGCACGCATCCGGACTATCCTCTCGTGATTCTGATCAACAGCAGCTCGGCCAGTGCCTCGGAGATTGTTGCCGGCGCGTTGGGAGATCCCAAGTATGAACGGGCCGTTCTCGTCGGGGATCGCACGCACGGCAAAGGCAGCGTCCAGGGCATCACCCATTATCCCGGGGGCGGCGCCCAGTTGAAGTACACGATGGCCTATTACCATCTGCCCTCCGGGCAGCGCGTCAAGAGCCGCGATGCCGTCGAAAAGGAAGGCGACAAGGACTGGGGAGTCGGACCGGATGTGGAGGTCGAACTCAACAGCAAGGAGATGACCGACATGCTCGATGTGCAGCGGGACAACGACGTTCTCGTTCAGGCCGCCCGGGAAGAGCACGGGGATTCCTTCAGGAAACGGACGTGGGAAGAGACGCTCAAGGCCGATCCGCAATTGGCGGTGGGCCTGGTTGTCGTCAAGACCAAGCTGATCGAGGCCGACACCCTGGTGACGAACTGAGAGGTGGGGAGATTGCAGAAGGTGGGACGTTGACGAGTCAGACCGATACAGACCGATTCGAACAACAAAGACAGGAAAAGATTGAGAAGCTCGAAGCGATGGGCATCGACCCGTACGGGTCGCGCTTCGAGCAGGCCGAACCCACCGAGTCGATCAAGGTCCGATTCCAGGACGAGCAGGAAGGCCAGCAGGCCCGCTGCGCCGGGCGGATCGTCCTGTTCCGCGACATCGGCAAATTGATCTTCATTACGCTGCGCGACCGCAGCGGCACGATCCAGGTGGGCCTCAGCAAGAAAATGCTGGGCGAGCAGTGGCCCTTGGCCAAGTTGCTGGATCTGGGTGACATCATCGGTGCGTTCGGCCAGCTCGGCAGGACCCGAACGGGCGAGATCACGATCTGGGTTGAAGAGAACGGGCTGACCTTCCTGAGCAAGTGCTTGTCGCAGCCTCCCGAGAAGTTCCACGGGCTGGCCGACGTCGATCAGCGGTATCGCCAACGATACGTCGATCTGTGGGCCAATCCGGATGTCATGGAGCGGTTCAAGAAACGCAGCGCCATCATCGCGACCATCCGGCAGTTCCTCGAGGCGCGCGGTTTTCTCGAAGTCGAGACGCCCATGATGCAGGCCATTGCCGGCGGGGCGGCCGCCAAGCCGTTCATCACGCATCACAACAGTCTGGATCTCGATCTGTACTTGCGGATCAGCCCCGAACTGTTCCTCAAGAGGTTGCTCGTCGGAGGACTGGAGCGGGTCTTCGAGATCAATCGCAGCTTTCGCAACGAGGGACTCAGCCGGCGGCACAATCCCGAGTTCACCATGATCGAGGTCTACCAGGCCTATGGCGACTACAACGTGATGATGGACCTGACTGAAGAGCTGGTCGGGGCGTGCGCGGAGGCCCATTGCAGCGATACGACCGTTCAGTTCGGCGATCTCAGCATCCATCTGGCCCGGCCCTGGAGGCGGGCGCGTTATGCCGATCTGCTCAAAGAGCACAGCGGCTGCGACATCGACGACCTCGATGCGATCCGCAAGAAGGCCCGCGCGCTGGAGCTGGATGAGTCGGCGATGGACGACGCGGTCGTCGTCAACGAGGTGTTCGAGGCGACGGTGGAAGACGCGTTGATCGACCCGACCTTCGTGCTGGACTACCCGGCGGTTCTGTGCCCGCTGACCAAGCGCAGCAAGACCGATCCGAAATATGCCGAGCGTTTCGAGCTGTTCATCGCGGGCATGGAGATGGCCAACGCCTATACCGAGCTGAACGACCCGGCGGTGCAGTACGAGAACTTCCGGGTGCAGCTCAAGGGCCAGGAGGATACGATGGCCACGATGGACACCGATTTCATCAAGGCGCTGAAATACGGCATGCCTCCGGCCGGCGGGCTCGGGGTCGGCATCGACCGGCTGGTGATGGTGCTGACCGGGGCGACCACGATCCGCGACGTGATCCTGTTCCCGCTGCTCAAGCCGGTCGATGCGGCGAACGCGGGCGTCTAGCCGGTCTGTGGGTTCGCACTGGATTGTGGTTCTTGAATGTTGAAACTGTTCCTCTGGCTTCGGTACCTTCAAAAACGGCGGATCATCTTTCTGAGCGTCGCGGCCGTGGCGCTGTCGGTCTCGCTGCTGATCGTGGTGGCCAGCCTGTTCACCGGGTTCATCAACGCCTTCGAACGAAGCGCCGTCGAGATGCTGGGCGACGTGGTGATCGGGGCGCCGTCGGGCAGGCCCATCGAGAGGTACCCTGAACTGATCGAACGACTCGAACGGACCGACATTGTGGAAGGGGCCACCGCGACGCTGTCGACGCAGGGGCTGCTGAACGTCCGACCCGGCAACGTCCGGCCCGTGAGCATCTGGGGGATCGAGCCGGAAGGGCGGGCCAGGGTCACCGGGCTGAAGAGCACGCTGCTTCGGCAGGGACAGGAACCGAACGAACCTTCCTTCGACGTTCCCGGCAGGCCCGATGCCGACGGCGGGTTCGCGGGGATCGGCGTCGTGGCCGATGCCGACCCGAACACGGATGAGTACGACCAGGCGACGGTGCTCGAAGAAATGATCGGACAGCGAATGGTCATCACCACCGGGACGCCGGCTGAGGCGTCCGATTCCGATCAGACGCCCAAGCGCCGGCTGATCCCGTTCCACATCGCCGATGTCGTTTTCACCGGGGTGCACGAACTCGATGCCGGATTCGTATACGTGCCGATCGAGACCCTTCAGCAGGTGCTTCATCCGGAGTTGAACGCCCCGGCTACGACGATCAACATCAAGCTCAAAGCGGGGACCGATCCCTTCCTGGCGGTCGCACAGATTCGCGGGCTGTGGGACGTGTTCGCCGAGAGACAACTGGGCTGGAACGAATATCTCCGCAGAGGCGCCACGCAGATCATCACGGCACGCGAGATGCAGCGTCAGTATGTCGAGGAAATCCGCAAACAGATGGGCGTGCTCCTGCTGATCTTTGGGGTCGTCAGCTTCACGGTCGTCGTGCTGGTCTTCTGCATCTTCTACATGATCGTGCGTCTCAAGCAGCGCGACATCGCCATCATCAAGAGCTGCGGCGCCGCCAGTACCTCGGTGGCCTGGATTTTCCTGGGTTTTGGAATCACCGTAGGTGTGGTGGGCGCCGCCATCGGCGCCGTGGGAGGCTACGCGATTACGAAGAACATCAACGCACTGGAAGAAGGAATCCGCGTCCTCTTTGGGATGAAGCTGTGGAGCAGCAGCGTGTACATGTTCTCGCGCATTCCGACGGAAGTCGACTGGACGTCGGCGTTGCCGATCATCGGACTGGCCATTGCCGCTGCAGCGGTGGGGGCGTTGACCCCGGCGATCGTTGCGGCACTGACGCGTCCGGTCGAGGTCTTGCGATACGAGTGAGCCAGGTCCTGAGTGAATGTATAAGCTGACGTTGATAATTCGCTACCTGCTCAAGCGGCGGATCACGCATTTCGCGGTGCTGACGGTGGCGCTGTGCGTGTTCATCGTGGTCGTCGTAATGACGGTGATGAACGGCCTGGTCGAGGAGTTCAAGCAGAAGAACCACGCGTTCGTGGGCGACTACGTCATCGGCACGCAGTCGCTGGTGGGGTTTCCCTATTACGAAGAGCTGATGGAGGAGCTCGAACGGACGGACTATGTCGAGGCGGTCTCCCCGGTGGTCCGGAACTACGCGCTGCTTCGTCCGCAGTACGACCGCGAGCAGTACGTTGAATTGATGGGCATCGATCCGGTATTGCACAGCCGGGTGACTAACTTCGCGCAGACGCTGCACTACCACGCCGACGAACCGGCGAAGGCCTTCGTTCCCGCCTACGAGCCCAACGCCCTCGGATGCGTGCTGGGCATCGATCTGGCCCTCTGGCGAGACGCCCGCAGTCAGTACACGCATGATGCCAGGCCACCACGTGCACAGTTCGCCCTGACCTGCTTTCCGCTCAATGCCCGAGGGGCGCCGGCCATGGCCGGAACGACCGTGGTCAGCAGTCAGCAGTTCTACTACAGCGACAATTCCCGCAGCGGCATCGCCCGCGTGGACGGCTCGATGGTCTATATCCCGCTGGAGCAGGCGCAGAAGCTGTGCATGGCCGGGCAGCGCAAGAGGATCAGCGCCGTCTATGTCCGGTTTCGCCCCGGCGTGGGTCTGGCCGCCGGCGGCCGGCAGTTGCGAAGCCTGTGGAATCAGTTCAGACAGGCCCGGATCGACGCCCCCGACGGTCGTCTCCTGGAGACCGTGACGGTGGAAAGCTGGAAACAGTACCGTCGGGCGGTGATCGCGCCCATGGAGAAGGAAGAGACGCTGATGAGCATCATGTTCGGCTTCGTCGGCATCACGACCGTCTTTATTGTCTTCGTCGTCTTCTACATGATCGTCAGCCACAAGACCAAAGACGTGGGCGTGCTCAAGAGCGTCGGCGCCTCGAGCGCCAGCGTGATGGCGCTGTTCTCGGGATTCGCCTTCGTGGTAGGCCTGTTCGGCTCAGTAGCGGGGATCGCGGCAGGGTGGTTCTTCCTGGGCAATATCAACCGCCTGGAGGACTGGCTCTTCCGACGGTTCGGTTTCCAGCTTTGGGACCGGACGATCTACGCCATCGGAGAGATTCCTCATCAGGTCGAATGGCCCATGCTGCTGGTCATTGCGTTCTTCGCCATCGTTGCCTGCCTGATTGGAGCGCTGGTTCCGGGGTATTTCGCGGCCCGCCTGCGACCCGTTGAAACGCTCCACGGCAGTCGGACATGACAGCCGGCGACGTCGGCCGGAGGAGGATTCCCGGTTTTCCTTGTGGCGGCGGGAGAAATCCGCTATAGAAGGGCGGCCCCGCGGCCACTGCGACCGGCGGGGCGCTGAGCAGAAACGCCTATGGGTGAACAGACGGTGATACTGAAAGCCGAACGCCTGCACAAATCTTATCGGATGGGCGCTACCCGCGTGAACGTGCTCAAAGGGGTAGAGCTGGCGGTCGAGGCAGGGCAGTTCGTCGCCGTCATCGGGGCCTCCGGAAGCGGCAAGAGCACGCTGCTGCACCTGCTGGGCGGGTTGGATCGGCCCAATGAGGGCACCGTGCAGTTCGACGGACGGGACCTGAACCGGATGCGGCCCTGGGAGTTGAACCGGTTTCGCAACCAGATGGTCGGATTCGTCTTTCAGTTCTATCACCTGTTGGACGAATTGAATGTGTTGGAGAACGTGTTCCTGCCGAGCATGGTCTCGCGTGGGATCGTCGGCTGGCTGGGGACGCGCAAGGCGGCTCGGCAGCGGGCGGAAGAATTGCTCGAACAACTGGGCTTGCGGGACCGGGCGCGGCACAAGCCGTACCAGCTTTCCGGCGGAGAGCGGCAGAGAGTGGCGATCGGCCGGGCGCTGATGAACGAGCCCCGACTGCTGCTGGCCGACGAGCCGACCGGGAACCTTGACTCGGCGACAGGAAATGGTATTTTGGGCGTCCTCGAACGACTGCACCAAGACGGGCAGACCATCGTAATGGTGACCCATGATGAGCGGGTGGCTCGCCGGGCCCAGCGCGTCATTACGCTGGTCGACGGCAAGGTGAAGAGCGAACCGGCCGGAAAGTCGCGTGGACGTCAATGAACCTGGAAATGTAAGGCGTGCGTATGGCGTTAAAGATTTGGATGAACGCGAGTTTGGTCGATGAGGCCGATGCGAAGATCTCCGTTTTCGACCACGGGGTGCTCTATGGGGATGGAGTGTTCGAAGGCATCCGCGTCTATGACGGGCGAGTCTTCGAACTGGCCGCACACATCAAGAGGTTGTTCGATTCGGCGCACGTGATTCGCCTGCCGATCGCCATGAGTCAGGAGGAGCTTTGCAGCGCAGTCGAGACCACCGTGGAGGCCAACGGAATTCGCAACGGCTATGTGCGACTGCTCGTCACGCGGGGCATCGGAACCCTGGGTCTCAATCCGCTCGTCTGCAAGGGCAGCAGTATTATCATCATTGCCGATACGATTCAGCTTTATCCCGAAGAGTTGTACGAGAAGGGCATGAGAGTCGTCAGTGCGACGACGATTCGGACCCATCCGCTGGCCTTCCCCTCACAGGTCAAGAGTCTCAACTACCTGAACAACATCATGGCCAAGATCGAGGCGCTGGACAGCGGCGTCCCCGAGGCGATCATGTACAACCAGCAAGGCTACGTCGCCGAGGCCACGGGCGACAACGTGTTCATTGTCCGCGAGGGCGTCGTTCTGACTCCGCCCATCGAAGCCGGCGGGCTCGGGGGCATCACGCGGTCGGTCGTGATTCGTTTGGCGCGCGAGTCGGGCGTTGAGGTTCTGGAGAAGAACTTGACGCGATATGACCTGTACGTATGCGATGAGTTCTTCCTCACGGGTACGGCGGCAGAAGTCATCGGCATCGTGGAGATCGACGGACGGCGCGTCGGCGACGGCCGACCCGGACCGATCACGCGCCGCCTGCGAGAAGCCTTCGACCAGTACGCACGCGGAACCGGACAGTAGCGGGTCGCCCGTGATGCACCGGCGGCGCCTGGAATCACCGATCGAGATGAACGCAACTGAAAACACGCCATGGCAGGGCATTCCGTCATTTCGGTCGTTGGATGTCGACTTGAAGCGGGTGGCCGAGCGAATCCGTCTGGCTCTTTCGGGGCCCCCGTGGGCCGGAGAGATCGCTCCGGTTCTTGACCATTTCACCGCCCGCAGCGGCAAGATGATCCGCCCGGCGCTGGTCCTGTTGGCCGGCCGAGCGGTGGGCACGACCACCGAGAAACACATCCAGGTGGCGGCCATGATGGAGATGATTCACGACGCGACCCTGCTCCACGACGACGTCGTGGATGACGGCCTCGTACGGCGCGGAGCGCCCACCGTCAACTCGATCTGGGGAAACGAATCGGCCGTCCTGCTGGGAGACTTCGTCCTGAGCCAGGTTTTCAAGATGACGGTGGATCTCGATCCGGTGACGGCCAGGGTGGTGGCGGAAACGGCGGTTTCCGTCTGCGAGGGGGAGTTGCGCCAGGTCGCCCAGAGACGAAACTGGCGGCTGAGCGAGTCCGAATACATCAGCATCATCACGGACAAGAGCGCCGCGTTCTTCCGGGGATGCTGTCGGGTCGGCGCCATGTTGTCTGAGGCGCACGACGATCAGGTCGAGGCGCTGTCTGAGTACGGCCTTCATGCGGGCATCGCCTTCCAGATCGAGGACGATCTGCTGGACGTTGCGGGCGACGAATTCGAGACGGGCAAGACCTCGCAGCGCGACGTCACCAAGAGCAAGCCGACGCTGGCGATCATCCACCTGCTGGATACCGTTGGGGACGCGGAACGTCCGACCGTTCTCGCTCTGTTGGAGAGTCCGTCCCCGGCGGGTGGGGAACTGAGACGGCGGCTCGAGCGGCAGGGCAGTCTGGAGTACGCGCGCCAGTGTGCGCGCCGTCACGTGGACAAAGCGATCGCGGCTCTGGACGCGATCGCAGACAGCGACGCAAGAGACGCCCTAATCAGCGCGGCTCGCTTCGTGGCCGAGAGGAAGGCCTGAGTTCCTCTACCGCTTCGGCAGGAACTTCGCAGGTTCAATGGCGGCGCTGATTCCGAAGACCCATGAGTCGTTCGTATACTGGCCTTCCACCCAGCAGTTCACTCTCTCGGACGCCTCCCAGATGGCCCCGAAGTGGACGCCGAGCGGTGACCTTTCTTCAATGTCCCCCGAGCAGGTGAATCGTCCTGTGCTGGCTCCCTCGGTGAAGGTCTGGCCACTGCGATCGAAATCGCCTTGCACGAATTGCAGGAAGGGACCGGCCCAGAAACGGAACATATCGATCTGATAGGTCGCGGCCAGGGCCAGTTGCGCCTGCCAGAGGTCGATGTCCATGCGCCCGCTCGCGGTGGAATTCGGGTCCGCCGGATCGGACCAGGCCAGGTCGCTGTCGCCCGGGTCCAGCCAGTTCACCTGCATCGTTCCGCCGAATTGCCAGGGACCCCAGTGGCAGAAGGTGGCACGGCTGCCGAAGCCGACTGCCAGGCCATGGGCGCCGTCGTATTCGAACGGCTGGCGGGTGCCCCCGAAGGGCACGGTGCGTGTGGTCACATGGTCCTGGGCATCCGTGGTGCCCAGTTGTAGGAAGAGATCCCAGTTGTCGCAGATTCCGTAGGCGAAATTCGCCATGACCATGCGCGTGCTGAGGTCTCGGATGTCCACCTCCTCGGCGCTATAGACGGCGCTGCCCTCGGTGGGGACCTGGAGGCACGTACCGTGGGCGCGCAAATCGCTTTCGGCATAACCGTATTCGAGCCCGACGGACCACTCGCTCTCCTCCAGAACCGCAATCGGCGGGCCCATCACGCTCGCGCCAATCGCTGTCGCACTCGGCAGGGCGATCAGGCTCAGCAGGACGCCCGCAATGCCGTTCGTCGCTTTCATGTGTGAATCCTTTCCCCTGAGAGACACGTCGATGCACTCTGGTATCATGCGGCCAACGCTTCTGCGTCGAACTCACACGCCTGGAGTCTACCGCGTCTCTGAAGAAGCGTCAAGCGGAGCCCGGGTCAGACAGCGTTCGAGCCGCGCATAAAAAAAGCTGCGAGTCAAAGCGACCCGCAGCTTCGCGCTCAGAAGTCGAGAGATTCCATTCGCTCGGTTCTCCGTCCTCCAAATCCTACTTGAATTGATGAACGAGACCCAGGAACAGAGCGTGCCCATCGTCCAGGATGTCGTCGATGTCCCCACTCCACAGGTGATACTGATACTCGACGAAGAAATCATTGTACGCGTTCAACTCGTAGCGGAGACCGGCCACCGGACCCCAGAGCATGCCATCCCCCTCGACGTCGGTATCATCAATATCTGGCCCACCAAGGAAGTCGTCGCTGAGATCGATGTCTACATCCAGCCAGAGCACCTGCGCACCGATGTACGGAACCCACTGATTCGTCGGCGTGAAGTGATACTTGCCCGCCGCGCCCAGACCATAGACGTCGACGTCAACGTCACCCGACGTGGGCCCGGTTTCACTGTCGATGCTCGTTTCGGTCCACGCGCCCATGGCGACCGCCGAGATCTGGATGTTGTCACTGAGGAAGTAACCCAGCCGACCCATGAGGAACAACCAGTCAACATCGATGCTCAGGTCCGCATCTCCACTTCCGTCCTGGCTCATCCACGCGCCCAGGGCATCCAGTTCGGTGTCCCCTTGTTGGACCGCCGCGCTCGCCGCACCGGCCAGCGCCAGACAACTTACCACAGAAAGGATCAAGTAGTGTTTCATGATAGTTCCCTTTCAAAAACGGCGCTTCACTTGAGCTTCTTCGCACCCCGTTCTCTTGCTGCCGGCGAGGAGTCCGCCCTCGAGCCTTTCGTGACGGAGTCTACGCTTTGTCCATGGGGACGTCAAGCAGACTCTCCCCGGATATTTTGGTCATGCGTTCTGCCTCGACCGGCCTCGTTTTTCGGACACCCGTGCTCATTCATGGTCATCCTTGGCACACCGGAGAAGCTGGCGCGGCCTGAAAAAAAAGCTGCGAGTCAGGACGACTCGCAGCTTCGCGTTCAGAATTCGAGAGATTCCGCTAATTCGGTTCTCCGTCCTCCGCATCCTACTTGAACTGATGAACGAGACCGACGAACAGGCCGTGTCCATCGTCAATGACGTCGTCGATGTCACCACTCCACATGTGGTACTGATACTCGACGAAGAAATCGTTGTAGGCGTTCAGCTCGTACCGCAGACCGGCCACCGGACCCCAGAGCACGCCATCGATATCGTCGTCGATCTCGAGCTCTGCAGAATCCACGTCGGCATTCGCCCACATGACTTGGCCACCGATGTACGGCACCCACTGGTTCGTCGGCATGAAGTGGTACTTGGCGCGACCACCGATTGCCCAGATGTCCAGATCCTCGCCTGAGATGTCGGTCCACGCGCCCAGCGCGGCGCCCTGAACCTGGACGTTGTCGGTGACGAAGTAGCCGATACCCGCCGACAGGAAGAAGACATCGATGTCCTCGAAGTCGTCCGCCCCGTTCTGCATCATCCACGCGCCCAAGGCATCCAGTTCCGTGTCCCCTTGTTGTACCGCTGCGTTTGCCGCACCGGTTACCGCTACACAACCTACCATGCACAGAATCAACCAACGCTTCATGATACTTCCCTTTCAAAAACTGCACTCACACTGGCTTTCTGGTCAGCCAACTATACCCACGACACACGACACAAAACCTCTCAAGCCCGTCTCCATCAGGCCTGTCTCTCACTCTCATTCTTCTACCCGACTCCGGATCGTGCATGGCGTACCACGTCCGTTGGTATCTGTAGAAGTTTATCGGCAGAGGGGGCAAAATCAAATAAAAAAAACAACGGGTTCGAGTTTTTTTGCCGTGCCAAAAGACGTGAACTGACTCGCGATTGTCACGAATTCACCGTCGCGGTTCAGCGTCTCCTGGAAGAAGCCGCCCGATTGCGTGACGTGGCGGCGTGCTGTAAAGCATTTCGGAACAGACGGTTATCGTCTTGCTGTTTCGCGTCCGGGACGCCGCCGTCTCGGACGACAAACGCGGGGGGAACAAAGTCCCGGTGGGGTTGCTTTTCCGTGGAGACGGTGAGCTGGGAAGCCTGGATGCTCTGGATACCTAACAAAAATACTCCTGAAATGCCTGTTTTGACGGAACTTTTTCCGGTCGCATATGATGTGACATTTGTTGTTCTCGTCGCCGCGCAAAAAGGGGCGGTTTTCATGCCGTCCCGGAGAGAGTGCGCAGGCTGCAAAACACGCTTCGCCGCGGTCGCGAGATTCTGCGCAGGGCGCCCATTTCCTCTTGGCTGGGCGAGGCGACTTTGCGCGGTTGACAGACCGGAACGCGAATCCGTTCGACTTCTTTCGCCGTCCTGCGTATAATGAGTGCCATGCGCGATGGTGGTCCCGATAAAAACCTGTTTGCTGCTTCGGAACGAGCCAACCTTCGATCGGCGGCGCCGCTGGCGGCGCGGATGCGTCCGAGAACTCTGTCCGAGTTCGTCGGCCAGCGCCATTTTCTCGCTCCGGGCAAACTGCTGACGCGCATGCTGGCTGCCGATCGACTCAGCAGCCTGATCTTCTATGGTCCTCCCGGCGTCGGAAAGACCTCGCTGGCCGCGGTCATCGCGCAGCATACGCGCGCGAGATTTCGCTATCTCAGCGCGCCGGCCGCGACGGTCAAGGACATTCGCGAGGTCCTGGGCGAGGCGAAAGATCGGCTGGCCACCGGCGCCGGGCGTACGGTGCTGTTCATCGATGAGATTCATCGTTTCAATCGCGCGCAGCAGGACGTCTTGCTCGACGACGTTGAGAAGGGGGTCATCGTTCTGATCGGCGCGACGACGGAGAATCCGTACTTCTCGGTCAACGGCCCGTTGATCTCGCGCAGCACGGTGTTCCGTTTCGAGCCGCTCTCGCCCGACGAGATCGTGCAGTTGCTGGAGTGGGCGCTTCGCGATGTCGAACGCGGTCTCGGTTCGCTCGATGTGAAGGCGGACGAGACGGCCCTTCGATTCCTGGGCGAGATCGCCGACGGGGACGGCCGCAAGGCACTGACGGCCCTCGAGGTGGCCGTCCGATCGCAGGCCGCCGATGCCGAGGGGGGACCGATAAGATTCGATCTGGACGTTGCGCGGGAGTCGATCCAGGAGAAGGCGATCGCCTATGACAGCTCGGGCGACACGCATTACGATCTGGCCAGCGCGTTTCAGAAGAGCATGCGGGGTTCAGATCCTGATGCGACGATCTATTGGCTGGCGCGGATGCTGGCGGGAGGCGAGGACGTGCGTTTCGTGGCCCGACGGATCGCTGTCTGTGCGGCCGAGGATGTGGGAAACGCCGATCCCATGGCCACGGTTCTGGCCAGCGCCGCCGTGCAGATGTGCGAATTCGTCGGACTGCCCGAGGCCCAGTTGCCGCTGGCTCAGGCGGCGATCTACATTGCCTGTGCGCCCAAGTCCAACGCCGGCGCGGCAGCGATCTGGAAGGCAATGCACGACGTGAGGAGCGAGCCGACGCGTCCGGTGCCGCACCATCTGAAGGATTCGCACTACGCGGCGGCGAAAAAGGCGGGGATCGGGGCCGAATACCAGTATCCGCACGATGCCCCCGATGGCTTCGTCGTCCAGGAATATCTTCCCGGCAGTCCCAAGCGGTACTACGAGCCCAAGAAGGCCGGCTACGAAAAAACGATAGGGCAGTATTTACAGGAGCTGCGAAGACTGGTAGAAAGTACCCGAGCGGTCGAGCGTACCGCATCGAATGAGAATCTGAGGCCGATGGATGGACAAGGTTGAGCTGCGCCGGCTGTTGCAGAACCGCCTGCTTTCCATGCCGGATGAACAACGACAGGAAAAGAGCAGGAAAGCGTGCCGAAACCTGATCGCCACCGAGCGATTTCAGGAGGCCTCAACGATCATGATGTTTCTTTCGCTTCCTCATGAGGTCGATACCTCCGAGGCGATCCTGCATGCCTGGCAACTGGGCAAGACCGTGGCGGTGCCGAAGATTTCCTGGCAGCAGCGACACATGATCCCGGTCGTCATTCATTCGCTGGAAACCGGCTTCTCGACGGGGGCGCTGGGATTGAGAAATCCCGTGGAAGGTATGCCCGTTCCGTTCGAGCAGATCGACCTGGTGATTTCTCCGGCGCTGGGGTACGATCGCCAGGGCAATCGTCTGGGACGTGGGGGAGCTTTTTACGATCGATTCTTTGCCAACGAAACGTTGACCGCATCGCGGTGTGGATTTGCTTTCATCGAACAAGTGGTGGACTCCATTCCGGTGACCGAGAACGACGCCCCTGTGCAGTTTCTGGTTACCGATGAAGGGATCATTGACTGCGACCAGCAGAAAGGAGCATAGGATGGCTCGCTTTTCTCGTACAGGACGGAAACGACGCGGACACCGAAACACTACGATCTATCTCGGCGTCTCGGTCGTGATCTTCGCGACGGTGGTTTTCTTCATGTTCCGGGGCGGTTCTTCGACCCCGCAGGAGGCGTCGGCCGCTGACGTAACGAATGAGAACTCGCCGGCGCGGGGCACGCCGACCCTGGCGGCGGTCGAGACGAACACCACGCCTGCCCCGATTACCCGTTCGGCCCCCGTGCGGGCGCCTATACAAGCTCCTGCACAACCGGTGCCGCAGCCTTCTGTCGCTGTGCAGGCCGCTGAGCCTGAGACTGTGCCGACGGAGACCTCGCAACCTCAGGCCCCGCCGGCCGATGCGAAGACCGCAGCGGCGATCGACGAGGCCATGGCGCTGCTGAATTCTCATCCCAGGCAGGTCATTTCCGCCCGCAACAAGCTCAATGAGGCGCTGTCGATGCCGATGTCGGAAAGCCAGCGACGTACGGTGAAAGAGGAACTGGCGAAGCTGTCGAAGGAATGGCTGTTCGGTCCGGCCGCATTTGCAGGCGATATGCTCTGCGATACCTATACCGTCCAGCCGGGTGATTTACTCCAGGTCATCGGTCGACGGAACAAAGTGCCCTACGAGCTTCTGATGCAGATCAACAACATCCCCCGCCCGCAAAGCCTTCAGGCGGGAAAGGCCATCAAGATTGTCAAAGGGCCGTTCCACGCGAAGGTCTATCGTTCGACCTTCACCCTGGATCTTTACCTTCAGGATGTCTATGTGCGCAGCTTCAAGGTGGGATTGGGCCGGGCCGGGTACGAGACGCCGACCGGGCTGTGGCGCGTTCAGGAAGGCGGCAAGCTCATTGCCCCCACCTGGACGGATCCCGATTCCGGCCGGATGTACAAAGCCACCGATCCGGACTACCCGCTGGGGTCGCGCTGGATCGCGCTGGACGGCATCGACGGCGACGCCAAAGGCCGCACTGGTTTTGCCATCCATGGCACGAAAGAGCCCGAGCAGATCGGCACCGCCGGCTCGCGCGGCTGTATCCGCATGTTCAACGGCGAAGCCATCCAGATCTATAACATGCTCTTTCCGCTCTATTCCAAGGTCGAAGTCCTGGATTAGCCGAACCTCGCAAGTGCAAAAGAAAAGAGACGGCTCCGGAGCCGTCTCCTTTTTATGTTCGACCGGCAAAAGGAAGCGTTCTGCGTCAGGCGGACTCCTTGCGGGCCTGTTGCTTGGCCGCCAGCAGGGGGGCTTTGCCTTCGACGATCTCCCGTGTGATCACGTACCGCGCCGGCTTGGCTTCTTCCGGCAACTGGTACATCAAATCGACCATCAGTTCCTCGGTGATCGATCGCAAAGCTCGGGCCCCCGTGTCTCGCGTCAGCGCCTTGCGGGCCAGAGCATGCAGGCCATCCCCGGTGAACTCGAGTTCCGCGTTTTCCATCTCGAAGAACCGCTTGTATTGTCGCACCAGCGCGTTGCGGGGCTGTGTGAGGATGTCGATCAGCGCCTCTTCATCGAGCGCCGAGAGCGTGGCAATCACCGGCAGTCGCCCGACCATCTCGGGGATCATCCCGAATTCGATGATATCCTCGGGAATCGCCTGCTCCAGTACGCTGCTGAGGTCGGCCTTCTCGTCGACCTTGCCCGACAGTTCGGAGCCGAATCCGATCATCTTGCGTCCCAGGCGCTTCTTGATGATGTTCTCCAGACCGACGAATGTTCCGCCGCAGATGAACAGGATGTTTGTTGTATCCATCTGAATGTACGACTGCTCGGGGTGCTTGCGCCCTCCCTGCGGCGGGATATTCGCGGTGGTGCCTTCGAGCATCTTCAGCAGGGCCTGCTGGACCCCTTCGCCGGAAACGTCCCGCGTGATCGAAACGTTCTGACTGGTCTTGCCGATCTTGTCGATCTCGTCGATGTAGACGATGCCGCGCTGGGCCGCCTCAATGTCGAAGTCCGCCGCCTGGAGCAGCCGCAGCAAAAAGTTCTCGACGTCTTCGCCGACGTAGCCCGCCTCGGTCACCGTCGTGGCGTCGCAGATCGCGAACGGCACCTCGAGCTTGTTGGCCAGGGTCTTGGCCAGCAGCGTTTTGCCGCAGCCGGTTGGGCCGATCAGCAGTACGTTGGACTTGTCGAGTTCGACGTCGCTGTCGCCGATATCGCTGTGCAGCAGCCGCTTGTAGTGATTGTGCACCGCGACCGAGAGATACCGCTTGGCGTTGTCCTGACCGATCACGTACTGGTCCAGATACTCCTTGATCTCTCGGGGCTTGGGCGTTTCTTTGATGCTCGTCCGCGGCACGGTGGACTGACGCCGATTCTGTTTGATGATATTGTGGCACAACTCCACGCATTCGGGGCAGATGAACACATTCTCCGGACCCTCGATCAGGGTATCGGTCTGACTTCCTGCCCGTCCGCAGAAGCTGCATATGGCGCGTGATTTTCTATTTCCAGATTGTTTGGCCATGTTCCCTATCCTGTTGGTTGGTTTGCATTCCGTGAAACGGGCATTCTACAACAAAACGCTCCACTTGTCAGCGCCTCTTCGCGAGAACACCGAATTCCGCTGTCGGGCCGGCCTGCCGCCTATCAGGGCCGCCTCTTGAACAGCCCATCGAGGGTGTCGATTTGCAGCTCCAGTTCGGGACGAAATTCCGAGCCGGCCATATAGTCCAGCAGGCTGCGCAGCATCTGCCGCGCGACGGGGCGCTGGTCGATATCGGTCTTCAGGTCGATGCTGCACACGAGAAGCCTGCCCTCACCAACGGTGCCTTCGAAGACCAGTCCGAGCTTGCGGTTGACGTTCCAGTCGTCGATGACCTGCACGATCGGATCGAGTTCGGTTGCGAATTTATCCAGCACCATGGGTTTCGAATGTTTTACGAGATCCCACCACTGCCAGTTGCTGTGAAATTCCGTGGGGAAGCTCGAAAACGCCGGATGCTTCGGATTGCACAGGATGCCCAGCGTGTGCGGGGGTTGTCCGTTGGTCCACTGCGTGTTCCAGAAGATCGTCGTAAAGCCCGGCGGCACGTCGCTGAGGATGCTCTCCAGCCTCGGCATCCACAGCACGCTTTGGCCTTCGCGCAAAGCCCGCAGGGCGTTCGCATCCAGTTCTTCGACGATCACCACCTCTTGCGCCGCCCGCAGGCTGAGGCGGTCGGGGTAGACCCAGACATCCCAGGAATTGCGATAGTCGGTCCCTTCGATCTCGACCGCGATCACCATCTTCGTGGGCGCCAGTGCCTTGGACAGGTCCAGCTCGATCGTGCCGATTCGGTTGTCGCTGCCAAGGGCGATGGCCTGCGGTGCGAACTCGCCCGAGGTGGCAACCTGCTCGCAGTCGCACTGCACCTCCCACCGTACGACAGCTTCCTCGAGCGGAGCGGGGCCGTAGTGGGCGATCTGCACCTCGCCTTCGAACGTCTCTTTGTCCGTCCAGACGACCTTCGGCATCCGCAACAGCGGCACCGTTTCGCTACAGAACTGGTGGTACTCGTCGGGCTCGACATAGCCCTTCGATTCCCAGAAGGGGTCGAGCACGCCCACCAGAGCGGTGCCCTGGCCCGGGAAATCGTGCAGGTCGAGCAACTGGAATCCGCCAAAGCCTGGCGTCCGCAGGGCTGCTTCGATCTCCTCCTTGTACAGGAGCGTCTGGAGTTTGCCCGAGGCGATCAGGAAATCGTCGGCTCGATCGAGCATGCCGTGCCTGGCGAGCGAGTCCCGGAAGATCTCGAAGTTCTTGGGCTTGAGCACGCCATCGTACTTCTCCATTTCGTCGAAGTTCGGATAGACGCACCACTGCCCGATCTCATGGGAAACCACGGGGACCGAATATTGCTCAACGACGTCACTGTAGTCGAAATCGGTCGTCAAGGGCTCGGCATTGAACCGGCTCGTCAGGCCCGCTCCCCACTGGTGACCGCGTGGCCCAGGGGTAGAATGATAGCTGTTCTCCGGGATGATCGGCCAGCCGGCGGCGCTGGTGTAGACGCGGCGCGAATCCTTCTGTTTCCAATAGGTCACGAGCTTGCCGAGATATTCGCGCTGCCGCTGCCCCGCCGGCTCGTTGCCATAGGCCAACATGCAGAAGGAAGGGTGATTGCCATAGGCCTTGAGAATACGATCTCCCTCGGCGTAGATCCACTGGTCGATCGGAGCGCCGTCGCCGAGGGTCGGGCCGCTGTTGGTCCAGGCGGCGCATTCGATCTGGAAGATCATGCCCATCTCGTCGGCAGCGACGAAGGCCGCTTCCGGCGGGCACCACGAATGGAACCGCAGATGGTTCAGGCCGTGTGCTTTGGCCGCCTTCAGCACCTTTCGCCAGGCCTTCACGTCCATCGGCGGACGCCCGGTCAGCGGGAAGATGCAGCATTCGAGCGTGCCGCGCAGGAACGTGGTGCGCCCGTTGATCGCGAACTGCGTTCCCTCGGCGGTGAACTCGCGCAGACCGAAGACGGTCGTCCGCTCGTCCTCGAATTCCTTGCCCTCGATCGTGACGGTCAGACGATACAGGTTGGGCGAGAATTCGTCCCACAGCAGCGCATCATCCCCGAGGGCATAATCGATCTCGACCACCTCGTTCACATCGTCGATCGCGAAGAGAACGCGTTTCTCGTCGACCTTGTGATTGCGATCCGAGTTGAAACTCCTCGCTTCGACCGTCAGCGTGCCCGCGGTCCTTTCGCCGCTCGGATTGGCGAGCTCGACACGAATCTTCGCGGTCCGATACGCCACGTCGGGATAGACCTGCACGTCCTCGATGCGCACGTTGTCGTAGGCCCGCAGTTCGAGGTCGCCGGCGATGCCGTTCCAGTTGGTCTGCGTATGATCGGAGACGCTGTGTGCGTTGATGCCGACGCCGATATCGACGGTGTTGTCCACGCAGACCGTCAGCACGTGCTTGCCTTTGCCGAGCACGCCCAAGTCGTATTCATGGGGCACACTCAGGCTGTCGGCCGAGCCGAGGAGGCGCCCGTCGACCCAGACCTGCGTCTTCCAGTGGCACCGTTCGAGGAACAACGTAATGCGCTTGGTGTCCCACTTGCCCGGGATGCGAATCTCCTTCTGGTACCAGGCGGGCCCGACGTAATGCTTGACCGGGGTGAGCCAGAAGGGCACTTTGATATTGTCCGGCTGGCGATACGGTTCATACTTCTCGTCGGTATACCACGAGCGGTCCACAATCTGCCCGGTCCATTGCGTTTCGATGGTGACGTCGTGTCCGTAGCCGTTTTCCTTCATCGAGCCGGGCAGGACGATCTTCTGCGAAGGCGCTTCCTCGAAACACCGCTCGCTGAGCCCCTCGCGCTCCAGGTCGGCGCGGAACCGCCACGTGCCCGCCAGCGATTGTGTCTCGTAGCCCAGGGCCGGCGCCGCTGCGAAAGAACCGAGCGCGACCCATAATGCCACCACCGTGATAACGATCGTCGGTCGAATCGATCTGATGTACGTTCCAGTCATGCCGTCTCCTCTATCTGTGGAACCAATGTAGTCATTCATCTCTACCCCTGCCCGGCCTGATGGTTTGGCATTCTCGCCGTCTGTCAACCGGCTTCCCGCTACGGACAGTCTGCACACCCCTTCGTCGTCAATTGGTGTGCCGATATCCTTGTTGCGAGTTGCCTTTCCACCCTTGACAGGACAGGTTCCCGAAACGGGCAACTCCCATGGTGCGAGCGCTGTCCGCCCCCGTCCAGGGATTACAGTTGGGAGATGGCGAATTCCGCCCCTCGGCGCAGCGCCTCGGTGTTGGCGCCGATGGTCTTGTGATAGCGCTCGGCGAGAACGTCGGGCAAGGCCTCGGCCGCCTGCTCCGGGCTTAAACACCCGCGCGCCCCCAGATACGCGCCGAGCATGACCATATTGACGCTCTTGGGACTACCTGCCTGAAGCGCGATCTCCTCGGCCGGGATGCCGATGACACGCACCCCCTCAGGAACGGAAGGGACGTTCTCGATCAGCGAACTGTTGAAGATCATCAGCCCTCCGGGTCGCAGACGCGGCGCGAACTTGCTCAGCGACGCCTTGTTGCAGATCACCAGCGAGTTCGGCTCGCTGACGATCGGGCAGGCGATCGGCTTATCCGACAAGACAACCATGCAATTGGCGGTTCCGCCGCGGACTTCGGCGCCGTAGGACGGCATGTAGGTCACTTCGACATTCGCTTTCATGCCCGCCTGTGCCAGCACCTTGCCCGCCAGGATCACTCCCTGGCCTCCAAATCCGGCGATCACCACCTCTTCATACAGTCCGTTCGCAGTCGGCATCTTCATCCCTTCAAGCGAGCGATGGGAAAGGCCTGGCTCATCTGCTCGTCGATCCACTTCATCGCCTTGGCCGGCGACATGCGCCAATACGTCGGGCAGGGGGACAGCACTTCCACCAGCGACAGTCCCGGCGCTTCGTCCATCTGGAGTTGGAAGGCGTGCTTCATGGCTGCCTTGGTCCGCTTGATGCCGGGCACGCCGCTCAGGGCGCAGCGCTCGACATAGACCGTGCCCGGCAGCAGCGCCAGGATCTCCGAGACCTGGAGCGGATAGCCCTGTCCGTTGCTGGGATCGCGGCCCTGCTGGGTCGTCGCAGTGGCCTGCCCGAGCATCGTCGTCGGCGCCATCTGGCCGCCCGTCATGCCGAAGACCGCGTTGTTGATGAAGATCACCGTGATCCGTTCGGCCCGATGGGCAGCGTGAATGATCTCGGCGGTCCCGATGGCCGCCAGATCGCCGTCGCCCTGGTACGAGAAGATGATCTTGTCGGGATTCGTCCGCTTCATGCCCGTCGCGACCGCCGGGGCGCGCCCGTGGGGGACCTCGATCATATCCACGTCGATGTAGTTGTAGGCGAGCACCGCACAGCCGACCGGGGCGATGCCGATCGTGCGGTCCTGGAGGTCGAGTTCATCGATCACCTCCGCCAACAGCCGGTGGGCGATCCCATGACCGCAGCCCGGACAGTAGTGCGTCGGGCAATCCTTCAAGACACGCGTTCGCTCAAACACGGTTTTCATATCTCTCTGCCTCACGGCGCCGCGCGGTGACTTCACACGCTCCGAAAGGAGCTATACGGCGCCGGTTCGTATCGTCAATTGACGGATTCTGTCCAGCAACTCGTCCACGGTCGGTACGCCGCCGCCGGGCCGACCGTGCAGCAGGACGGGACATTTTCCCGCCACCGCCAGTTTCACGTCCTCGATCATCTGGCCGCAACTCATCTCCGCTGTCAGGAACATCCGGAACGTCTCCGCGGCAGCGCTGACCTGCTCCGACGGGAAGGGCCACAGCGTGATCGGTCGGATCATGCCCACTGCAATGCCCTCTTCGCGAGCCCGATCGATCGCCGTCCGCGCGATCCGCGCGACCACTCCGTACGCCACGATCACGATCTCTGCGTCCTCCATCAAGTATGGTTCGCAGAGGACTTCCTTTTCCTGGATCTCCTGATACTTGGCTTGGAGTCTGTGGTTCAACTCCTCCAGCGCGCCATCGGCCAGCCACAAGGAGCGGACGATGTTCTGCTCTCGGTTCTTCATGCCGGTCAGAGCCCAGTCCTTCTCAGGCAGTTCCCGACGCGGTTTCGGATCGAGCGAAACCGGTTCCATCATCTGTCCCAGAATCCCGTCGGCCAGCACCATCACGGTGATGCGGTACTGATCGGCCAGATCGAAGGCCAGGGGCATGCAATCGGCCATCTCCTGCACGCTGGCCGGGCCCAGCACGATGGTGCGATAGTCGCCATGTCCGCCCCCTCGCGTGGCCTGGAAATAATCCGCCTGCGATGGGGCGATATTGCCCAATCCGGGACCGCCGCGCATGACGTTAATCACTACCGCCGGCACTTCCGCCCCCGCCAGATAGCTGATCCCTTCCTGCATCAGGCTGATCCCCGGGCTCGAAGAGCTGGTCATCGCCCGCTTGCCCGTCGCGCCGGCGCCGAAAACCATGTTGATCGCCGCCAGTTCGCTCTCACTCTGTACGAAAACCCGACCCTCCTCGGGCATCCGCTCGGACATGTACGCGGTGATCTCATTCTGCGGGGTGATCGGATAGCCGAAGTAGGCGTCGCAACCCGCCACGATCGCCGCTTCCGCCATCGCCTCGTTGCCACACATCAATATCCGCTTGCTCACGTCTTCTCCTCGATCAGGCGGGGTGTTCCTTTGCGGCCGGGCGTCGCGACGATCTGCATCCGCTCGATCTGGTCCCGGCACACCTGGATGATCCCCTCGGGGCAGACGATCGCGCATTGGGCGCAGCCGGTGCAGGGGCCGTCCGTCTTTCGGGCGGGGAAATAGCCGCTCTGGTTCGATTCCTCGGAGATCACGATGCTCTTCTTCGGGCAGACCACCACACACAGCCCGCAACCCTTGCAGCGCTCGGTGTCGATAATGATCTTACCTGCCATTCTGTGTGTCCTTCTGTCTTGCTGTCTTGCCTGGGTGCCCAATAGCCGGAATGGCCCACGACATGACCGGGACCCCTCCGGACGCCGTTCCATGCTACCGAGGGCGTCCCACCCTG
>CAZTGH010000008.1:0-930 GCA_964612985.1 uncultured Pirellulales bacterium
GATCGTTTGTCCTCAGCGGACTGTGCCAGTTGAATCCGGACCTGGTGCATCCGCTGTTCCATGAGCCGGTGCGAGAGCTCGCGGATCGGCTGGGTGGGGGCGATTTCGTTCTCGACCCATCAGGTCCGCAATTGGTCAGCATTGCCGGGCCGATCGGCGTGGGCAAGACCACGCTGATGAAAGGGCTCGCGGAAGCTCTCGGCGGGCAGATGCTGCTGGAACCCTATGACACGAATCCTTTTTTGCCGCGGGTGTATGCGGGGCAGACCGATCTGGCGCTGAGCAGCCAGTTGTACTTTCTGCTCAACCGGGCCGATCAACTCCGGCCCGAAGCCCTGTCGCAGGAAAGCGTTTCGCTGACCGATTACGTTTTCGACAAGGAACTGATCTACGCGCGCCGCTGGCTGGACGCCGAGCAGTGCGCGCTTTACGAACGCATCTACGAGGTCTTCGCGGCGGCAGTGAAGGACCCGGTGCTGGTGATCTATCTCCAGGATTCGCCCGAGCACTGTCTGGAACGCATTCACCAGCGGAACCGGCCCTACGAGCAGCAGATTACGCTGGAGTTCCTGCACGCGCTGCACGAGGATTACGAGCAGCTTTTCGCGCACTGGCGGAGCAGCCCGCTGATCCGGTTGCCTGCCTCGAAGGTGCGCCCGGGCGACGAGGCGGCGCTGGAGCACGTGGCGCTTCAGGTCAAGGCGTACGTATCCGAACGGCAACGGGTGACGGCGAGCTAGAGGCGGCCCGGAAGGAAATACCGATGCAGATGGTGACGACGATTGAAGAAGTCAGGGAGCTGGTGGCCCAGGCCCGCGCGGCGGGCAAGCGGATCGGGCTGGTGCCGACGATGGGGGCGCTGCACATCGGGCATATTTCCCTGATCGAGACGGCGGCCCAGCAGTGCGACTTCGTGGTGGTGAGCATCTT
>CAZTGH010000008.1:940-33456 GCA_964612985.1 uncultured Pirellulales bacterium
CGAATCGGCTGTGTCCCCACCATGGGGGCACTGCATGAAGGGCATCTCAGCCTGATCCGACGGGCCGTCGCCGAGTCGGATTTTGTCGTGGTGAGCATCTTCGTCAATCCGACGCAGTTCGGCCCGGGGGAGGATTTCGAGAGCTATCCGAGGCCGCTGCAGCGGGATCTGGCGATCTGCGAGCAAAACGACGCCGATGTGGTCTTTGCACCCAGCCGGGCCGAAATGTACCCGCGGGAGAACCTTTCGTGGGTCACAGTGGTAGGAATGACGGAGAACCTGTGTGGTCGGTCCCGGCCGAACCACTTTCGCGGCGTGACGACGGTTTGCACGAAGTTGTTCAACATCGTCGGGCCCGATGTCGCGTTCTTCGGACAGAAGGACGCCCAGCAGGCAGCGGTGATCCGTCGGATGGTGGCCGATCTGAACATGCCGCTGGAGATCGTGGTCTGTCCGACGGAGCGGGAGAGCGACGGTCTGGCGGTCAGCAGTCGCAACCGGTATCTCAGCGACGAGCAGCGCCAGGAGGCGCCGGTGATCTATCAGGCCCTGGAGCAGGGGCGGGAGATGATCGAGGGCGGCGCGACCGATCCGACTATGATTCGCGAGCGGATGGAGGCGGTCCTGCGGAATGCAGCGGGTCTGGAGGTCGAGTATATCAGCCTCGTCGATCCGGAGACGCTGGAGGACGTCGAGCGCGTCGGCGGACGTGTGTTGATCGCGGCGGCGGCTCGTTTGGGCCCGGCCCGCCTGATCGACAATATCATGGTGGACAGCGGCAGGCGGTAGGCTATAATACTCCTTTTGTCCGCATGGGAATTCAATACGGAATCATACGCTGATGCTATTGAAGGTACTCAAGAGCAAGTTGCACCGGGCGCGGATCACGGAGACCCGGCTTCATTATCCCGGCAGTATCGAGATCGACTCGGCCCTGATGGAGGCGGCGGGGATTGTGCCCTACGAGGCGGTTCTCGTGGCCAACCTCAACAACGGCAGCCGATTGGAGACGTACGCGGTGCCGGGCGAGCCTGGCGGAGGCGACGTCGTGATCCTGGGGGCGGCGGCGAAACTGGCCGAGCCGGGTGATATCGTGATTATCATGGCCTTCGGCCTGTGCACCGCCGACGAAACCGCCTCGGCCAAGCCCAAGGTCGTCGTGCTCGACGAGCAGAACGAGATTGTCAAGTCGTAGCGACGCCGCTGAATGCATCCCGAACTGATTCGAATTCCTGTCATCGATTTGACCGTCAAGAGCTATGGGCTGATGATGGTCATCGGTTTTCTGGCGGCGGTGACGCTGATCCGGTACCTGAGCCGCAGCTTCACGAAAGACCCGCAGCACATCACCAATGCGGCGCTGTATTCGCTGATCGCGGGCGTGGTCGGGGCGCGGCTGTTCTTCGTGATCCACTACTTCGACAGTTTTCGCGACGACCCGCTGAGCGTCTTTGCGATCTGGAAGGGCGGACTCGAGCTGCTGGGGGGCGTTCTGCTGGCGATCGCGGTGATCTTTCTGTACATCCGCTACCACCGCCTTCCTCTGCGGCACTATCTCGACGTGCTGGCGGTGGGGCTGATGCTGGCGCTGGTGTTCGGGCGGATCGGCTGTTTTCTGAACGGCTGCTGTTATGGCCAGCCGACGGAGCTTCCGTGGGGGGTTCATTTTCCGTATGGCTCGTTTTCGTATCGCAGCCAGATCCAGCCGGATCCGGAGCGAGAGCGGGCGGAGCCTTATCTGCATTTGCCCGAAGAGTACTTCGGCTATTTCGACGAGCAGGGCAACTACGATCCCGGGCTCAAACCCTGGGAGGACCTGACACCCGAGCAGAAAGAGCAGGTGACGGAGGGGCCATACCGGTGCCTGGCGGTGCATCCGACGCAGTTGTACACGTCGGGGTCGGCGGCGGTGTTGTGCGTATTGCTCTATCTGTTCTGGCGGCGTTCGCGAAGGGCCGAGGCGGCGGGCCGCTATGGCTTTGCGACCAGGCCTGGCTCGATCTTCAGTCTGATGTTCATCTTCTATGGCGTCATGCGGTTCCTGATGGAGATGCTCCGCGACGACAACCCCTTCGAGATCGGCCACCTGACGGTCTCGCAACTGCTCGGGATCGGCCTGGTGCTGCTGGGCAGCGCCCTGCTGGCCCTCTTCAGCTTTCTCAAACCCGAAACGCTCCCTCCCGACCACGCCGCACCCGCCAGGCGGGAAAAGCAGCCCGGTCGTTCGTCGGAGAGCGCTCTTCGACGTCTCAAAGGGCTCAAACGCAAGCCCGGCGACTGACGTGGTCGCAGCCAGATCCCTCGACTCCGTTTCGCTCCGCTCGGGATGACAAAGGGGAAGAAGCGGCTCGGGGATGACCCGCCGGAGGCGGGGGCGCCAGTCGGGACCCAAGCGTGACGAGGGCTGGCCATGGCCCAAATCCGCTGCTACTTGCCGCCCACACCTTGATTCTGCGGGGCATAGGTGTGGAATGCGCTGGCAATTCCCAGGGTGCGACGGTAGAATAGAGCGTGTCAGGGAATGAAGGCGGGCCGGGAGATTGCGTTCATCTCGCCATCATGCTTTCGTTTCCCCGTTTCCTGCGGGCCTGCCTTCGACGTGCGCGGATCGAGGTGCGTCGGCTGTCGGTGGTGCATGGAGGGCTATGCCGGCCGGGAGACGGCGCATGCTTGGAAGGGAGCGAATGATGGACAGCGAGAGCCGACTCCGCGTTGTGGTCGTGGTCTGTGGCCTGATTGTGGCGCTTGGGCCTTTGACCCACGCCCAGTACGGCGGGGGGACGGGGTTGACGACGGCGGAGATAGTGCGGGCGGAACTGAGGCAGGGGGCGATAAGTTTTCCCGAGAACGGGGGGATGCGATTCGTGCGGGATTTGTCGGCGAGGGGGCGACAGTGGGCGAGGGCTGGTGAAGCTGGGCTCAGGAGGGATTTTGCGGGATTGGCGGGGGCGGGAAGGGGTGTTTGGCTCGGTAATTTCATTTGAACTTCGCGGCGGATTACCGATAGTATATGAGAGGTGTCAGGTATCCTTACGGACTCGCTGTTTAGAAGATGTCTTATGGGACTTTACGATAGGGATTACACGCAGGCCGGTCAGCGGCAGCAGCACTATGGCTCTCACCAGATGCGCTTCAATCTGCCTCGTTTGACACCGGTGGTCAAGTGGCTGCTGATCGTCAATATCTCGATCTTCGTGCTGGGGGTTCTGGCGCCGCCGTTCGGCAACTTCCTGGAGGACTGGTTTGCGGTCGACGGCAGTTCGTGGTTGACGGTACTTCAGCCCTGGCGGCTGGTTACGTACCAGTTTCTGCACAGCCGGACGGTGATCTGGCACATTTTCTTCAACATGCTGGCGCTGTTTTTCCTGGGTTCGCCCCTGGAGCGGCACTGGGGCAGCAAGCGGTTTCTGCCGTTTTATCTGATCTGTGGAGCGGCCGGCGGGGTGTTCTACCTGTTGCTGACCACGACGGGCTTCCTCACGCCGGCACCGATGATCGGGGCCTCCGGCTCGATCCTGGGGCTGCTGGCGGCCTGTGCGATCCTGTTTCCGCACATCGTGCTGTTCGTCTTCTTCTTCCCGGTGCCGATTCGCATCGCGGCGGCGGTCTTCGCGTTCATGTACTTCCTGCTGATCGTTACGCGAAGCAACAACGCCGGCGGAGAAGCGGCGCATCTGGCGGGCATGGCGACGGGCGCCGCATACGTGCTGCTGATGCCCAAGATCGGGCAGGCCCGGCTCAAGATGCGGGCCGGGTCGTGGGAGAAGAACCTGGAGGAACAGCGGAAGCTGCAAATCGAGGTCGATCGCATTCTGGCCAAGGTGCACCATGAAGGGCTCCACAGCCTGACCGGCAAGGAGAAGAAGATGCTCAAGCGGGCCACGCAGATGGAGCTGCGGCGTCAGCGGGTGTAAGCAGCAAGACCCCACGGAGCTGGAGGGAAGGGCCTCGATCGCAGGCGACGCTGATGCGCTGCCGGCGGGCAACGTTCAATCCCACTTGAAGCTGCGTTTGTCCATGCCTTCCGTCAGGGCTTCGACCCGTTGTCTGACATTCTCGCGTCGCAGTTTGGCATCCTGCCAGCGCGCGATTTCGTCCTTGTTTTCCTCGATCTGCCGCTGCATCTCTGCGATCTTCTTCTGGAGCTGCTCGTAGGCGATCTCCTTGCGGCGGACGATCAGATCGTATCGGCGGGCGACGATGTCCTGCAGCTCCATGCCGAGTGTCTGTCTGCGGGCGTCGGAGCGTTCGTGTCGCATCCGTCGGAGGATATGGTCGCGGCGCTTCTTGAGGTCGAAATCCTCCTTCAGGACCGCTCCGAGTTCCGGGTTGCTGCTCTGGGCCTCGAAGATCCGCCCGTACTGATCGAGCAAACGTTCGAAATTGCGGACGTAGAGTTGAGGATCCTTCTCCTGGATTTTGGCCAGCTCCGACTCTTCCTCGGGGTAGTTGGCCTTGAGCCACTCGATGAAGTCGGCGTTTCTTCTCTGGCGTCGCTGCTCAAACCACTCGCGGCTGATCTCCTCGATCTCCTTGCGTCCGTGGCGACCAAGCTCGGCCTTGAACTGGTCGGGGTCTTTCTTACGCAACCCGGCCAGCTCCTTGGCTTTGGCGGGGTCGCGCTCGGCGATGCCCTTCATGATGCGTTCGATCGTCTCGTCCGAGAGCCAGCGGTACCACCACGGATAGCGGGGCGAGCCGGACTCATCATCCCAGATATCTCCGGCCTGGCCTTGCGCGTCGGGTTGGGCATGCACAACTGGGGGTAATCCAAGACCGCCGGCGAGCAGGAACACGCCCAGAAGAAAAACCGTCTGACATCGCTGCATTGCGTCTATTCCTTCCAAAACTCTCTGTCGATGCGGATCATTTCCATCTCAACCTCGTCCAGCGAGGCGGTGGCGACGAGATCGCCATCGCCGTCTTCAATGGCCTGCATTTGTGTCTCAAGACGCTGCAATTCCGACTGAAAATAGGCCAATTCCATGTCGTCGGAGGCCAAGTCATCGCTTTCCCAGATGGCGGTGGGAATGAGCGAGGCGAAGCTAACGTCGGGTTCCTTGGCAACCGGACGACCGAAGAAACCGATCAGGGCCGTGAGGACCACGGCTGCGGCCAGGGCGGCATAGCGGTACAGCGGATGCCAGGAACGGTGCGAAGCGTCCAGGCGGGTTGCCATCTGCTGTTTGATGGCGGCCAGCGTCTCCGGAGCGACCGGCGGGGCCGGATGGGCGGCGAGCAGGCGTTCGCCTTCGCGAATCTCCCGCTCGATCGCATCGGCAGCCGACGGATCGGCAAACCGCTCCAGCAGGTTTCTCAGATCGTCATGACTCGGGTCGTTCATCCGTTCAACCCTCCATGAGTTCGCGCAGCTTCTTGAGACCGCGGTGCAACTTGGACAGAGCGGTCCCAATCGGCTCGGATCGCGCCTCGGCGATTTCTTTGAAACTCATCTCGGAATAGTATCTCAACACAATCAATTCCCGCGTATCGGCATCCAGTCGATTCAAGTGGGTCTGAAGCTTATCGAGCTTGTCCCCCGTCCGGTCGGAGCAGATGGATTCAGTGGGCTTCACCTCCAACTCGGCCCGTCGGCCTTCGACCAGCTTCTTCCGTCGTTTTCGGCTGCGGAGATGGTCGTGGAAGATGTTGGCGGCGATTCGAAAAAGCCAGCTTTCGAACGACCCGCCCTTATACGACCCGATCTTCTCGACCAGCTTGAGAAACAGCTCGCTGAGCAACTCGTCGCTGAGATCCCGGTCTCCGGTGAGTCGGTAGAAATATCCGAAACACCGCCCTCCGTAGAGGTCAACCACCTGCGCGAAGCACTCGGCGTCCCCCGACTTACATCCGTCTATGATCTGGGTTAGCTCGGCGCCCGTGCCCATTCGGATTATTCACAGCCTATGAAAAGACGCAATCGGGAAAAGAATTATTGCAGGAATCCGCCTCAAAGACCCGCCGGCAGGGATCCTCGCGGCAGCGTCGTCGAGCGAGGTACAGACCGTTCGGGCGGCGGGAGGCCGCTCTCCGGCGGCCCCCATGGGAGGCCGCGGCCTTGGGCGGTCGGTTTCGATTTCAAATCGCCGACTATACGGGCCACCCGTCGTTGGGCTCCTCGGGATCGCTTTGCGGCTCATCCGGGTCCGCTCGCCAGCTCTCCGACTCCTCCATCTCGTTGATCTCCCGCTGGACGTACTTGAAGATCTTGTCCTGGAGCGGGGCCATCCTGCCGTAGGATCGGAGCATGCTCTGGTAGCTGGCCAGGAGCATATCGAGGCGCATCAGTTGCCATTTGGCGAGGCATTCAGGCTCCTTGATGGTGGAGAACGGATCGCACTTGAACGTCTTTCGGCCGTCGGGGCCGATCTCGCAGAATTCACACCGGTCGCACTGGATCATCTGAGTCCCTCGTTTGCGAGCGTCGAGCCTGGGGATGGGGTCATCTGGAGCGTGCTGTCCACATGGCGCACATCCCTCGTCGCGCAGGTTACGGCGGTGACGCTCTGTGATTGCGACGTTTGCCTGTATTTCTCTCTTTACACCGGGTCACGCCTGGTGTAGCATCGTATTATACGAACACCGGCGTGATTTTAATAGAGATTCTGAGTTTTCTTGAGGAATGCATGGCCAAGCCACGACGCAGAAGGAAGATCGGCAGCAAGAAGCGACGCACGCGCTGGAAAATCCGGCATAAGATCAGCTAACGTCTAGTTATTTGATAGTTTCTGACCCTGTAGGGAGTTCCTGCGGCGGGGCGGAACGTGCGCCGCCGGTGCGACCGGACCGATGAAGCACTTTCGCGTAGTCTTCGAGCCCGACGGCAAAGCGATTTCCATCCATCAGGGCGCCACTGTAGTCGAGGCGGCAGGCCAGGCGGGGATCGTTCTAAACACATCCTGCGGCGGTCGCGGTACGTGCGGCAAGTGTGTCGTGCGTCTGGAGCCTTCCGGGACAGAGGTGCTGGCCTGTCAGTATACCGTCCAGAGCGACCTGACCGTTACGGTTCCTGCCACCTCTCGCTTCTACGCCCACAAGATACTCGATCGGGGGCTCGACCGGACCGTGGGGCTGAAACGGACGGTGGTCGAGAAGTACCGGGCTGTGGCGGGGGCGGCTGCCATCTATGGCGTCGCGGTCGATATCGGGACCACGACGGTCGTGGCCAAGCTGATCGACCTGGGGGACGGGCGGTCGGTGGCGACGCGGGCCACGCTCAATCCGCAGACGCGGTTCGGCGACGATGTGGTCAGTCGAATCAGCCATGCCGAATCGGAAGCAGGTCTTGCCGAGCTGCGTGCGAGCATCATCGGGGGCGTCAACGAGCTGATTCGGGGGCTCTGCGAGACAGCGGCGATCGAGCCGGACGCCATCTATGAGGCCTCGATCGTGGGCAACACCACGATGAACCATATCTTTCTGGGATTCCCCGTCTCGCAACTGGGCCAGGCGCCATACCGGGCCCACTCGGTCGAGGCGCATGACGTGCCGCCCGAGAAGTTGGGGTTGCTGATGAATGGAGCGGGAAACGTCCATGCGGCGGCGAATATCGCGGGCTTTGTCGGCGCCGACACGACGGCGGTGGCGCTGGCGGTCGATATGGATTGCGCGACGCAGATGACGCTGGTAGTGGACATCGGGACCAACGGGGAACTGGTGATCGGGACGGGCGAGCGGCTTTATGCGGCCAGTTGTGCGGCCGGTCCAGCCCTGGAGGGCGCTCGGATCCGACATGGCAGCAGGGCGGTCGACGGCGCCATCGAGGCGGTTGTCATCGATAACGATGACATCGCTTTGGATGTCATCGGGGAGGTGCCGGCGCGGTCGATCTGCGGCAGCGGATTGATCGACGCGGTGGCGGTACTGCTGCAATTAGGCGTCGTGGAAACCAGCGGCCGATTCGTCAGTATCGAAGAGGTTCAGAGGCGGTGCCCCGAGGCGGTGGCTTCGCGACGGATCGAGTTCGAGGGCCAGGCGGCATTCTGCCTGACTCGTGAGGAGCGGACGTGCGAGCCTGCGGTTGTGCTGACGCAGAAGGATATCCGCGAATTCCAACTGGCCAAGGGGGCGATCCAGGCGGGCACGAGGCTGCTGATGATGAAGATGGGGATCGACGCGGGCGGGTTGGAACGGGTGCTGCTGGCAGGGGCGTTCGGCAACTACATTCGTCCGGCCAGCGCCGTGCGCGTGGGTCTGTTGCCCGAGGTGCCGCTGGAGCGGATTCACTTCGTGGGCAATGCAGCGGCCAGCGGGGCGCAGATGCTGCTGCTCAGCGACGCGTGCAGAGCGACGGCGGTTGCGCTGACACGAAAGATCCAGTATGTGGAGATCGCCCACGAGAGGGCGTTCGGCGAGGTGTTTGCCGAGGCCATGCTGCTGCATCCGTAGGGGCGCGACCTACGCTGGCTGGGCGTAGGCCAGCAGATAGGCCAGGTATCCGGCGTAGATCGCCAGCAGGATCGCACCGCCAAGGCGTCCGATGACGCGCTTGCTGAGCAGAGCGGTCAGGGTGAAGGCGACGCTGACGGCGATCATGATCCAGAAATCGACGCCACCGGCGAAGCGTGGTCCCACGGCAAAGGGCCTCACCGAGGCGGCGGCTCCACAAACCAGCAGGGTGTTGAAGATGTTCGAGCCCACCAGGTTGCCCACGGAGATGTCGTGGTGTCCCTTGACGGCGGCCAGCACGCAGGTGACCAATTCCGGCAGCGAGGTCCCGACCGCCATGATCGTCGAGCCGATCACCGCGTCGCTGAGCCCGATGCGCTCGCCAATCGTCACGGCGCCGCTGACGGCCAGACGGGCGCCCAGAGTCAGTCCCACCAAGCCGATGGCGACGAACGCACTGTCCCTCTTGACACTGGCGTGCGGGTGCGGGATGGGTATCTCTCCGACGACGGCCAGCGGCAGTCCGGTCCTGGCGGCCCGTACCGTATAGGCGACCAGGGCGGCAAAGAGGACGATCAGGAGCAGTCCCTCAAATCTCGACAGCGTCAGGTTGCGCAGCAGGGGCCAGAGGAACAAGGCCACGATGAGCATGGCGGGGATCTCTCGGCGAAGGGTCTGTGCCTGGACGCGCAACGGATTGATCATCGCGACCAGCCCTCCGACGAGGGCCAGGTTGGCGATGTTGGAGCCAAAGACGTTGCCGATGGCGATGTCGCCGCGGTTATTGAGGACCGAGGCGATGCTGGCGGCGGCTTCCGGCGCCGAGGTGCCCATCGCGACGACGGTCAGTCCGACGACGAGTTGGCTGACACCAAGCCGCTCGGCGATCCCGACGGCTCCGCCGACGAGCAGATCGGCCCCCTTCCAGAGCAGAAGCAACCCGGCAGCCAGCCATACCAACGCCCAGACCATATGCTCTCCCGATACCGAGTTCTCGCGGTCGTCCCTACACAGCCCTGCACCGAGTGGCCTGCGAGCGGTTCAACGTCCCTGGAACTTGATCCGAGGCGGCGACGTCCGCGACGCATCGCCGCGCTCACCGAGTAGCGTACAACTCAGAGCTTGCCGACCACGAGGCAGGCATTGTGGCCGCCGAAGCCGAACGAATTGCTGATCGCGACCTTCACTTCGGCTTGGCGCGCCGTGTTCGGCACGTAGTCCATCTTCAGATCGCAACGCTCATCGGGGTTGTCCAGGTTGATCGTCGGCGGAATGACGGAGCGGTTGATCGCCTTGACGGCGGCGATCAACTCGACCGCGGCGGTGGCGCCGAGCATGTGGCCCAGACAGCTCTTGGTCGAACTGACGGGGATCTGGTAGGCGGAGGCGCCGAAGACGGTCCTGATGGCCATGCTCTCGGCGATATCGTTCAGCTCGGTGCTGGTTCCATGGGCATTGATGTAGTTGACGTCCTGCGGATTGACCTTCGCGTCGATTAGCGCCAGCTTCATCGCCATGGCTGCGCCTTGGCCGTCGGGCAAAGGCGCGGTGATGTGATAGCCGTCATCCGTCGCGCCATAGCCGAGTAACTCGGCGTAGATCGTGGCGCCGCGCTTCTTCGCTCGCTCGTATTCTTCGAGGATGAGAATGCCTGCGCCCTCGGTGAGGACGAAACCGTCGCGATCGCGATCGAAAGGTCGTGATGCGATCGGGGGATTGTCGTTCCGCAGGCTCAGCGAACGAGCGGCACAGAACGACCCGAGACCGATCGGGGTCAGGGCGGCTTCGGAGCCGCCGGTGATGACGATGTCGCTGCGGCTGCTGGCGATGTTCCAGAAGGCCTCGCCGATCGTGTGGTTGCCCGAGGCGCAGGCGCTCGAGACCGCGAAGCACGGACCGCGCGCGCCGAACTGGATGGCGATGTTGCCGCTGGCGGCGTTGGACATCAGACGCGGCACGCAGAAAGGCGAAACCTTGCTCGGACCCTTCTCGAGGAGCCGAACGTGCTGCTCCTCGATTTCCTTGATGCCCCCGATTCCGGTGCCGACGATCACGGCGACCCGGTAGGGGTCTTCCTTCGAGAAATCGAGGCCGCTGTCCTTGACGGCGCTGATCGCGCCGGCAATCGCAAACTGGGTGAACCGATCCATGCGCTTCGATTCGCGCTTGTCGATGTACTCGGTTACGTCAAAATGTTTGATTTCACCACCGAAGTGGACGGGAAACTGGCTGGTGTCAAAGGACTCGATGGTGGAAACGCCACTTTGTCCCTCGCACAGCGCAGTAAAAAGCTCATCGACGGACTCCGACAGCGCAGTAACGCACCCCAGGCCCGTTATGACCACTCGACGTCTGTTCATAGCAGGCTTATGTGCTTTCTTTCTTCTTGGTTTGCGCAATGCTGACGATGTAATCGATGGCGGCGCCAACGGTCTGGATCTTCTCGGCTTCCTCGTCGGGGATGCTCATGTCGAATTCGTCCTCGAATTCCATGACCAGTTCGACCGTGTCCAGCGAGTCGGCATTCAGATCGTTGATGAAGGACGTCTCCTTGGTGATTTCGGATTTGTCGACGCCCATTTGTTCGCTGATGATCTCGATCACCTTATTTTCGATCGCCTGCACATCTACCTCATCGATACTCACTTGTTGATCCTCCCTAATTCACTCGAACTTCGTCAGTAGCACCGTCGGTTGCCGTTGCCAGGATATCCACGTACCACCCCCACCCGGTTCGGATTTCGGCGGTATCTTACCGAGCGGGCAGGGCTTCGACAAACAATTTCTCAATTTTTTTACATGGCCATGCCGCCATCGACGCAGAGGACCTGTCCGGTGATATAGGCGGTGTCGTCGCTGGTGAGAAAGGCGACGGCCTTGGCGATATCGACCATGGATCCGAGGCGGCGCATGGGGATCATCTGCTTGGCGGCCTCGAGGACGGGCTCGGGCAGCTTGCGGGCCATCTCGGTGTCGATGAAGCCGGGGGCGATGCAGTTGGCGGTGACGTTCTTCTTGGCCAGCTCGCGTGCGGTGGTCTTGGCCAGTCCGATCAGGCCGGCCTTGCTGGTCGAATAGTTCGCCTGTCCGGGGTTGCCGATGACCCCGGAAACCGAGCTGATGTTGACGATCCGTCCGAACTTGTTGCGCAGCATCGACTTGGCGGCGGTGCGGGTGGCGACGAAGGCGGCTCGCAGGTTGACGTCGAGCACCTTGTCGAACTCCTCGTCGGTCATGCGGATCAGCAGGTTGTCCCGCGTGATGCCGGCATTGTTGACGAGGATGCCGATGCCCCCGTGCTCGGAGGCGAGGGCCTCGAGGACCTCGGTGAACTTCGGCGTATCGGTGATGTCCACGCAGCGGGTGAGGACCTCGAAACCCGCCTTTCTAACGGCCTCCTGCAACTCGGCCAGTTGATCCTCCATCACGTCGATGCCTGCGACGAGACGGCCCTGTTGGAGCAGTTCGAAAACGATCGCGCGGCCGATGCCTCGCGCGGCGCCGGTCACCACGGCCAGTCGCTTCTCAGCCATCCTTGCAACCTCCATTCATCTCAGGACTTATCGTAAGAAATCCCGCCGTGGACGTATACCGACCGGCGGTCTGTATGGCAAAAGGTCTACACGTTTTCGGTGAGGGCCCGGATGGAATCGGCCGTGCTGAGATTGACGACCTTCGTCTTGCGGTCGATTCGTTTCATCAGGCCGGTCAGGACCCGGTTCGGGCCGATCTCGTAGAACCGGTCGACCCCGTCGGTCAGCAGACGCTGCATGCACCTGGCCCAGAGGATCGGGCTGGTCAGTTGTCTGGCCAGGCCATCGACGACGGCATCGGGGCTCGCATAGTACTCGGCGTTGATATTGGCGATCGTCTTGACGTCACCGGGTTCAGCGATCTGGCACTCCGAAAGGGCCTTTCGCAGGGCGTCGGCGGCGCTGTCCATCATGGCGGTGTGAAACGCCCCGGCCACCTCCAGGCGGATGGCCTTGAGCGCGCCGTACTTCGGCGCCAGTTCGACGGCCCGGTCGCAGGCGTCGACGGCGCCGCTGACGACGATCTGTCCGGGACAGTTGAAGTTCACCGGTTCGAGCAGACCGCCCTGGGCGGCCTCGTCACAGAGCCGGCGGACCTTGTCTTCGTCGAGTCCCATGAGGCTGACCATGGCGCCGTCGGTGGCGTCGGCGGCCGCCTGCATGGCCTGGCCTCGTTTGTGGACCAAGTGCAGGGCGTCCTCGAAACTGATGAGCCCGGCGGCGTAGAGCGCGGTGTATTCGCCCATGCTCAGTCCCGCGGTCACCTCGGGGGCGATATGTGACGTGGCCGGTTGGGTGCGAATCACCTCCAGCAGGGCGGCCGAGGTGGTGAAGATCGCCGGCTGGGACATGGTCGTCGTATTGAGCACCTCGGGGGGACCCTCGAAGCAGACCTTGCGAAGATCGAAACCGAGAATGGTGTTGGCTTTCTCAAAGAGCTCGGCCGCTGTGGGATAGGCGTCGGCGACATCGGCGCCCATACCGACGACCTGGGCCCCTTGTCCCGGAAATAGAAAGGCGGTAGTCATCGTGCGTATCCTCGAACCAGGCTGGTTTTCGACGTTCCTCGGGTCGCGAGACGGCAACTAGAACTGGATGACGTTGGCGCCCCAGGTGACCCCGGCGCCGAACGCGACGAAAATGAAAATGTCGCCCTTGTGAATCCGCCCGGTACGAACGCATTCGTCGAAGGCGATCGGGACCGACGCGGCCGAGGTGTTGCCGTATTGAGCGATGTTGACGAACACCTTCTCGTCGGGCAGGCCCAGTCGCTTGGCCGCCGACTCGATGATGCGGGCGTTCATCTGGTGCGAGACGACCATCTTCAGGTCGTCCAGGGTCAGATCGCACCGGCTCAGGCATTCGGTCACCGAATCGACGATGCGCCGGACGGCCTGCTGATAGACCTCGCGTCCCTTGATTTGCATGTAGACCTTGCCGGGATCGTCCAGCGGGCGGGTGGCCGGATGGCGGGAGCCGTGGGCCTGGCAGTTGAGCGCTTCCCAGTATTCGCCGTCGGCGCCGAGCGTGCTGTACATGATGCCCCGGCCGGCGCCGGTCTTCTTCTCGAGGACGACGGCGCCGGAGCCGTCGCCGAAGAGGATGCAACTGGAGCGGTCCTGCCAGTTGGTGATCTTGGTCAGCGTCTCGGCTCCGATGACCAGGGCCCGGTTGATGCTTCCGTTCTCCATGAATTGCTGGACGATGTGCAGGGCATACACGAATCCGCTGCACGCGGCCGCCAGGTCGAAGGCCCAGGCGTTTTTGGCGCCGAGGGCTTCCTGGACGAAGCAGGCGGTGGAGGGAAACGGCATTTCCGGGGTGATGGTAGCGACGATGATCAGGTCGAGGTCCTTGGCGTCGAGTCCGGCATATTCGAGGGCTCGCGTTCCGGCCTGGGTGGCCAGATAGGCGGTTGTCTCGTGATCCTCGGTGACGTGGCGGACCTTGATTCCGGTGCGCGTCGTGATCCACTCATCGGAGGTCTCCACCGTGTGTGCCAGGTCGTCGTTGGTCAATAGTTTGGACGGAGCAAACGAGCCGCAACCGGTGATCACTGCGCGACTCGGGGAGGGGCCATTCTCTGTATCCTTAGACATCCGTGATCCTTACGCGAGCTTCCGAGAGGCATTCGGTGATCTTGTCGTTGATCTTCTGCGTGTAGCACTTCCTGGCGGCGAAAACGGCGTTGCGGATGGTCCGGGCTTTGCTCGATCCATGGCAGATCAGGGCTGTGCCGTTGATGCCCAGCAGGGGGGCGCCGCCGTACTCGTTGTAGTCATGCTTTTGGTAGACGCGCATGATGATCGGCTTGAACTTCAGGGCCAGGCGGGCTTTTTCCTGCATCAACTCCTGCTTGATCGCGCGGAACAGGCCATCGACGGCGCCCTCGGTCAGCTTCAAGATTACGTTGCCCACGAACCCCTCACAAACGACGACGTCGCAGACGCCTCGGAAGATATCTCGGCCCTCGATATTGCCGATGAAATCGACTCGGGGGTCGGAGCGCAGCAACTCCCGCGTCCGCTTGACGACCTCGTTGCCTTTGGCATCTTCCTGTCCAATACTCATCAAGCCGACGCGCGGATTTTCGATTCCCAGGATGATCCGGGAATAGACGCTCGACATCAGCCCATACTGGTAGAGATTGATCGGCTTGCAGGCGATGTTGGCGCCGACGTCACAAATCGTGACGGGCCCGGCGCTCATCGGGAAGACCACGGCGATCCCTGGTCGGTTCACGCCGGGAAGCGTTCGCATCCGCATCTGGAACGCGGCTACGCAGGCACCGGTGTTTCCGGCCGAAATGACCGCATCGGCCTGTCCGTGCTTGGCCAGTTTGGCCATCACGGCGATGGAACTCTTGGGTTTGCTGCGGAGGCTCTCGACGGGGGATTCATCCATGCCGATCGTATCGGGGGCGTCGACCACCGTCAGTGGTCCCTTGCGGAATCCCGCCTCGGCGATCCTGGGCCGGACGAGATCCTCGGGCCCTACGAGAATCAGCTCATCCCCCTTATCGAGCTGCTTAGCCGCTTCTACCGCCCCGGCGACGATCTCATCGGGAGCGTGGTCACCTCCCATGGCGTCTATCGCGATTCGCATCCTTACGCGGTTTCCTCTTTCCCGAGCTTCAACGTCATATTGGGGTTCACGTACCCACAGTTTTCACATGCGGCGTGCGGCAGCTTGGCTTGCTGGCACTTGGTGCACCGTGAATAGTTGACGGGCGTGAGTCGATGGTGCGCCCGCCGGGTGCGTGTTCTACTCTTGCTGGTCTTTTTCACTGGCAACATTGGTGGCTACTCCCGTTCTGCTGCGAACGTCCGCAAAGACATTCTCTGGTAGAAATAGAAAAGTATCTTGCATACCCTTTCTGAAGGCCCCTGTCAAGGCAATTAATCGGGCGGTTTGGGCAAATCCTCGGACGCAACGGGGGTATACAGCCTTAGGACACCCGCGCCCGAGGACGCGGGACGGATCAGTCAATGGCGCCGGCTACTCCGGGGATGCCAAAGACCGGTGAACTCTCCCGTTTGACGCGTGTGGGCAGTTTGCTCTCGGGAACGAGATCGTACCCCTTGGTTCGCATGCACTCATCGACGAACTTGCTCTCGAAGCTGCCCAGACCGCTGGTGCGTTCGACGTCGGAATATCGCGCGGCTTCAGCATGGCAGGACGCCAAGTCCCGCCGGCACTGGGTGAAGCTCGTCCCGTCCTGGTACCAATATCTGGCGCATCCGCCCAGCATGCAGGCGGAAAGCAATAGCAATCCCGTGAGGATTGACCTCATTTTGCGGCTCCTACAGGTCCTGATCTTCATCTTTCTGCTGGTTGGCGTGCCCGTACACCAAATCGACATGCCCGGTCGGCAGATTGGCGTCACCACCCCTGGAAAAGGGGCGGATTATCGCGGATTCACGGCGCGATGTCAATGATTCAACAGAAAATGGCTGAAGAAAGCCGCAAGGGGAGAGACTTCCAAGGCTGCTGCCTCAGAAGCAAGGACAGAGGACAGGCCTCGGATTCCACCTGTGTTTCGTCGGACCGGCACCCCATCCTGCGGTTGGGACCCAGCCGCTCTTTATGTTGGAACTGCGGATCCGGCCTCACACGAAGCTCTCTCGGGCCAGATCCCAGTTCCGGCATGCAAGATCTTTCAGGTTGTGCCTGTGGTTGCTATCCTGGGTGGTGCGGCGGGTGCGTATGACGCCCGAACAGGGCGGCAATCAGAAATACGATAAACAAGGCGAGGAAGATGAAAAAGAGGATCTGCGCGATGCCGGCTGCGGCGGTGGCGATGCCGGTGAAGCCGAACAGCGCGGCAACGACCGCGATCACGAAGAACAAGATGGTCCAGCCCAAGATACCCATGATATACCTCCCTTCGGCGAATTTCCAAGAAACGTTGGCGGGCGATCCGTCGGACCCGCCCGGCATGGAGACTTACGGCTGGGCGGCTCTGACGGTCGTAGGGCTTTTGCCCGGTCCGGCGGTCGCGAATCGCTCAGGCGTCCCAGCAGCCAAACATCCCTGGTTCAGGACCGTAGAAACGGCAACGGAGGCGGTTTCTGGCGGTTCTCTGCCGGTCATCGCCAGGGAAAGCGGCGCCGTTTCCCGTTTTTGCGTGAATGCGATTTTGTCATTGAAATTGGTGGTTCGTTCCGTTATAAACACGTGTTTATGGATTGCCCCCGGATCTGCGCTCAGGAGAATGCTGGGGTGCGGCTGGGGCGATGGGATTCGCCGAAAGGGAGCATCTCGGCCATGAGGCGCTACTCAGGACAGAAAGCGTTATATGAGGTGATGAACCAGTCCCGGTCGAAGCCGGCGCCGAAGGCCACGGTCAGGCGGCCGGGGTTGCTGGAGCGATTGAAGCCTCAGTTGCAGAAGTTGCGAAGGCCGAAGGGGCCCGAGGCGGTTGGACGGTCGGAGCCTCAGGAAGCTGCGGCGGAAAGGCCGATCCCGATCCTGAAGCCGCCGAAACCGGTGTCATTCAGCGAACCGGCGGCGTCTGCGGGCCCGGGCCAGACATGGTTGAAGCCCAAGGCGGTGCAGTTCAATGCCGGTCGGATCGAGGTTTCGCTGCCCTATCAGATCGGCATTGCGGTGGGTTTGTTTGTCGTGTTGCTGTTGCTGGCGGTGTTTCGCCTGGGGCAGATCGACCAGAAGGCACGATACAACGACGTAGGTCGAGCGCCGCGGGCGGGTGTCGAAAACGCAGCGGTGGCTGCGACCGGGGCCGATAGCACGGCGCCGGAAGGGTCGACGGGCGCTGGAGACGGCGCCTCCGAAACGACGTCGGGCGCCACGGCGACGGGCGACAACTGGATTGTGATTGCCCGGTCGGAACTGAAGAAGGACCTGGTTCCGGTGATGAACCACTTTCGCGAGCACGGGATCGGGACCGGGATCGTGGCTTTTGACCGGCTCAGGCGGCATTTTGAGGAGTTCGGTCTCAATGCCAGCGTGCTGCCGCAGGGGGACGGATATCTGCTGGTGACGGAGCAGATGTACGACAACCCCGACAAGGTCGGTACCGACGGCTACGCGGCCAAGCAGAAGATCGTCGAGGTGGGTGCGTTGTACAAGGGCAAGGCGCCGCAAGGATATGAAACGTTCGCACCGCACTATTTCAGTGATGCGTACGGAATGAAGATGAGATAGCAGGAGAATGTTCGCATGTCAATCGATCGTTCGTTGAAGGTGAGAAACGCATTGGTCCGGCACCGTAACGTGCTGTCTCGGGCCGAGCGGGTCCAGGTGCTGGTGGAAGAAGAGCGGTGGTCCGAAGGGGATTCGCTGCTCGGTCTGCCCAAGGTGGCGCATCGCAAGAGCGGGGCGGGCAAGAAAGCCAAGGCCGCTGAGGCTCAGGAGAAGGCTGCGGCGGCGACGGCCTGATCGGGCTACAGGCGAAATTGGACGCGCGGCGCGATGGTTCGGAGTGGACCTGCGGCGTGCGTGAGGCATTTCTCGACAGCAAAAAGGGCATGCCGAGCGCAGGTTCGGCATGTTCTCTTTCTTGCGCACCGATCCGGCAGCACCGGGGACGCTGGAAGTGACCGCCAGACACGTCATGGAAAGAAAGCCCGATTCCAAAGACCCGAGCCAAGGCCGGCGTCGGGGACGATCTCCGCTTTGGTTGCGGCTGGCGGTGGCGGTTGCCAGTCCGGTCTTGTTTCTTGTCCTGCTGGAGGTGGTCCTGCGGCTGGCGGGGTACGGGCAGCCAGGCGATTTTCTTCTGCCGTGGCGCGCCAGGGGTGAGACCTTCTACCTGACCAACGCGCATTATTGCGAGCATTTTGTGGCGAAGGAACTGTCCAGGGCCCCTGAAGCGAGGGTGCTGGGCGAGAAGGACCCATCGGCCATTCGGATCGTCGTCCTGGGTGGCTCGGCGGCGTATGGAGATCCGGATGTGGCGTTCGGGTTCTGCCGGCAGTTGGAGGCGCTGCTCAACGCGCATTCGACGGAGACGTCGTTTGAGGTGCTCAACGCGGCGGTGACGGCGATGAACTCGCACGTGGCCACTCGCATTGCGGCCGACTGTGCGGAGCACGATCCGGATGCGTTCATCGTCTTCATGGGCAATAACGAGGTGGTGGGTCCCTACGGTCCGCCGACCCTGCCCGAGGGGCTCTACGCGAGCCGGGCGTTCATCAACCTTTGCATCACCGGTAAGAAAGATACCCGAATCGGACAGCTCATCGACCGGACGGGCCAGGCCTTGCGCAGGGCATCGGGACCCAGGAGGAAATGGCTGGGGATGGAGGCGTTTCTCGATACGCAGATCGCCTGCGACGACCCCGAACTCCCGTCGTGTTACCGCCACTTCCGCGACAACATTCGCGACATCGCGAAGACGGCGCGCCGTTGCGAGGCGGCGATGATCCTCTGCACGGTGCCGACCAACGTTCGGTCGTGCGCACCGTTCGCATCGAAGCACAATGACGAACTGGGGGGCGACCGACGCGCCGAGTGGGATCGGCTGTTTCAGGAGGGGCGCGAACGCGAGGGCTCGGGCGATTTCCGGGGGGCCCTCGATGCGTACGAGCGGGCTGGTGCGATCGACGACGCATACGCCGATCTGGCATTCTGTCGGGCGACATGCCTGAGGGCATTGGGGCGGATCGAGGAGGCCAGGCAAGCATTCGAAAGGGCACGCGATCTCGATACCTTGCGTTTTCGGGCCGACAGTTCGATCGAGAAGGCGATTCGCGATGCCGCCGGGGCTCTTGCCGGGCAGGACGTTCATCTCTGCGATTTGACGGCTGCCCTCGAAGAGCAGGCTCAGGACGGGCTGCTGGGCGACGATCTGCTGCTGGATCACGTGCACCTGAATTTCCGGGGCAACTTCCTGGCGGCGCTGGCGGCCATGGAGACGCTTCGTGAGGCGATTCCACAGGCGAAGCTCAGCGTGCCGGAGCGGACGGAGGCGGAGTTACTGCAATGGGTCCGAGATCGGCTGCTTTTCGGCAACCGCGAGATCTACGAGCAAGCGATGGTGATGTACCGGCGCAAGACGCTTCCGCCTTTTGCGGGGCAGATCACCCACGAGGCGGAACTGCGTCGACTGCGCGAGGGTTTGTTCGCTCTGCGTCGGCTCGTCACGGATCGCGAGACGACGGAAGACGCCGTTCGGGCCGCGGTTGAGCAGGCGCCGCTCGATCCCTATCTGAACGTTCGATACGGGCAGTTTCTGCTCGATCGCGGGCGGATCGGGGATGCGGTCCGACACTACCAGCGGGTGTTGGAGAGGCGACCCTATGGCATGACATTGCGGGTGGCGATGGCGCGGGCCTGCGCCCAGGCTGGGATGAAGGATCAGGCGATCGAGGCGCTGACTTCGGAACGGACGCCGTATCGCTACGACCGCAAAGAGGCCCTGCTGATGCTGGGGACGCACTACGCCCAGAGCGGGCAGATCGCCGAGGCCGCGACGGTGTACGAGGAACTGAGCGGGATGGAACCCGAGAATGTCGATGTGCTGATCAATCTGGCGGCGGCCGCCTCGCACCGCAAGGATTATGCGGCGATGAAGGGCTATCTGGACAAGGTCCTGAAGATCGATCCGGCGTCGGTGCAGGGGCGGATCAATATGGGCAACTACTACGCCAAGATGAATCAGCCTGCCGAGGCGCAGAAGTGGTTCGCCGAGGCGGTGCAGGCCGATCCACAGAACTACCTGACGCACATCGGGCTGGGCATTCAGTCGATTCGGCTGGGCCAGCTCGACAAGGGGATCGAACACGTGAGGCAGGCGGTGGTGCTCAAGCCGGACTTCGTCGAAGGTTACCAGATTCTGGCGGCCGCCTACGTGGAAAAGGGTGACACGGAGCAGGCCAGGACGTACGCGAGGCTGCGCGATCTGTTCGGCGATGCGTCGCGGCAGCCATCGAGTACGATCGAGTAAGCCATGAATATCCTCGGGATATCGGCGTTCTATCACGACAGTGCGGCGGCCCTGGTGACCGACGGCACCATCGTCGCGGCCGCGCAGGAGGAGCGGTTCACGCGGGTCAAGCACGACCCCGGGTTTCCTTCCCATGCGGTCGCCTATTGCCTGGAGGCGGGCGGGGTGAGGGCTGAGGACCTCGACTTCGTCGTGTTTTACGAAAAGCCCCTCTTGCGGTTCGAGCGTCTGCTGGAGACGTATATCGCCTATGCGCCGCGGGGCTTCCGGCAGTTCCTGATGAGCATTCCGCTGTGGCTCAAGCAGAAGCTGCACCTGCCTCGCGAGTTGGATGCGGCCCTGGGCGGCAAGTACAAGGGCCGGTATGTCTTTACCGAGCACCATGAGTCGCATGCGGCCAGTGCATTCTTCCCGAGTCCGTTCGAAGAGGCGGCGATCCTGACCCTGGACGGGGTTGGCGAATGGGCCACCGCCAGCGCGGGGATCGGGCGCGGTCATCGTGTCGAATTGCAGAAGGTGATCCACTTCCCGCATTCGCTGGGCCTGCTGTATTCGGCCTTTACATACTACACGGGCTTTCGCGTCAACTCGGGCGAATACAAGCTGATGGGCCTGGCGCCGTACGGGCAGCCCAGGTACCACGATCTGATCCTGAGCGAACTGCTCGATCTCAAGGAGGACGGTTCGTTTCGGTTGAACATGCGGTACTTCCCATACGGGTACAAGACGGTGATGGTGGACGGGCGGTTCAAGCGTCTCTTCGGCGCGCCGGTGCGAAAGCCCGAGAGTCCGATCACCGAGCACACGATGGACGTGGCGGCGTCGATCCAGTCGGTGACCGAGGAGATCATGCTGCGGATGGCGCGGAACCTGCACCAGGAGACGGGGATGAAGAACCTGGTGCTGGCGGGCGGGGTGGCGCTGAATTGCGTAGGCAACGGGCGGATTCTGCGTGAGAGCCCGTTCGAGAGCATCTGGGTGCAGCCGGCGGCGGGCGATGCGGGCGGGGCACTGGGGGCGGCGCTGTTCGTATGGCATCAGTTGCTCGACCACGAGCGGCACGCGGGTCCTTGTGACACGCAGGGCGGCTCGCTGCTGGGTCCGGCGTTCGGGGACGAGGCCATCGGGGCGTTCCTCCAACGCATCGGGGCGCCGTGCCATCGGTTCGAGCAGGATGACGATCTGTACGACTGCGTGGCGGACCTGGTGGCCTCGGAGCACGTGGTGGGCTGGTTCCAGGGTCGGATGGAATTCGGCCCGCGGGCGCTGGGCAGCCGCAGTATCATCGGGGACGCCCGCAGCGAGAAGATGCAGTCGGTGATGAATCTCAAGATCAAGTTCCGAGAATCGTTCCGTCCGTTTGCGCCGTGCGTGCTGGCCGAAGATGCGTCGGACTATTTTGGTCTGGAGCCCGGGCAGGAGAGCCCCTACATGCTGATCGTGGCGCCGGTGCAGGAGGGCAAGCGGCTCGATGGAGACCTTGGGGCGAAGGGCCTGGAGAGGCTCAAGCGGAAGCGGAGCGTGATTCCCGCGGTGACGCACGTGGACTATTCGGCGCGGGTTCAGACGGTGGACGCAACGCGGCACGGGCGTCTGCACGAGTTGATGCGGCGGTTCAAGGACAAGACGGGCTGTCCGGTGATCATCAACACGAGTTTCAACATCCGTGGCGAGCCGATCGTGTGCACGCCGGAGCACGCATACCGGTGCTTTATGGCGACGGATATGGATGTGCTGGTCCTGGGTCGGCACGTGCTCTACAAGCACGAGCAACCCGAGACGGCGCGGCCCGACGTGGAACGCTACAAATCGCAGTTCAAGCTCGATTGACGAGCGAGGGGACGCAGGTAATGTCACTGGTGAGCGTCAACTGGAATCCGAATCGTAAAGAACTCAATGGCTTCCGATGGATCTCGGTCATCGCGACGACGTTGATCGCGGTGATGCTCTATGCGCTGAAGGGCGTGGACCTCCGCTGGTGTGCGGCGGTCGTTGGATTCGGCGCGTTCGTCTGGCTCAGCGGGCTTGTGTCCCTGAGACTTACCCGCTATGTTTATGTGGTGCTGGTGGCCGTGACGCTGCCCATCGGGTTCGTCGTCAGTCTGGTCCTGATGAGCGTGTTCTATTTCGGGTTGATTACGCCTGTGGGTCTGGTGTTCCGGCTGATCGGGCGGGACGTGTTGTGCCGCAAGTTCGATTCGAAGGCCCCGAGCTATTGGGTGCCGCACGAGCAGGCCAAGAAGGTGGATCGCTATTTCCAACAGTTCTGATCCGTGAGGTAGCCCAAGATGACGCAGAAGGACTCGGCCCGATTCGAACAGCTCGCCAAGGAGAAACGTCCCTCGCTGGTGGCGGAATTCTGGCATTTCCTCAAGCACAACAAGAAGTGGTGGCTGCTGCCGATCGTGCTGGTGCTGTTGCTGCTGGGATTGATCGTGCTGCTGGCGGGGACGAGTGCGGCGCCGTTCATCTATACCATCTTCTGATTGCGATGGGCGGGAGATTGTGACGCCGGGAGCGCCGGCACGCGGTGAGACGGGCTACTGAGACGCCTTGACGCCGATGTATTGGGTGCGGGCGTTGGCGATGAGGTTCAGCATCTGGTCGGCCTGTTTGCGGATGCCGGGATCGGAGCTGATTACGCGGGAGCTCCACTTGGCGTATTCGCGATTGAGCTGGTGTCGGACCTCGTCTTTGTTCATCTCGGTGGTGACGCCCAGGATCATCTCGGCGTCTTCGCTCTGGTGCATGCTGACGGGCAGCGTCTTCTCGACCATGGTGCGGAGGCGTCCACGATCGATCCGGAGCCACTGGGCGAGATCCTTGAGCAGGCGAATGTCGGCGGCGGTGACCTGGCCTTTCGCTCCGGCGACCCGCAAAGACAGATCCATGATGTCCAGGCGTCCGACCATCGGAGCGATTTCGACGATTTCCCGGCAGATCTCCTCCAGGTTCAGACGGCCTCCGCGCAGGAAGAAGCCGGCGGTTTTGCGGAGGGCCTGCTCCAGTTCGAGGCGGGCTCCTTGTGAGGCATCGCCCGCGCCGAAATTGGTGCGGACCCAGCCGTGGATTACATTGATCTCGGGGTCCTGCAGGGCGTTGTTGGCGGCGCCGATGCTGAAGGCCAGCCCGACGGCGAGGGTCTTGGCCCGTTGGATGTTGTCCTCGATGTCCAGATACCCGATTTCCAGGTTTTCGAAGGCGCCGATGCAGGTGCCGGCGGCAAGCTGCTGGCCGGTGTCGCGGGAGACGATCGAGATGTTGAATCGCAGTTCACGATGGCCCTGTCGGGGCAGGACGAACCACTCGGGAGAAATCTGAGCGACGGTCATCCAGTCTTCCAGGACGGTATGCCGGCGGCAGAGTTTTCCAATTCCCGTCTGGTAGCTGAACGGGTTGGCGCGATTGATCGGGCCCTGCTTGGGACGGGCCAGGACGGACTGGGGCGACTGGTCTTTGCCGTCGGTGATGTCGGTCAGCGTCGCGTGGAAATCGGCGTCGTGCCCGTCGTCGGGGGCCTCGATGGCGCCGCAGATGTCCAGGATCAGGACGGTTTGCCAGGTGTCGCCTTTGGGCTCTCGGCCGATACGGGCGCGGCAATTCAGCGTGCCGAGGTTGACCGATGTTTCCTGCGGCCGGGCGGCGGGCGTCCGGCGGCTCGGCCGGAACGCTGGGTCATGTTCGGACGGTTCCTCGATCGCTGCGCTGTCGTTCCCGTCACCGTCCTGGGACAAGGCGGGCAGCGGGGGTTGCGAGCCGGGCGAGCCGGGGGTTTTCTGCGTGACGGTCTTGACTCGGTCCTGCAGGGTTCCGACGATGTCGCGAATCCGACCTGCGGTGCGGGCGGCCCATCCGGCGGCCAAGGTCAGCCATGCCTGGGCGAATCGGAGTGTGGATGAGGATCCGGGTTGGCTCTCATCATCCGGCTTGGTGTCTCGACGGCGCATGCCGATGAAGACACCGGCCGCAATCCCTAATACCATGGCCGCAACTGGAATCACGATACTGAACATGAGATCCTGTTCCGAAGTCCGCTACTGGACCTTGAAGGTTTCCAGTTCCTTGGTGTTTTCGGTTACGTTGTTTTCGGATACTTCCTCGCCCTGATCGAGAGAGAAATCGACTTCGAGCATTCGGCCGGAATCCACGTCCTCAAACTTGCAGTGCATCCGCTGGTTGAGATCGTAACTGTAGGTCACCTTGATGGGTCGCTCGGCGGGCCGATTCGGCGGCAACTCGAAGCGATGCGTTGCAATCGTATTGACGTACGCCGGGTCGGCGTCTTCACCCTGGGTGACCGTGACCTCGACCTTTTCCTGACCTTGCGAGACGGTGTAGAAGGTCTGCGTGGCTTCACAGGGCAGCGGGGTGTTCTTCTTGAGGATGATGCGATTCTGGATTACCCGCCGGCCCGTCTCCTTGTCGATCGGCGCGCAGATGGTCCCATAGCTGTGATTGCAGACATCGGTCAGGCAGATGTCCTTGAGACCGGTGCGAATGCCGGCGTCCATCGCGTCCGGATTCTCGCGCAAGGCGGTCAGGCCGGCGTGCAGAGCGGCGCCGAGAGCAACGCACTCGTCGACGTTCACGGCGCTCTCCGGCGGGAAGCCGAACGTCTCTTCCAGATGCGACCGCACCAAGGGCACGCGGGTACTACCGCCGACGAGCAGCACCGTGTCCACGTCGGACGGCTGGATGCCCGCCTCGTCCAGCACCACCTCGACCATCATGTCGGTGCGGGCCAGCAGCGGAGCGATCGCCTCTTCGAACATTTCGCGGGTGACCTCCGCCCGCATGCTGCCGCTGGGACCGTAGAGGATCTTCTTGGCCACCGGCCGGCGAGACAGGGTCTTCTTGATGTCCTCGGCCTCGTCCTCGTACTTGGCGCGGTCTTCTTCCGAATTGATCAGTTCGGTGCCGAACTTGTCGCGGTAGAGCTTCTGAAGGATCTCGAGGAGCTTGTTGTCGAAGTCGACGCCGCCGAGGGCGTGGTCGCCTTGCGAGCAGATGATGTCCATCTGGAGACCGTTGACGTCCATCAGGGTGACGTCGAAGGTACCGCCACCGAGGTCGTATACGAGCACCTTGCCGGCGACGTCGCGGGTCGTGGCGTAGCAGAGGGCGGCCGCCACCGGCTCGTTGACGATGGCGATGACGTTGAGACCGACGGCGGTCCCGGCGTCCATGGTGGCCTTGCGACGGACCTCGTCGAAGTGCGCGGGCACGCTGATGACGGCGTCACGGATTTCGCCGTGGACCGCCTCCGAGTCCTGCTTGAGTTTCTTGAGGATCAAGGCCGACAGCTCGACGGGACTCCAGTCGGTGCCGTCGACGTTCACCTTGTGCTCGGTGTCGCCCATGTGGCGTTTGATCCACCGCACGGAGCGCGCCGGATTCAGGTGCCGGGAATTGAGCGCCTCGATCCCCACGCGAATGAGGTCGGGGTTCTCTTCGTCGAAGAAGATCGCCGACGGTGTCAGTCGCTCTCCGTCCGCGTTGGGCACGATTTCGGGCTTTCCGATGGCGTTGAGGATCGCCAGTTCCGAGAACGTCGTTCCAAGATCAATGCCGACGATGTTAGCCATGGTTCTCTCCTACGTACAACTGTGTCCCACAGGGCCCTTTCGCGTCACGCGGGGGCGTGCAAGCGAGGGCTCAGCCGAATAACTTCACCTGTGCCGTCCTGACGACCTTGAAATTGTCCTCGTCCGTGATATATCGATATCCGGGTCGCACCACCTTGGCGATCGCGCCAATCCGGTCCGACTCCTGCGTCGTTTCCTTGTCTTTGATCGCTTCGGCGAACTTCTCCTGTCCTCGGTAGTCGCTGCCGACGTCGGGACGGAACTGCTCGATCCCGCTGGATTCGAGGGCGAACAGCAGCTCATCGCGAACCTCTTCGAGCTGCATCGTGACTTCGTCGTTCTCGTCGAGGCGATCCATGCGGTTCTCGAGATTGTCGATGCAGCGGATCACGCGGAGGCAGAAAGTCCGGATGATGCTCCAGTCGTAGCCGTCCTGAAGCTTTTCCACGCGGTTTTGCTGACAGGCGGCATACTCGCGGATGGCGGAGACCTGCTGGGCCAGTTCCTTGAGCGTGTCGCCGAGTGGTTCGGACTGCTCGCGCGTCGCCTGTTGGACGCTTTGGGCCATCTCTCTGAACTCGGCGATCTGCCTCTGCAGGCCTTCCGCCTGTTCCGTCAGCGGGTCGGCGGTCGGTGCGGCCGGCGCGTTCGACGAGACGATCTCCGTGGCCCCGAGAATGTTTACTCTGGGCCGGGGCGTGAACCGCTGTTTCTGCGGGGCGGTCTCGACCAACTCTTCCTCTTCGCTCGATGTGGACCATTCCATTTCGGGCGACCACTCCTGTCCATCCGAAGGCTCGTCCGACATCAACACGGCGACGGCGTCGTCCTGGGGGCGCGGCTGGATCGTGAGCGTGGGCCGTCCCGCGGGCAGGTCGCGATGGCGCCTGGGCACCAGGAAACGTTCCCCTTCGTAGCTGCCGACGGAGTCGGGCTCGTACTCGGGCGGCGCCGGTGCCGATTCCGGCTCTTCCGTGGAGATATCGGCCGGGTCATCGGCGCCGCGGGGTTGGTCTTCTTCGCCGTCGGTGTCGTCCACCTCATCCTCCTGATGCGGAATATCGGTCAGTTCAGCGACGGCGCCGCCCACGCTGCCTTCCCGCTTGGCCCGGCGTCGCGCGATCGCCTTGCACGCTCGAACCACCGAGCAGAGCACCCAGATCGCCAGGCAGAGACCGAAGATGGCGCCGCCGATCGCCAGGCAGACGATCGAGGTCGTCTGAGCAATCTGTTCCTGCTCGCGCTGCAATTTGTATTGGGTGACCTCGTCTTCCCAGTTCGGTCCGTAAAGGTAGTCGGCGATGTCGCTGGAGTTCATCTCTCCGGCGGCCAGCCGAGGCAGGTCGGTCCGCAGGCGCGCGCTCTGCTCGGCGGCCAGTTGCTCGGGCGTCTTATTCTGGCGGTCCTTATCGAGTTCCAGAACCAACTGGTTCTGTTGCTCGGGGCTCAGACGGTGCCAGTGGCGGTACTTCTGGAGATCCTCGTCCGATCGCAGCGCATCCGTGGCGGTCGCGGCCGGGGCCTGGCGCCGCTCGGCGTCGGCCTGCTTGCGCAGCCACGCCAGCGAGAGACCGCCCACCAACAACAGGACCAGACCGAGTATGGCACACTTCTTCAGCATGATTCACGTCAGTTCACAAATAGTTCAAAGCGGATTCACCTGTCCGTTTGTCGGCTTCCATGGCCTGGCGATTGACCAAAAAACAGCAGCTTTCGATCGTCCGCCTCGCCAGCGAGGCAGGGGCGTCGGCGGCGTCGTAGTTCAGATCCGGTGGTCAACACGCCTTCCAGGGCCGGTGACGGCGATGTACACGTCCCGGCGACCGCCACGTAAAATATAGGAAATATCGGAAGGGCACCAAAGAGAGCGGGCGGACGGGGGATCTTCGCGTCGGTCGCAACACCGAGCGGTCCGATAAGAGCAGGGGCGGGTCGTGGAGACCTCAGAGCCGTTGAGGGGTGGGGGTTCTTCAAGGGAGTGGTGGGACCGGGGGCCTAGCTGTCAAAGATCTCGCTGGCCAGATCCTCTCCCGTGTGACTGGCGTAGTACTGGCGAACGGCCTGTTGGCCTTGGGTGCTGGCCTTGTCGAGCGAGTTGAAGACCCCGGCGCGGGCCAGCAGGGCGATTGCCAGGCAGGCGGCGACGTTCATCGCACTGCGATGATATTCGCGAAATCGTTCGAAGAACACCGGGGCGGGACGCGTCTGTTCGAGTTCTCGGGCCTTGGGCGCCTCTCGCAGGTCGTGCGTGAGCATCCTGATCGTAGAGGTGTTGGCCCGGCTGAGCAGATCCGGACTGTGCGGTTGGGAGCGGATCAGATCCAGCGCCGTTTCAACCTTACGCACAGCCGCCAGCCGTTTGCGGCAGCGCGGACAGGTCATCAGGTGGTGGCGCACCCATCCCGCCTCAGGGCCCAATCGCCGGCTCAGGGCCTCGCCGACCCATTGCCGCGTCCGTCTGCACGTGCTGACCGGGGCGCTTGGACCCAAACGCCGAGAAAGCTTCTCTCGAACTGGCAGCGATTTCATGACAACTCCTCTTTCTTCATCCAGGCCGCGAGCAACTGGACCGCCTTGCACCGATAGACGCGCGCGGTGCCGGTCGAGATCTGAAGGACCCGAGCGACCTCGGCATAGGGCAATTCGCCCAGATCGTGGAGCGTGATGACACTTCGCAGGTGGTCGGGCAACTCGGCGATCCGCAGGCGGAGCGTCTCGGTCAGATGGGCCGCGTCAAAATCCGGCTGCGGCGCCTCGCCCTCTTGGACTCGCGTTTCCAGGCCGGACAGCGTTCGATTCTCCACCATTCTTCGCCGCAACATGGTAATCGCAGCATTGCTTGCCGTGCGGAACAGGTACGCCTTGATGTGCCTGGGCTTGCGCCGATCGTCGCGATGCGCCAACTGCACGAAGGTCGTCTGATAGGCATCGCAGACGTCCTGTTCGTTGCCGAGAATCCGCCAGAGCATGCTGACCAGTTCGGGACCATACTGCTGCATCGCAGTGAGGATCCATCGCTGGCTCACATCCACGGTGTCGCTGAGGCCGGGATTCCACAGCAGGTCGTAACGAACGGCCTTCTCGAACATAGGCACCCATACTCCTTGCGGCGGCTTTACCGATTAAGACGCGCGATTTGTGTCCATGTTAAGGAAAAAAATGCCCCAGGAGCAAAAAAAGCTGGTTCGGATTAACGTCGAGCGTGCGGGCGCGTCCTACAGGTGACAAAGCGGCCCCGATGGGGCGTGCCGAATGAAACCGTTCAGGAGTGTGTGCAATGGCCCTAAACAGGCCGAACGATCAGAAAGGTGGCACGGCAGATGTGGTCGCCCTGGTGGATGATCTGCTGTCGCAGGCGATTCGGGCGGGGGCCAGCGACGTGCATTTCGAGCCGACGGGCGAGGCGCTGCTGGTGAAGTTCCGCCTGGACGGCGTTTTGAACCCGATCGAACGGCTTCCGGCGGCGGTGGCCGATAACGTGGTGGCCCGGCTCAAGGTACTTGGCGGGCTGCTGACCTACCGCAATGACATCCCTCAGGAGGGACGACTGGAGCTTTCGGACGGGTCGCCCGAGGCGGTTTCGGACGTGCGACTGGCGATCTTTCCCACGATTCATGGGCAGCGGGCGGTGGTGCGTCTATTCTATCGGCGGGAGGACCTGCTGTCGCTGGGTCAGCTCGGTTTCGCGCCACAGATCGAACGGGCGTTGCGGTCGATCGCGGCCCAGAACCAGGGCGTTCTGCTGCTGACCGGTCCAGCGGGCAGCGGCAAGAGCACGACGCTGGCGGCGATTCTCCGCCATATCGTTCAGAATTTGCCGGGCAAGAGCATCGTTTCGCTGGAAGACCCGGTCGAGATCCGAATCGAAGGCGTCACGCAGGTGCCGATCACGCCACACGGACAGATGACCTTTCCGACGGCGCTGCGATCCCTGCTCCGCCAGGACCCCCAGGTGCTGATGATCGGTGAGATTCGCGACGCCGAGACGGCGCGGATCGCGATCGAAGCGGGCCTGACCGGGCACATGCTGATGAGCACGATGCACAGCGGCACCCCGGCGGGCGCCCTGCTGCGACTGCTGGAGATGGGCATCGAACCCTATCAGGTGACGTCGAGCGTCTCGGCGGTCGTCAATCAGCGGCTGGTCCGCAGGCTTTGCGGGAACTGCCGCAAACAGACGGACGGGAGCTACGAGCCGGTGGGCTGCGACGTGTGCCTGGGCACGGGTTTCAAAGGGCGCGTACTGATCGCGGAGATGGTGCAACTGGACAGCGATTTGCGGAAGGCCATTCTGGCCAAGGCCGATCTCGAAGAGCTGGAGGCGGTGCTCGGGAGCAAGGGGCACGCGACGATCCTCGACGACGGTCGCCGGCTGGTCGAGGCGGGCATTACCACGCAAACGGAACTGAACCGCGCCTGCGGAGCCGGCGATTTGGCGGCCTCCTGATGTTCGGATTGTATAGGGTGAGCGAGGTCGTTCGCCGCGGTTGTGCGAAGACGCACAACCACGCGCGGGCAAGATGCCCGTGACACGTTTGGAGCCTTTTCAAGCACAACGATTGGGACGAGAGAGCATGGCGACGTTCAAGTACAACGCACTGACCAGCGGGGGCCGGTTGATGACCGGGACGATCGAGGCGGCGTCTTCGCAGGAGGCCGGAGCGAATCTTCGCGAGATGGGGCTGACCGTCAACTCGATGGAAAAGGGCCAGCCCGAACGGCCCCGCACGCCGATCGGACGCAACGAGTTTCTGCTGTTCAATCAGCAGCTCGTCTCGATCACCAAGGCGGGCATTCCACTGGAGAGAGGGCTGCGCGAGCTGGCCCAGGACATTGCCTCGAAACCGATGCGCAAGCTCGTCGAAGAGATCGCCGCCGATCTGGAAGCGGGCGCCAGTATCGAAGAGGCGTTTCAAAAGAAACAGCAGTATTTTCCACCGCTCTACGGGCGGATCCTGAAAGCGGGGGTCGAGACGGGACGTCTGACGGAGATGCTGACCAGCCTGAACCGCCATCTCGAACTGGCCTCGCACACGCGAAGGATTATCTTCGAGGCGATCAGTTATCCCGCCGTCGTGTTCGTGCTCGGGGCGATCATCATCTCGCTGGTGCTCGCCTTTATCGTACCGCAGTTCAAGGCGGTCCTGGAGGAGATGGTGGGGGGTCGGCTTAACCCGATTACCACAGCCGTCCTGGAGTTGTCCGAGAACGTGATTCCCTTCTGGATCGGCGTCGGTGTGCTTGTCGCGGCGGTGATCGGCTTCTTACTGGCCCTCTCGGCCTCTGCCGGCGGACGGCGCGTGAAGGAGAGGATCATGTTGGGAATGCCGGTGATCGGGCGGTTGTATCACAGCAGCGTGCTGAGCCGAATGGCGGAGGCGATGGCGGTGCTGGTCAGCGCGGGTTGCGACATGCCCGAGTGCCTGCGACTGGGGGCGGTGGCGGCCGGCAGCGAACGGCTGGTGCTCGACAGCGAACGGCTCGCCGACCATATCGAGCACGGCGAGAACTTCATGGAAGCCGGTCACGCTTCGGGGATGCTGCCCAGGTTGTTTCTGTATTCGGTGCAACTCGGCACGCAGCGCAACGAGCTTCCCGACAATCTGCACAGCCTGGCGGATATGTATGCCGACCAGGCCCGCGCCGGGCAGTCCCGATTGCAGGTCGTTCTGCTGCCGTTGATGCTCATTGTGGTAGGGGGGTTCCTGGGGATGGCCATTCTGGCGATGTTCCTGCCCATGATCCAGGTCATCACGAGTTTGTCGGCGGCCGGTTGAGGGAAACGAAGATGTCTGAACTCGCTGTAATGACGACGGTTCTCCTGGTGGTGTATGCCTGGCTGGGGTACAAGAAGCCGGTCCTGGCTTTGGCGACCTTGCCCCTGGCGATCTTCGGGATGGTCTATCTCTCGGTGGAAGCGCACGAGTCGGAGCTTACCTTGTCGGCCATGGTGCTGGTCCTGGTGGTGCTGGTGGCGATCGCGCTGGGAGGGCGACACGCCGAGAGGCAACGGTGGTTTCACCGGGGAGCCTTCCTGATCCTGCTGGCGATCGTCGGCGGGCTTCTGATCGTCGGCTTGTTCTGGGCGTTCATGGCGGCGGGGGCGGGCTTCGTCCTTCCGCTGTTTCTGGTGCTGGGGATGGCGGGCCTTATCGCGTGTCTGATCGGTTACGGCGCCGGTTCGCGTAAGACGATCCCGGTGCACGTGTTCTCGACGCTTAGCAGCAGCATGAGACAGAATTTGCCTCTGCCGATGGCCCTGGAATGCGCCGCCAGCGAGCGGACGGATGCCGGGGCCTCGACGCTGAAGCGGATCAAGAACTGGCTGGTGCAGGGCTATTCGCTGACCGAGTCGATTCGGCGGGGCTATCCGCAGTGTCCGAGTCGGGCGCTGGCGATTCTGTCGGCGGCAGAACCCAAGGGCCAGTTGCCGGCGGCGCTCGAGACCGTGCAAGAGGACCTGAAGTCTGCTACCGCCCGGCGGATGCGGCTCCAACCGGTGCATGCCGCCTATCCGCTGATCATCCTGGCCATCACGTTCGTTCTACTGCTGGGCTTGACGACGTTCGTCATTCCGCAGTACAATGCGGTGCTGGAGGA